>JAEZAA010000156.1 GCA_023430625.1 Pseudomonadota bacterium
GGGCGGTGCCGACGTCAACGGCAGCGGCCCGGATGGCAAAACACCCCTCATGTTTGCGGCCATGTTCGACCGCATTGACCTGATCGACCAGCTTCTGGAACAGGGGGCTGATCCCTCTCGCCGCACCAGCGATGGTATGACGGCAGACATGCTGGCACGCATGATAGGCGCACAGGCCGCCGCGAACCGCCTGGCGCACCTTTGAACCCGCTAATCCACTCGATACTCCCGGCTCTGGTTGAGCCTGGTTTTGGAGGAGATGATGAAAGATTCCAAAGGCACAGGTTCACAGGGTCGCTATCTGACCAACCGGCAGGGGCATCCCGTTGCCAACAACCAGGTTCAGCGCACGGTCGGCAGCCGTGGCCCGGCGACCCTGGAAAACTATCAGTTTCTGGAGAAGATCAGTCACTTCGACCGGGAGCGGATTCCCGAGCGGGTGGTGCATGCCCGTGGTTTCGTCTGCTACGGCGAGCTGGAAGCCACCGGTAAGATCGGCGATGAGCCGGCGTCCAAGTACACCCGCGCCAGCCTGTTTCAGGAGGCCGGTAAGAAGACGCCGCTAGCCATCCGCTTTTCCACCGTGATCGGCGGGCGGGATTCATCGGAAGTGGCCCGCGACCCCCGTGGTTTTGCCGTGAAGTTCTACACCGAGGACGGCAACTGGGACCTGGTGGGGAACAACCTGGCGATTTTCTTCATTCGCGACGCCATCAAGTTTCCCGACGTGATCCATTCCCTTAAGCCGGACCCGATCACCTTTCGTCAGGACCCGAACCGGATCTTCGACTTCATGAGCCAGACGCCGGAATCCATGCACATGCTGACCCACCTGTTCAGCCCGCGCGGCATTCCGGCCAGCTATCGCCACATGGAAGGCTTTGGGGTCAACACCTACAAGATGGTGAATGCCGAGGGCAAGACCTGCCTGGTGAAATACCACTTCCACCCCCGCTGCGGCGTGGCCAGCCTGACGGCGGCGGAAGCCGCCAAGGTGCAGGGGCAGGATTTGGGCTCGGCGTCCCATGACCTGTTCGAAGCCATCGAGCGGGGCGACTACCCGAAATGGGATATGTACGTGCAGATCATGGAGGATCACGACCACCCAGAGCTGGAGTGGGACCCATTAGATGACACCAAGATCTGGCCGGAGAAGGATTTTCCCCTACGCCATATCGGGGTGATGACGCTCAATCGCAACGTGGAGAACTTCTTCGCCGAGAACGAGCAGATCGCAATGGGCACCGGCGTGCTGGTGGACGGGCTGGATTTCTCGGACGACAAGATGTTGGTGGGGCGCACCTTTTCCTATTCCGACACCCAGCGCTATCGGGTCGGCCCCAATTATCTGCAACTGCCCATCAACCAGGCGAAGCATTCCAAGCATGGGGTCCATACCAATCAGCGCGATGGTCAGATGACCTATTACGTGGATCTAGCGCCAGGGCAGAACCCGCACATCAATTTCGAGCCATCCCTGCATAACGGGCTGCAGGAAGCGCCGGACCTCGGCCCCAATAATCCGCCCGAGATCAAGGGCAAGCTGACCCGCCAGGTGCTGGAGCGGCGCAATGACTACGTGCAGGCCCGGGGGCGCTACAACACCATGATGGACTGGGAGCGGGATGACCTGGTGCACAACATCGGCAGCGCCTTGCAGCAATGTGAGCGGGATGTGCAGGAGCGCATGCTGTGGCATCTGTTCCTGGTGCATGACGACTATGGCGCGCGGGTGGGGCAGATGATCGGCCTGGGCGCCAATGACGTGCGCAACCTGCAGCCCCTGGCGAAGCAGGTTCTGACGGACGAGGATCAGCGCCGGCTCAAGCAGTTGGGCAACAACGGCGACAAGATCGATCCGACGGTGTGGGGGCAGTGGACCAGTTCCGTCAAGAACCATCCGGCCACGGTGGCGGAAGTGCTGGAGGGCAAGCTGCCAGGAGGCGCCTGAGCGTGGGGAGCCAGCAGGCGTAGCAGTAAACTTCTAAGGTGAACAAAAAATCAGTTCTTAAACGCTGCAAGGAGCAATCTGGATGAAAGCTAGTTTTCTGAATTCGCCAAAGTCGTTTCTGTTGATCATGCCGCTGATCTTGGGGATCGCCGGCTGCAGCACGCCCAATGCCACCGCCACCAAGGCGGCCGCCAAGGTGTCGGGCCAGCTCTCGGACGGTGAGATCCTGCAAGTTGTGCATGCTATTAACGGTGGCGAGATCCAGCACGCCCACCTGGCCTTGGAGAAGTCCTCCCGTGCCGAGGTTAAGAACACCGCGCAGATGATCATTCGCGATCACACGTCTCTGGATGATCAGGTGATCGGCGCCGGAATTGAGCTGCAAGACACCACCCTGAGCAAAGGCGTGCAAATGCAGGCGGAACAGGTCCGCAAAGAGTTGGCGGAGCTTTCAGGACAGGAGTTCGAGTGCAAGTTCCTGGAGAAACAGATCAAGCTGCATCAGGTCGCCCTGGACACGGTCCGCAAGGAGCTCAAGCCCGATGCGCAGGATGAGAAGGTCCGGCAGGTCGTGGCCAAGGCGGAACCGAGCCTGGAGCGCCACCTGAAGGAAGCCCAGAAGCATAAGGATGCGATGGGCGGATGCGCCGGTTAACACTGAGCCTGCTTTACCTGGGCCGGGCGCCACTGGTGTGACCGCAGGTTACCGGCAGCGCCGCCATTGGCCTGCTGCTGGCCGTGCTGTCTAGTCTCGCTTGAACAGCGCGGCCAGGCGCCGGCGCCAGTTCGGTGCTGGTTGCTCGGGTGGTGCGGGCCAGTGGGATTTCTTGGTTTCGCACTGAACGATCCCCTGGTGACCCAGCCGCAGGCGCCAGCGTTGCGCTGCTGGGGTCGACTGGCCCGGGCCGGAATACACCAGCAGCAGGTTGTAGTCGTGCTGCTTCTCGATCGGGTGCGTCTCGACCGAAGCGTCGGGGGCGGTCGGGTCTGCGCAGACGAACAGCCGGTTGCCGGTGGTCTGGATCAGCTCACAGAGCGCTTCGCAATCCAGGCTGAGACGCTCCTGAAACTGATCCTTTTCGAAAGCTGTCCTGCCCAGGGTCAGCTGCGAGCGGTAATGGATGATCCAGCGCTCCTCACTGGTGACCCAACTGCCGGCATGCTCCAGTACCTCCCGCGGCAATTCCGGCAGCTTGCGATAATCCAGCCAGACCCATTGATGGGCCATCAGCTTCTTGGTGTAGGGCATCGACAGACGGATCCTCCAGCGCGGCTTGCCCTTGCGCAGCCAGCGGGTGATGGTGGAGATCATGTCGTCACGCAGCAGGTCGCGCAGGGCGTAGATCAGCGCGATGGTCAGCAGGAGGGTCATGGACAACTGCTGATTGCCGGCCCGGGTATTGAACAGGAAATAGGTAAACAACGACATGATCAGCATGGTCGAGACAGCCTTGACCAGCTTGCGAGTCCCTTCGCCCAGTTCAGTGAGCTTGGTTCGCAGCACGACCGGGTACTCCAGCAGCCGGTGATACAGGTGCATGCGGTTCCAGAGGCGGGTGGGGGTGCCTTCCAGATCGCTCAGATACTCGTGCTCCTGCCGGTATTGATGTTCCTGGCGCAGGAACTCCCGGATCGCTTCCTTCAGTTCTTCATCCTGCTCGGCATAGCCCTCCAGGGTCATGCACTCCAGAAAGAATTGCTCGGATCGCCAGGAGAAGTAGATGTCCATGTGGCGGAAGTAGCGCCGCTGGCTGCTCTGCTCAGGCTTAGAGCGGCGCAGGCGCAGGGCAAGGTTCTGGCTCAGGCGCAGGGCGCGCCGGAGCGGTTCGGCCGTCAACCCCGACGCCAGGATCTGCTGACGCAGCCGGTCCAATGAGGCCCGGTACTGGAACAGCTGGGAGCCGTACATAATCTCGTAGTGTGGCGACAGCAGCGTAAAGGAACTATCGGCCATGCTGGCGCGGTCCTGATCAGGCAGGCCCATCAGACCGAAACGGTGGGACAGGGAAATGAGGAAGAAATTTTTCTCCGTCAGCGTCCAGACGGGAAAGTCGCCTTCGTGAGGCGTGAACAGATACAGCTCCACCCGATAGCGTCCGGCTTCCTTCAATGTGCGGGTAAACTGCAGCCGGTAATCGCCCTTGCGCTTCAGTAAAAACATACCCCTCCCCAATGACAGCGGTGGCCGTGAATGCTTGGGCCGTCCTGCGCACCAGCCATCTTATCACCGGCCGGAAAAGGGGGCAGATTGATTTGTTTTTTCGTTCTGCCCTTTTGACACTAGAAGGTGATATGCACGGAAGGCGCGCTCCGTTTCGCTTCGCCATGGTAGACCGCTTCGATGTTGTTGCCATCCGGATCCAGCACGAAGGCCGCATAGTAGCCGGGATGGTAGGGGCGCTCGCCGGGCGCGCCGTTGTCGGTGCCGCCGTTGGCCAGGGCCACTTTGTAGAATTCATCCACCATGGCGCGGTCTTGGGCCTGGAATGCCAGGTGATTGCGGCCGGTCAGCTGCCCGAGTGCGGAGGGGCTGTCGCGGCTGGAGATGCAGAGTTCGTCGGCCCAGAAAAAGCCCTCGCCGGTGCCGCCGATGGGGATGTTCAGGGTGTCGAGAACGGCGGTGTAAAACTTCTGGGCGACGGCTAGATCCCGCACGACCAGTTGGATGTGATCGATCAGTCGTCCGCGGTGCAGCTCCTGTGTTTCCATGCTGTGCTCCTTTCAGTCATTTCACGCGGGTGTTGCGTGAATCCAAGCCTGACGGCGTCCTCGCCACCATGCCCCAGACATGGGCAGTGATGGCGACATACAAACTATCTGCCTCCGTCCTGGCAAACGCAATGCTTGTCCGGGTTGTTGGGAATGAATATCATTGGCCTCCCTTGAAAGGCTAAGGCATGCACGCCAGTAATTCCCTCTCCCTCTGGGAGAGGGTTAGGGTGAGGGGGCTCTCAGGCTGGCTTGTGGTCGAGACTTGATTCCAGGCCTGACGGAAAAGCAGGTGCATAACATAGCCTGAATGGACAGGGCACCCTCAGGTGCCACCGCCAGTCGGCAACGATAAAGGAGCACCGGTGAACCCCAGCCAACGCGACAGCCGTGTGCTGACAGGTCCGATTTTTTCGACCTTTCTCTATTTCGTCATTCCATCCATCGTCGGCCTGCTGGCCATCACCACCGCCACGGTGGTCGACGGAATCTTCGTCGGCAACTTTGTGGGCCCCGATGCCCTGGCTGCCGTCACCCTGATGATTCCCTTCTTCACGCTGCTGTTCGGCATGGCCCTGATGCTGGCCGTGGGTGGTTCGGTGCGGGCGGGTAAATACCTGGGGGAGGGCAACGAGGGCGCGGCGTCGGCCGTGTTCAGCAAGTCCCTGATCGCCATTTCTGTCTTCGGCATCTGCATTGTGGCTTTAAGCCTGATGCTGGAATCCTGGGTATTTGCGGCACTGGGCGCACCAGAATCTCTGTTTGAGTTGATGCGCCCGTATTTCCGCATCGTCGCCCTGGCCATGGTGGTGCAGTTGCTGTCGGTGGTGCTCTACTACTTCATCCGCGCCGATGGCCGGCCGGTGCATGCGACCAGTGCCCTGGTCACCGGATCAGTCGCCAACATCGCGCTGGATGCCCTGTTCGTGGCGTACCTGGATTACGGGCTGGCGGGCGCCGCCTGGGCGACGCTGATCGCCCAGTGCATCCAACTGGCGGTGCTGCTGGCCTATTTTGGCGTACCACAGCGCCATCTGCGCTTTCATCCGCTCCAGCGCCAGTGGCGGGAAATTGCCAGTGCGGCCTACAACGGGGTGTCCGAATTTATCAACGAGATTTCGGCGGGCCTGGTGATCCTGGTCATCAACTGGATCCTGATGCTGGAAATAGGCGTGGAGGGCGTGGCGGCCTTCACCGTGGTGAATTACCTGATTTTCCTGAGCCTGATGGTGTTTTATGGCATCTCTGATGCCATGCACCTGCTGGTCGCCCAGAACTTCGGCGCGGGCCACCTGCACCGGATCAACCGCTTTCTGGCGGCCGCCGCCTGGTCGATTCTGCTGCTCAGTGGCTTGCTGGTGAGTTTGCTGTTCGCCGCGCGGGATTCCCTGGTGGATGTGTTTCTCGACGGCTCGGCGGTATCAACCGCCGCCCTGGCGCACTCCTTTATCCAGATCCTCTGGCCGCTGTTTCTGGTCAATGGCCTCAACGTGCTGATTTCCGCCTATCTCACCGCCATGCACCAGCCGCTGCCGTCGGCGACAGTCGCCTTCTCCCGCAGTCTGGTGCTGCCCATTGCACTGCTGTTGGCGCTGCACTGGTGGCTGCCCCAGGTGCCGATTCTGGCGGCGTTACCCCTGGCGGAGTGGCTGACGTTCCTGCTGGCGGCCAGCCTGTTCTTGCGGTTTCGGCCGCGTCGTTTGCTTGGGCAGGGGCGTGCGGTGGCCGTTTAGGACCGGATTGGTGGGTCGGCTCAGGCGTCGAGGTTCTGGCCGAACATGAATTTATGGCCGTCGATGGTCACAACGCCGAACTCCCTCATGCCCCAGGGTTCATCTCTGACCTGTTTGCAGAATTGGGCGCCGTTCGCGGTGAATTCTTCGTACAGTGAATTCGCATCCTCCACATCCAGATAGGCGACATAGGCATGGTCGCCGATGCTGCTGGCGGGTGTTTCATCCGGGCATTCCCCAAGCATCAGGAAACAGGCACCCCGGGACAGAAAGGTCCAGCCGGGAAACTGGGCACGCAGGTCAAACCCCATGACGTTCTGGAAATAGCTGGCGGACCGCTCCAGGTTCGTTACAGCCAGTACCTGTCTTGCTCTGGTGATCTTGCTCATGAATAACCTGCCTTGGCGTCAATGGTGCCCTGGGATTCTGAACTGCCGGGGTCATGGGTTTGTTGGCGGACTCAACCCTAACACTTTTCGCCATTTTCGAAAAAGCGCTATCTGATCAAACGCATAAGCCGGCGCGAACTGTTCGGCTGTCTTGCCGCGACGACGTTCGTAACAATTGTAAATTCCATTGCTAATGATATTGGTTCGCATTTACTGTCAGGTTCGATTTTGACTCTCCCGCGCGGCATTACCGCCAGAGAGCGATCCGAAACGGACAGGTGAGACCATGAGCCTATCGGCAAGGGCTATTGCGGAAAACGCTTCTTCTCAGACCTTCATCAACTGTTACCTGCGGGAAATCGATGCCGGCTGCTGGCATCGGCTGGCGGCCTGGCGGGATAGCGCCGGCTGCATCACGCCCTTGCGGGAGCCGTTCGTTCTGGAGCTGGCGCTTGAGGGACAACAGGCGCGCCTGGTGATTGATGTCGGTTACCGCTCCCTGGTGGGGCGCCATCGCCTGGGACGGATTCTGCTCCGCCAGGGAACAAGCACCGACTGGAGCGAGCTGGAGCCTTTCGCGGCGGTGATGCTGCTGGTCAAGGAGATGTACTGGCGCTTGGGGAGCCGGGATTCGGAATCCCTTAAAAACAAGGAACTGGAACTGACCTACCGGCTGCTGGACAGCTATCAGCTGATGACCCGCTACATCGCGGCGCGGCGGGACGACTCCAAGCTCAACGGGGATCGCTTTATCGAGTCGGAGCAATCCATGCTTTACGGCCACTGGGCCCATCCTACGCCCAAGAGTCGCCAGGGCATGGTGGAGTGGCATCAAGGTCACTATGCGCCGGAGCTGGCCGGCCGGTTTCAGCTGCATTATTTCGCCGCCCGGCGTGATCTGGTGGTGCAGTATTCTGCCAGCCATTGGACGGCGGAAGAGATGGTGCGCCACACCCTGGCCGGGTATCTGAATGGCGTGCCGCTCGATGCCCAGGAGGTGCTGATTCCCTGCCATCCCCTGCAGGCGCAGTGGCTGTTGCATCAGCCCCACGTGCGGCAGGCACTGGCGGCGGGGCTGGTGCGGGATCTCGGCCCGCTCGGGCCGGCCTTCACGCCGACGTCCTCCGTGCGCACGCTCTATTGCGAGCAGAGCGACTGGATGTACAAGCTGTCCATGCCGGTCAAGATCACCAACTCACTGCGCTTCAATCAGGTCCACGAACTCCGTGCGGGCGTGGTCATGGCCAAGCTCTTGCGCCAGAGCGCCTTTAGCCGCCGCTATCCAAAATTCCAGATTCTCGAAGACCCGGCCTCGCTCACTATTCGTCTGCCGGGCATTCAGCAAACCGGGTTCGAGGCCATCATTCGCGCCAATCCCTTTGTGCCGGGGCGGGATCGCGGCATTCACTCCATCGCCGCGCTGGTGCAGGAGCCTTTGCCTGGACAGGCTTCGCGACTGAGAACCTTGATCGATTTGCTGGCGAGCCAGGAAGGCCGAACCCCGGAGCAGGTCAGCCGCGACTGGTTCAACCGCTACTGGGACTGCGCCATCGAGCCCTTGATCCGGCTGCTGGACGAGCACGGCATCGCGCTGGAGGCGCACCAACAGAACAGCCTGCTGGATGTATCCCAAGGCTACCCCCGCCGCTATTTCTACCGGGACAACCAGGGTTTCTACCTGTCCACCCAATACCGCCAGCACCTGGAAACGCTGGAAAGTTCGGTGGCCTCGACCCCCGAACTCTTCTATCCAGACGATTTGATCCGCGACCGCTTTGCCTACTACCTGATCTTCAACCAGCTGTTCTCCATCATCCATCGCTTTGGCGCCGACGGACTGGTGAAGGAAGAAGCCTTGTTGTCGCTGGCGCTCAAGCGTCTGGTTGCCTTGCGTGTTCAATTGCGCGGCGCTGGGCGGGATCTGCTGAACACCGTGCTGGCGCAGCGGGAGATTCCCTACAAGGGCAATCTGCTGACCCGCGTGCACGACGTGGATGAGCTGGCGGCAAACCTGGAGCAGGCGGTCTATACCCGCATCAAGAATCCGCTGGCGATCTTCAGCTACCAGACGGCGCCGGAGGTGTCCTATGAGGTCGCTTGAGTTGCGGGTGCGGCGCCAACTGGTCGAGGCGCTGCTCTTTGAGAAGCTGGTGCCAAGCGAACAAACCTCGGGCGCCGATGGGCGGGTGCGGTTCCGGCTGCGCCTTGGTGAGTTGGCTCTCATCGCTACGGGACGAATATCGGCCTTTGGGCGGGTGCGGCTGGAGGAAGACTCGATCCGGCACCTGCAGGCGGATGGCCATGAGGCGCCCGTCGACCTCATGGCACTGGTCCAGGCGCTGCCGGGTGAGGTGAGCGTTCGGGAAGCGCTCGCCTCGGAGCTGGCGCAAACCATCAATCTGTGCGACTGGAACCGCACCCATCTGAACCGCGAGCAGTCACGGCGACGCCTGGATCATGAGGCGCTGGAAGGCGCCATCGACGAGGGGCATCTATACCATCCCTGCTTCAAGGCACGTCTCGGCTTTACTCTGGACGATCACCAGGCGTATGGGCCAGAAGCGGCCAACGGCTTTCAGCTCCACTGGCTGGCGGTACGCCGCTCGCAGCTGCGCGCGAGCCTGCCCCTGCTGGAAGAGGATTTCTGGCTGTGCGAGGTGGGGCCCAAGACCTGGGATCAGCTCTGTACCCAGTTGCATGCCCAAGGCGGTGAACTGCACGACTACGGCGTGATTCCCCTGCATCCCTGGCAATGGCAGCATCTTCAGCAACAGGCGCTGCAACTAGCCTTGGCGCGCGGGGATCTGCTGTACCTCGGCGCGGCGGGCGATCAGTATGCGGCGAACCAATCCCTGCGCACCCTGCGCAACCTGACGCGCCCACACCAGGCCCACGTCAAATTGCCCCTGAACGTCATCAACACCTCCGCCGTACGAGCTTTGGCGAGCCATTCGGTGTGCACGGCGCCGGCGATCTCCCGCTGGCTGGCCAAGCTGGTGCGGGCCGATGCCTATTTGAAGCGCTCCGGCCTGGTGATCCTCAAGGAATATGCCGGCACCCTCTATTGCCCGGAGTCGCCCGACGAAGCCCAGGCATTGGCGGGGCAGGTGGGGGCCATCTGGCGGGAGAGTCTGCAATCTCATTTACGTGCCGGTGAACAAGCGGTGCCTTTGACTGCTCTGATGGTCACGGAAGCGGACGGCAAGCCCTTTATCGACGGCTGGGTCAATCGCTTTGGCGTTTCCGCCTGGGTCGCGCGCCTGATCGAGGTCGCCGTGCTGCCCGTGTGGCACCTGCTGGCCCAGCAGGGCGTGGCGGTGGAGGCCCATGCCCAGAACATGATCCTGATTCACCGCGACGGCTGGCCCGAGCGGGTGGCGCTGCGGGACTTTCACGAGAGCCTGGAGTACGTGGAGTCCTATCTGGCCCGGCCCGAGCTCAAGCCGGACTTCGCCCGGCTGAATCCGCTCTACCGGGACGCGCCGGACGACCACTACTACTGGATGGCCAGCATCGAAGCCCTGCGGGAGCTGGTGATGGACACCTTGTTCGTGTTCAACCTGGCCGAGCTCTCGTTCCTGTTGGAGACCCACTACGGCTGGCCAGAGGCGCTGTTTTGGCAGCAGGTCCGCCAGCAACTGAACCAGCATGCCCGGGCCCACAAGATCGCGCCGGAGCGCTGGGCCGCATTGGGCATCGACGCACCTAAGATCCGCGCCGAATCCCTGCTGACGAAAAAGCTCAGCCGTCAGCCTGACCAGGAATTCCATCACCTGATTCCCAATGCGCTGGCCACCTCGGCGCAGGGTCTTGCGCAACAGGATGTTCTCCCCAACAGGCTGTATTCCTCAATTGAATGCCGGAGCGACTTGCCATGATCTACCTGAACGATACTTTCCACAGTCTTGAGGATATCGAGCGGCGCCAGCGCCAGTTCGAACAGATTCCGGCCTTGGCCGACTGCCAGGGACAACGCTTTGGCGTCTGTCTGGCTGATCCGGTGGAGTGGATCGCGCTTTGCCTTTATCTCAAGGCCCATGGCGGCTCCGCCTTTCCCATGCATTCGGCCACGCCCCTGAAGGCCGCCCAGCGCCTGGCGGAGCGGGCACATTGCCATCAGTTGCTGTTTTTGAGTGTGCAGGATCCCATTGCCGTGAGTACGCGTGGGAAGGACGAGGAGCCCGTGCTGGTGCAGATGAGCTCCGGCACCACCGGTGAACCCAAGTGCATCGAGCGAACCTGGGCTGCCATCGACCGGGAGATCGAAGCCTACGTCAGCCACTTCACCCAGGCCCAGGACATGCAGCCGGTGATCGCCTGTCCGGTCACCCATTCCTATGGGCTGATCTGCGGTGTGCTGGTGGCGTTGCGTCGGCAACTGACGCCGCTGATCGCCACCAACATCAACCCCAAGTATGTGCTCAGGAAGTTGCGGGAATATCCCCGCAGCCTGCTGTACTCCTCGCCCGCCCAGCTGCATACCCTGATCAGTCTGCTAGCGCCCGGCCAGCGCCTGCATGGGGTGATGACCTCCGGCACCATCATGCCCCGGCAATGGTTCGAGGCGTTGCGGGACAAAACCGAACACTGCTTTCAACAGTACGGCTGCTCGGAGGCCGGCTGCATTGCGATCAATCGGGACATGCAGGCCGCCAACGCCATCGGCCAGCCGCTGCCCCATGTGCGTGTGACGGCTGGCAATGGGCCGGACGCACCCAGCGAGATTCAGGTGGTGTCGGACGGGCGCATTATCTGTACCCGCGATCTGGGCTACTTCGACCACGAAGGTACCCTGCATTTTCTGGCGCGGCTCGATGACACCATCAACGTGGGCGGCATCAACGTCTATCCCCAGGAGGTGGAAGACGTCTTCCTGCAGCGACCGGAGATCCGCGATGCCGTGGTCTACAAGAAGCCCGATCCCTATGCCGGCGAGCGAGTCTGCCTGAAGTTCGTCGCCGACGAGCTGTTGGAGGTCGGCAGGCTGCGGGCCTGGAGCATCGATCACCTGGCACCTCATCAGGTGCCCATGGACATCCGCCAGGTCAGCGAGATTCCCAAGCTGGCCAATGGCAAGGTCAATCGCCGCCAGCTGGTTGACGACCTCGAAGCGCTGTCGGCCTAACCCTCTTTCTCCTAGATGTGAGCGAACAGGATGAGCAATTCCCTGGTGTCTGAAATCTACAACGTGCTCCAGCACAAAATGAACCATCCCCATCTGGCGGCGTTTCACGAGAACGCCCGCCTGAACGAGGACCTGTACCTGGACTCGCTCCTGATCCTGCACCTGATCCTGCACCTGGAGCTGGACCTGGGCTTCGACATTCCCGACGAGCTGCTGACCCAGGAAGACTTCGACACGGTGGGCAGACTCGCGCGTTTTCTGGGGCGGCTGGCGCAGAACCCTCAGCAGAAAGAAGACGACGCTCAGGCGCAGAACACCGCAGGAGCGGCCCCATGATCAAGGTTCATTGCTTTGTGAGCTGCGTATGCGAAGTCATCAAGCGCACGCCCGGCGTCGATCACCGGCCCTTCTACTTCGGCGTGTGGGACGCGGACTTTTCCGTCAGCGACCGCTTTGTCATTTCCTACCACTCCGAGCACACCAACCATGACTTTTTCAAAACCTGG
Source organism: Pseudomonadota bacterium (assembly GCA_023430625.1). GTDB lineage: Bacteria > Pseudomonadota > Gammaproteobacteria > Pseudomonadales > Oleiphilaceae > JAEZAA01. The sequence goes on from JAEZAA010000156.1 coordinate 12,414, forward strand.
TACCGGCTGCTCTACGGCGTGGAAATCCGCGAATGGTACGACAAGGCCCTGAGCAAGGCGGACAACCTGCAAACCTTGGTGGAGCTAGTCGAGAACCGGCCGGAGCACCGCAACATCATGGTGATGCTGGACATGTATCACCTGCCGGAGCGGGAGAACAAGTTCAGCCAGAATCCGTTCCCCCATTACGTGATGCTGCAGGCCACCGAGGACCCGGACGAGTGGTTGATGCTGGATCCGGACTTCCGCTGGGAAGGGCGCCTGCCCAAGGCCAAGATCCTCAACGCGGTGGCTCAGCCCACGGTGGCGGGCGGTTATTATTTCGACGGCATCCAGATCACCCACACGCCCACGGAGACCATCCAGGCCTATTTCGCCCTGTGCATGAAACGCCAGGAAAACCCTTTCACCCAGGCGATTCGGCAGGTGGTGGCGGCCCATGTGGCGGGCGAGCAGGGCGTGACCCTGGGCGATCTGGAGCGGGCCCTGCGGGAGATCCCGGTGCTTTCCATTCGCAAGTACGCCTACGAACATGCCTACGCCTGGTTCTGGGAAGCATTGGGGCTGCCGCCTGAGGAATTCGAAGCCTGGTGCGATGTGATCGAGCGGCTGGTGAAAACCTACAAGCTGATCCAGTACCGGGCCATGAAGCTTTCGCTGACTGGCAACCTGACCCTGCTGGATGGCCTCTACAGCCTGCTGGATCAGCAGGACCGCACGGAGTTCGAGATCAAGGACAAGCTGCAAGCCTTGTTCGAGCAGTGGAGCCAGTTGTCCGCATCGGATTCCCGTCTCGCCGACATGCCCTTCGCGGAGGCCTGCTCATGAACCTGTCCATCTGCACCATTTCCTTTCGGCACCACCTGGTTTCCATCGACCAACTGGCGCTCTGGGCCAGCACTCATCGCTTCCAGGGCATCGAACTCTGGGGGATTCACGCCCAGAACCTGGCGCCGCAGCCGGAATACGATGCGCGCTGGCTTCAGACCTTCGGCCTGCGGGTCTCCATGCTGAGCGACTATCTGCCGCTGGAGGGTCCGGTGGAGCCGATGCTGGCGAAGGCAAAGTCTCTCGCGGCCCGCGCCCAGCACTGGAACACCACCAAAATCCGCACCTTCGCCGGCAGCCGCGCCAGTGCCGACACCAGTGCCGTGGAGCGCAGCCACATCGTCGGACGCCTGCGCCAGCTCTGCGACCTGTTCTATCCGCAGGGCGTGCACCTGTTGATCGAGACCCACCCGAACACGTTGGCGGACACTGCCGAATCCACCAAAACCCTGTTGCTGGAGGTGGATCATCCGGGACTGCGTATCAATTTCGATGTGCTGCACCTGTGGGAGTCGGGGGACGACCCGATTGCGGCGCTCGATGACTTGCGCCCCATGATCGGCCACTTCCATTTGAAGAACATCAGCGCCCGTGAGCTGTTGGACGTGTTCGCGCCACCCAATGTGTATGCCGCTGCGGGACGTCGCGAGGGGATGGTGCCTTTATTCGACGGGGTTTACGACTACCGGAACTTTTTTGCCCACATTCTCAATGAGCCGAACCTGGACGCGTCCCTGGAGTGGTTCGGCAGCGATGTTAAGCAGGTGTTAACCCAGGATTGTCAGCGGATTCTGCG
>JAEZAA010000058.1 GCA_023430625.1 Pseudomonadota bacterium
CGGCGCAGTTCCACGTCGCCGTCGAGTACGTAATCCAGAGCGCTGCGGGAGGATGAAGGCACTTCCTGGGCCATGTGGGCAATGCGGACATTGCCGGGCAGGAAGAGGTCGCCCTTGTCCGGTGCCAGCACGCCGCGGATCAGCGCAAACAGCGAAGACTTGCCCGTGCCGTTGGCACCCACGAGCGCGACCCGCTGGCCGGCGTGCAGGGTCAGCGAGGCGTCGGTGAGCAAAAGCGAGGTGCCACGTTGTAAGCTGAGATGGTCGAGGGTTAGCATGGGCGCCTATTCTATCTGAGTCCCGGAAAGCCGCCTATGTTACCCCATGGCGGGCGATAATTGACTCTGTGGATGCCGAACAGACTTCACCGCGCCCCAAGGCGCTTGAACGCAGGCCATTTGGCCGCGTCGATGCACGGGTGGTACACCGATGACGCAATCTTCCTATAACGCCTATACCCAGCCCTTCTGGCGTTTCTCCCTGAGCTTCTATGAGTCCGAAGCGGTGCGCCAGCGTTGCCTGGCGTTGCAGGACGACTACGGTCTGGACGTGAACCTGCTGCTATATGCCTGCTGGCTGGGGCGCCAGTCCCGTGCCCTGGTGAGCGAGGGGGCGGACTGGCAGCGGGTGCGGGCCTGGCACAAGGAGGTGGTGCAACCCCTGCGGGCACTGCGCCGGGCGCAACCCAGGCAGCATGAAGGCGAGCGTCACATCCGCCAGTTGATGCAGGATACCGAACTCAAGGCCGAGCAATGCGAGCAGTGGCTGTTATTCCGGGCGGTGCCGACCTTGTCGCAACCTTCGGTTGAAGTGGGTCCTAAGCTGACCTGGGCTAATCTGCTTGACGTTGCCGAAGATGCCGACCAATCTGATAGCAGACTTTTTCAATGGCTGCAGGAGCTGGTGGAGCTGAATCATCCGCCAGGGGACGCGGGCGGCCCCTAAGGATTACGTACCATGAAGTGGGTATTTCGCCTATTCACCCTGGCCTTGCTCGGCGTTGCCTTGGGCTTGCCGTTTTTCATGAACAACAAGCAGGGCCAGCCCATGCTGTCGTTGCCGAGCCTGTCGGATATGGTGCCGGAACGGGCGACCATTCGAACGGTCTATAAATGGCAGGATGCCGAAGGTGTCTGGCATTACGGCGACAGCGCACCCGCTGACGGTACCTACAGTTCGCTGGAGGTGAGTGACCAGACCAATGTCATTCAGCTACTGACGGACGATGAACGCGCCCGCCTGCAGCCACCGGCTCCAGCCGAGCCGGCCGGTAACCTGGTGGCGAATACTACCGCTCCCACCCCGCCCCCCGCAGACGGTGGACTAACCCTGGAACGGGCGCTGAATCTGGTTAACGAGGCCAAGGCCGTGCGTGACCAGATGAATGCCCGGACCGAGAATTTGCAGCGTACGCTGGGCGGTCAATGACATCACAGTTCCAAGAAAAACCTTTTGAGATGGGCTAGTCGCCTGTGTAAAAAGTAAGTACTGTAGTTTCACGCAACCTCCCCAATTTGAGGAAATACAATGAAAAACGCTGTTATCGCAGCACTCTCGCTCGCACTCGCCGCCCCTCTTGCCGTAGCCCAAGAACCTCTGAAATCCTTGGACACCAAGGAGCAGAAATCCAGCTACAGCTTCGGCCTGATGCTGGGCAAGCGCCTGAAGGAAGAGCTGCCGGAAATCCAGACCGAGGTGTTCGTGCAGGGCTTTCGCGCGGGCTACACGGGAGAGAAGGCACTGCTGACTGATCAGCAGGTCGAGCAGGTGCTGACTGACTATCAAAACGAACAGCGTCAGAAGCAGATGGAGGAGTTCGAGAAGCTTGCTGGCGAGAACCTGAAGAAGGGCGAAGATTTCCTCAAGGAAAACGGCAAGAAGAAAGGTGTGAAGACCACCGACAGCGGCCTGCAGTACAAGGTCATCACCGAAGGCAAGGGTGCAAGTCCCAAGTCCGAGGACACGGTGAAGGTACATTACACAGGCAAGCTGGTTGATGGCACCGTGTTTGACAGCTCCGTACAGCGTGGCGAGCCCGTGACCTTCCCCGTCAACGGCGTGATTCCCGGCTGGACCGAAGCGCTGCAGAAAATGAAGCCCGGTGCGAAGTGGGAAATCTACATCCCGGCCGACCTGGCCTATGGTCCGGGCGGCAACCGCGCCATCGGTCCGAACGAAGTGCTGATTTTCGAAGTCGAACTGCTGGAAGTGGTCAAAAACGACAGCAAGGATGCGGCGAAGAAATAAGCAGGCATCACCTGCATTTCGCGCGCACAATCACCGGGGCCTGTTGGCCCCGGTTTGCGTTTCCCCGATGTTTCCCGATGTTTCCCGCCGTTTCTTTGAGGTTGCCTGTCGTTGCACCAGGCTGGCGCTTGATGCCTGTTTCTGGTGCCCGGACGCGCGGTGGTATGCCGGCCTCTCTCTGTTCGATTCTTCTAAAAAATACCTAAAAAACAATCTGATATGAGATGGCTTCGAGTCTGGCACGGTCTCTGCAAAGTTCCTGATGCCGGGAGGTTCCGGAGTCGACCAGGGATGCATACGCACTGAGCGCGGTATGCTGGAACCCAACCCAGTCCGGGGGTCGGTTGTGTTGGCGTACTGCCGGCAAACAGCCTGCCAAGAGGCGCGGGACATTCAGGGATGGTGTGAGGCCCCCGCTGCTTGCAACGCTGGATTCCTCTCGACGTGATATTACCTCGTACGCTCGTTCAGCCCCTCCCCGGGGCTTTTTTTCGTGCGGGCGTTCCGCGCTGACATTGGCGTTCGGGTGATAGCCGTTCGGGCAATTGCAGTTCGGGCATAGGAGGAGTGCCGTTCGGGCATAAGAAGAAGGCTCAGTGCACGTCCGCCACCGCTTCTCCGTGGGGCAGGAACTGCTGGGATTCCTCCTCCCAGTCACTCAGTAGATTCTCCAGCCGGAAACAATGGCGATCGCGGTAGGTCTTGCACATGGCGGCCAGCCGGTCCGGGTCATTGGCCAGATCATCCACCTGCACCCAATCGTTCCAGACATCGGCGAAATGCCAGTCGGGATTGTCGATGTCGCAGTCCGGCAGCCGCACATGCAGGGTGGGCCGGGACTTGATGCGGGGATCGCCAATGCGTTCGCGAATCAGGTCTGGCTCCAGGTGGGCGAACAGCGGCATGAGATCCATGGCCCGGTTGCGGGTGGGGTTGTGGTCGATGTAATCCTCGATCAGCTGCTCCAGATCCGGCGCGTAGTTCGGGTTCATCAGAAGTTCCACATAGGCGGCCGGGTAGGGGTCGATGTAGGTAGTGAACTTGCGGCTGATATCCAGTTGGCGCCGGGCCTTCAACCACTCATAGAGACCGCTGAAGGCGCGCAGGTAATTGAGGATGGTGGCGGCATCCAGCGCCGGCAGCTCGGGATTCAGCTGCAAGCCAAAGGCGTACCAGATCGCATGGCGGCTGCCCAACGCACCCGCCTCCCGCAGCCGGATGCAGAGTCGCTCGATCTGGTCGAGCTGGGACAGGGGCATGGGTGGGCTGATGACTTCGAGCGGCACGATCCGTTCCGCCGCAGAATCGATCAAATCGCCCGTCATGTTCGAGAGCGCGGCCAGCGGTTCGGGGAGATCCGCGTGGCGAAGATCCAGCTTCTTCACCGGTGCCGAGTCCAGTTCCACCACGAAGTCGCCAAGCCCAGTGCTGATCTGGTGTTCGTAGCGGGCCTGCTCCCGGGCGGGCGCGTTGAAGAATGCCGTCATGATGCCGATGAGTTCGGCATAGGTGATGCCGGACAGTTCTATTTCCACCCCAACCCGTCGTTCGTGACCCTCCGCGGTGCGGGTCTGGCTGGGCTGCAGGAGTGTGGCCTGCTTGAGCGTCGCGGGTTCCTGTGCGATTGCCATGTTGCCTCCGTGAAAACCGCTATCACAGGTTAGAACTGAATCACTTCATAAAGAACAGTGGGCGGCGGCCGTTTGCAAGAGCCCGCCTGTGGCCTGGCCTGTGTGGCGGCCGGAGAGACGTGCCCCAGGCATGAGAGAATGTTGTGTTGCACCGGTGGTGGCTGTTTAATCTTGCCAAGGACGCTGAAAAATATCGCGATTTAGCGAAGGTTGTCAGCGGAGCTGGGAGCGCCTCCCACCAAGGCTGCCATGCTTGAAAACGATGAGCGGCAATGAGGGTCCAGCCATACAATCGATGGGCCTTTTCATTGCGGTGGTGGATCCGGTGGACCCACCGATGGATTTATATCAAATGAAAGGAGACGCACTATGAAGAACACATTTCTGAAAGCTCTGCCCCTGGTATTCCTGTTCGCTTTGGCGGGCTGTGAACAAGATGGCGCGATGGAAAACGCCGGCGAAGAGCTGGATCAAGCGGGCGAAAACATCAGCGAGAGCGTGGAAGAGGGTACCGACAACACCAAGGACACCTTCAACCAGTAAACGATCAGACCCGGCCTGGCCACAAGGTGGCCGGGCTCTCTCCTTCAGTCTGTCTCAATCCTTTTGGCTATTGTTGCCAACTCCCACAGTCTCATCTTCAAACGCTCCGGTTTCCAACCCTCTCTGTTCCTGCAACTGATAGATATGGCGGTAGAGTCCGTCGGTCGCCAGCAGTTCCCGGTGACTGCCTTGCTGGGCGATCTCGCCCCGGTGCAGCACCAGAATCCGGTCGGCGTCGGTCACGGTGGACAGGCGGTGGGCGATGGCCAGGATCGTCACCTTGCCGCGCAACGCCCGCAGGCTGGTCATGATGCGGGACTCGGTCTCGCTGTCGATGTTGGCGGTGGCTTCGTCCAGGATCAGCACCCTGGGCTGGCGCGCCAGGGTGCGGGCCAGCGACAGCAACTGGCGCTGACCGGTGGAGAGATTACCGCCGCGCTCGCCCAAAAGCGTCTGGTAGCCGTCCGGCAGGCTCAGCACGAACTCATGCAGATTGGCCTGGCGCGCCGCCGCTTCGATCTCCGCCTGGCTCAGCGCCGCGCCCATGGCGATGTTATCGGCCAGGGTGCCACTGAAGATGAAGGCATCCTGCTGCACGATGCCCACCTGGCGGCGCAGCTCCGCCGCAGGAATCTGCTCCAGCGGCGTGCCGTCGATCAGGATGCGGCCCTGGCGGACGGGGTAAAAACGCATCAGGAGGCTGATCAGCGTGCTCTTGCCGCTGCCGGTGTGACCCACCACGGCCTGAAAGCCACCCGGTGGAATGTGCAGGTCCAAGCCCTTGAGGACCTCGTGCTTGCCGTCGTAGCTGAAACGAACCTGCTCAAACCGCACCTCGCCCCGGGTGATGCGGGCATCGGTCTGGGTTTCCGGGTACTGCTCGGTGGCCTGATCCATCAGGGCAAACACCCGCTGGCCGGACACCAGGGCCTGTTGCAGCAAATTGAGGCGCTGGGTGATCTCGATCAGCGGTTCCGAGAAGCGGGAGAGGTAATTGATAAAGGCGTAGATCACCCCGATTTCCACGACCTGCTCCAATGAGCGGAAGCCGAACAGAAACAACAGGCCTGCCAGGGTCAGCATGCTCAGCAGATCCACCAGGGCTCGCAGCATCAAGCCGTCCAGGCGCACGTTGGCAACCCGCGCCCGGTAATGGGCTTTAACGGTTTGCTCGAAGGTCGCGGCAAATCGGCGTTGCTGGTTCATCACCTGAATCAGCGCCATGCCCTGCAGGGATTCGTTCAACCGGGCGTTGATGTCGCTCACCAGGCTGCGGGCGCGATGAAACAGGGGCGCGCTTAGTTTTTGATACACCAGCATGGCAGTCACCGCCAGGGGCACCAGAATCAGGCAGATCAGCATCAGGCGCGGGTCCAGCAGCGCCATGGCGATGAAAATGCCGGTGATCATGATGCCGTTCTGGATCAGGCGGGAAATCACGTTGACGTAGAGATCCTTGATGGTCTCGGTGTCGTTGGTGATGCGCGAGATCAGGCTGCCGGTGGGGGTGTGGTCGAAAAAGCTCAGGGGCATGCGCAGCACGTGCTGGAACACATCGTTGCGCAGGTTCTCGATCACCCGCAGGGCAATGTCGCTGAACAACATGTTCTGACGGTAGCTGGTCAGCGCCGATATTAAATAAAGCCCGACGTAGCCACCGGCCAGCAGCGCCAGTTCCTGGGTCGGGAAATAGCGGGCGGTGAGGTGGTCGTCGATAAAGATCTTGATCAGAATCGGCGCCGTCACGTCAGCCGCCGTGGCGATCAACAGCAGCACCAATGCTTTGCCCCAGAGCCCGGGATAGCGCCAGCCATAACCCAGCAGGCGCGCCAGCACCCGACGGCTGCCGAGAATTGCTGATTGAGAATCTGGTTTAGCGTCCTTCATCGACGGCCTGCTCCAGTTTCTGGTAATCCACCATGCGCGCATACCAGCTGCCATTGGCAAGCAGCTGGGCGTGGGCGCCTAATTCCAGCAAATGGCCGTGGGACAGCACCGCGATTTGCTCCGCATCCTCCACCGCGCTCAGGCGATGGCAGACGATCAGCGTGGTCCGGCCTTGGCGGGCGGACCGCAGATGGTGCAGGATCTGGCGCTCGGTCTCCATGTCCACCGCCGACAGGGCGTCGTCCAGCAACAGCACCGGCGCATCCAGCAACAGGGCGCGGGCGATGGCGATACGCTGCTTTTGCCCGCCGGACAGGGTGACGCCACGCTCGCCCACCAGCGTCTGGTAACCCTCGGGAAAACGCAGAATGTCCTCGTGCACCGCCGCCAAGCGGGCCACCTGCTCGATCTCGTGCGCGCTGGCGTCCGGTTTGCCCAGGGCGATGTTCTCGGCGATGGTGGCGGAGAACAGAAAGGGATCCTGGGGTACGGCGGCGATCTGGCGGCGCAGGCTGGCCAGCGCGTAGTCGCGGATGTCGCGTCCACCCAGCTCGATGCGCAGTCCCTCGTGTTCGTACAGGCGCAGCAACAGATTGAGCAGGGTGCTCTTGCCCGCCCCGGTGTGGCCGACGATGCCGAGTGTGGTGCCGGCCGGCACCTGGATGCGCACATTCTCCAGGGCGGTCTGGGAGGCTTCGGGATAAACGAAGCGGTCGATCCGGATCGTCACATCGGCCGAGTTCAGATCCAGCTCCGCGCCCTGATCCGGAATCGGGTCTTGGGTCTGCAGGATTTCCTCGATGCGGCCATAGGCGGCCCGGCCCCGCTCCACCAGGTTCAGGGTCCAGCCAAACGCAAACATGGGCCAGATCAGGTAACCCAGGTACATGGTGAAGCTGGTCAGCTCGCCCAGGGTGATGCGCTCCTGCACCACCAGCCAGGCGCCAAAGCTGATGCTGAGCAGGTACGACGCACCCACCGTGAGGCTGATGGTGGGGTCGTAGAGACTGTCGGTGTGCGCCACTTCCAGGTTGGCCTCGGCGGTGCGCCGCGAGATCGTCCGAAACGCCTCGTCTTCCGCTTGCTCGCGGCCAAAGGCCTTGATCAGGCGCACGCCCGAGAGGCTCTCCTGCACCTTGTCGTTGAGTTCGCTGAAGCGCTCCTGGGCCTGATGAAAGGCCTCGTGCAGGCGATTGCCGTAGCGATACATGAGCCAGGCCATCAGCGGCCAGGGCAGCAGGGCGACCAGGGTCAGCTGCCAGGAGATGGTCAAGGTCATCACCGCCAGCACCACCAGCCCCGAGAACAGACCGTCGATCATGGCCAGCACGCCTTCGCCCGCGGTCATCTGCACCGCTTCGATGTCGTTGGTGGCGCGCGCCATCAGATCGCCGGTTTTATAGCGCTGGTAAAAGCCGGGTGAAAGCAGGGTCAGGTGTCGGTACAGGCGTTGCCGCAGCAGGGCAGCGAGATTCAACGAGGCGCTGTAGAGAAAGATCCGCCACAAGACCCGCAGGCCGTAGACCACCACTGCCACGACGACGATACCGCCACAATACAGCCACAACTGGTCCGGCGTGAGCGTCTTCTGGGCGATGGCATCCACCAGGTAGCCGGTCAGCTTCGGCGGAATCATCACCAGGCCGGCCACGCAGGCAAGCGCTGTCATGGCCGTCGCATAGCGCCGCCATTCCAGGCGAAAGAACCAGGCTAACTGAACAAAAATCGACACAAGCACTCCGGTGAACAGGAACCGGGCAACCGGTGATGAGGGCCTCGCAGCATAGCAAAAACGCCCGACGCTTCCGACGCCTAATCGTCGTGGTCAGGGTTCTTTCCATTCAAGGCATCGTGCCTATAATGGAGCCCGTCTTCCTTGCTGTGGAACCTCTATGGAAAAGTTTCTTGAAAAGTTAATGTACTCCGCCCGCTGGATCCTGGCCCCGATCTATCTCGGGCTGAGCCTTGCGTTGATCCTCTTGGGCCTGAAATTCTTTCAGGAAATCTTTCACGTGGTGCCGATCATTTTCGAGATTGCGGAGGCCGACCTGGTTCTGTTGATCCTATCGTTGATCGACATCGCCCTGGTGGGCGGCCTGTTGGTGATGGTGATGATCAGCGGCTACGAAAACTTCGTGTCGCAACTGGATATTGACGAGGGTCAGGAGAAGCTGAGCTGGCTGGGCAAGGTGGACTCCGCCACGCTGAAATCCAAGGTGGCCGCTTCCATCGTTGCCATTTCCTCCATTCACCTGCTGAAGATCTTCATGAACGCGGCCAATGTGCCGGATTCCAAATTGATGTGGTACGTCATCATCCATCTGACGTTTGTGGTGTCCGCTTTTGGCATGGGGTATCTGGATAAGATCACCAAGCATTGAGTTTGTGGATCTCCTTTTTCCTGTTCTTGCTTATCATGGTTGTGCCTCCTAGAATTGACCGAATTAGGGTTAATGGAGGAGGCGCCCCATGTTTCCAAACCTGATCACGGATTTAATCAACCCAGATGGCCTGATTCGGACGGACGTTCTGGTTGAACGGCTGCACATCAGCAAGCAGGAGCTGGCGCTGGCAACCGGCTTGACCAAGGATGCCGTCACCAAGACCAGCCGCCTGTCCTCGGCCGCCACTCAACGGCGCCTGCGGGAAATGGTGGAGATCGTCAATCGGGTGTTGCCCTGGAGCGGCTCCCTGACGGCGGCTTTTGCCTGGTATCGTGCTCAGCCCATTCCGTCGCTGGGTGACAAGACCGCCGAGGATCTGGTCAAGGAAGGTCGGGGCGAATTGGTCCGGCGCTATCTCAGCCGCATCACGGAGGGCGGTTACGCGTGAAGAAACTGGCCCGGCGCTATCGGGGGCTGGTTTATCGGGCACACAATCCGCGCTGGGCGTTTCTGCCGACCTCGGGTGAAGGCGCTGCCCGGTGGGGCGGACGTTTCAATCCCACCGGTACGCCCGCGCTCTATACCTCCGAACGCTTTGAAACCGCCTGGCTGGAGGCACAGCAGGGGCTTTCCTACAAGACGCAGCCACTGTTGCTGTGCAGTTATGACGTCGACTGCTCCCATATTCTCGATCTCACCAATCCCATGATCCTGGAACGTCTCGGCGTTGAGCCAGATGAGCTGAATTGTCCTTGGGAACTGCTGGCCGATGAACGCGTTGAACCGCCCACCTGGGCGCTGGCCCGGCGTTGCATTGAGGCCGGCATCCAAGGCGCACGCGTGCCGAGCTTTGCTCGAAGTGCGACGGCGAGGGATATCAACTTGGTCCTTTGGTCCTGGTCGGAGCAAGCGCCGAACCGGGTTGTGGTGATCGATGATGAGCAGTGCCTGCCCCGAAATTCCCTGTCCTGGCAGGACAACGAGAATTGAGGCAGGCCCAGTTCCGCGTTTCAGGGCAAAGCGTTACCACATCATCACAGCGGTCTTGCCCAACCGCCTCTCAATCCCGCTCGGCCCGCTGCAGGCTCGGTCCCTTGCTGGATACCAAGTTGTTGGCGGTGTTCACCAGGGCAATGTGGGAGAACGCCTGGGGGAAGTTTCCGACCTGGCGCTGCAGCCGGGGATCGTACTCCTCCGCCAGCAGACCTAGGTCGTTGCGCAGGCTGAGCAGGCGCTCGAACAGGGCTTCCGCGTCCTGCTGGCGGCCCAGCATGATGTAGGCATCGGCGAGCCAGAAGCTGCAGGCGAGGAAGACACCTTCATCGCCCGGCAGACCGTCGGGAGTATCCTCGGCGCGGTAACGCAGCACCAGGCCATCCACCACCAGTTCCTGCTCGATGGCGGCCACGGTGGACACAAAGCGGGGATCGGAGGCCGGCAGAAAACCCACCTCGGCCATGAGCAGGAGCGAGGCGTCCAGCGCGGTGCCGCCGTAGTACTGAACGAAGGTCTGTTTCTCTTCGTTCCAGCCGTTTTCCCAGATGTCCTGGCGAATGGTCTCGCGGATCTCCCGCCAGCGCTCCACCGGACCCTCGACGCCAAACTCTTCCACCGCCTTGATGCCCCGGTCGAAGGCCACCCAACACATCAGGCGCGAATGGGTGAAGTGCCGCCTGCCGCCACGCACCTCCCAAATCCCTTCGTCAGGCTTATTCCAGTCGTCTTCCAGCTGGCGCAGGATGGTCCGTTGCAGGCGCCATGCATGCTTGTTCGGCTCCAGCTGAAATTTGCGTCCCACATGGAGGGTGTCCATGAGTTCGCCCGGCACATCGAGCTGGATCTGGTCGAACGCCGCGTTGCCAACGCGCACGGGACTGCTGTTTTCATAACCCGGCAGCCAGGGTAGTTCGAACTCGGTGAGGCGCCGCTCGCCGCTCAGCCCGTACATGATCTGCACCTGGCGCGGGTCGCCGGCCACCGCCCGCAGCAGCCATTCGCGCCATGCGTGGGCTTCCTCGCGGTAGCCGGAATTGAGCAGCGCATAGAGCACCAGGGTCGCGTCGCGGATCCAGCAGAACCGGTAATCCCAGTTGCGACAGCCGCCCAGGTGCTCGGGCAGGGAGGTCGTGGGGGCAGCGACGATGCCGCCGGTGGGATGAAAGGTCAGCGTCTTGAGGGTAATGAGCGAGCGCGTCACCGCGTCCCGCCAGTGATCATGGCCTTTGCAGTCGAAGCGACAGTGGCCGGACCACTGGCGCCAGTGTGCGAGGGTGTGTTCCAGCCGGGTATCACAGGCTTCCGGATGCCGTGCCGGCCAGTGGGACGGATGGTAGGCCAGGGTGAAAGGCACGGAGGACCCGGCGCCGACCGTGAAGTCGGCGACCGTGGCGAAGTTCTCGCCGTGCATGTCCACGGACGTATGCAGCTGCACCGAATCCGGGCCCGCCACCGCGCTCAGTCCGTAGTCCTGACGCCGCACCCAGGGCACGACGCGGCCATAGCCGAAGCGTAGCACCAGCTTCATGTGCAGGCGCACCCGCCCGCGATCGCCCCGCACCAGCCGCACCAGGTCCACATAGTGTTCATCGTCGGTGAAGGGCATGAAGTCGATCAGGGTGACTTGGCCTTCGGCGGTCTCGAAGGTGGTTTCCAGCACTGCGGTGCCGGGTTGGTAGCGGCGGGTGACGCGTTTGATCTCCCCGACCGGCGCAATCTGCCAATGGCCATGGTCCGGGTTGCCCAGCAAGGCCGCGAAGCAGGCATCACTGTCGAAGCGGGGCAGGCACAGCCAGTCGATGGAGCCGTCGCGCGCCACCAGCGCGCCGCTCATCATGATGCCGATGAAGCCATAGTCTTCGATGGGTTTGTTCATAATCTGCCCCTTGGCCTGGTTCTCTTGTTCTCTACCGGCTCTACCCATTGCCGCGAAAGCCCGGGTAGAGCGCCATGCCGCCATCGACGAACAGGGTGGTGCCGATCACGTAGTCCGACAGATCCGACGCCAGCCAGAGCGCGGCTTGCGCCACATCGGCGGGGTCGCCGATGCGGCCGTACGGGATCAGCTTCAGCAACTCGGCCAGGGATTCTTCGGTTTCCCAGGCGGCGCGGTTGATGGGGGTCTGGATGGCGCCGGGGGCGATGGCATTGACCCGGATATTCTGGTGCGACAGCTCCTGGGCCAGGGACTGCATGAGCAGCATCACCCCGCCCTTGGACGCCGCGTAATTGGTCTCAAAGGCCCAGGGAATGGTCTGGTGGACCGAACTCATGCAGATGATCTTGCCCAGCGCGCAGGAAATCTCCGGCTGCATACCCCGGCGCAGGAACTCGCGCACCGCCGCCCGGGCGCAGAGAAACTGGCCGGTGAGATTGATGTCGATCACCCGCCGCCACTGGGCCAGTGTCATGTCTTGAAAGGGCGCGCCGTCCTGAATGCCAGCGTTGTTGATGAGGATATGCACCGTGCCGAACTCGCGCCGCGCCACCTCGAACAGGGCCTCGACCTCGTCCTCCTGGCTGATATCGGCCGTGACCGCCAGCGCCGAGCCACCCTCCTGCTCGATGGCGGCCACTACAGCGCCTGCTTCTCTGGCACTGCGCGGCAGATGGTTGACCACCACGGTGGCCCCGGCTTGGCCCAGTGCCAGCGCACAGGCCCGACCGAGCCCCGAACTGGCGCCGGTGACGATGGCAACCTGATCAGTCAGGCCTAGGTCGGGCATCTGGGGAAGGTTCGCGGGCGTGGGCATGACAGCATCCTCGGTCGTGAGATCGGCCAGGCAAGTGCGATGTGTCCCATAAAGCTAAAGTGCAAGCGGAGTGGAACAAAGCCGGGCTGTTGCTGTTCGCGCCTTGCAGTAACGCACGGATTCTTGGCAAGATCTCGGCTTCTCACACCGTGGATCAGCAACCTTGGCCTCATTCAGCCGGATCTTGAGCCCTGTATCCAGCGACCGTCTGGCACCCGCCACCATCCTTCTGCTCGCCAGTCTTTACTGCGCCCAGGGCCTGCCGTCGGGCCTACTGGCCCACACGCTGCCGGCACTGATGCGCCAGCAGGGCGTGTCCCTGGAGGTGATCGGCCTGCTCAAGCTGCTGGCGTTGCCCTGGGTGCTCAAGGTGCTCTGGGCACCCTGGGTGGATCGGCTGGCATCGGCACGCCTGGGCCATCGGCGCGGTTGGATTCTGCCCCTGCAGGCGCTGGTGGTGGGATTGCTGGCGCTGCTTGCCCTGCAGCCATCCACCTTCCTGTTTACTGACTCGCTTTGGCTTCTGCTGTTGTTGGTGTTGCTGATCAACCTGGCGGCCGCCACCCAGGATATCGCGACCGATGGTCTGGCGGTGACTCTGGTGCCGCCGCGCTGGCGCGGGCTGGGCAACAGCCTGCAGGTGGGTGGCTACAAGGTGGGCATGCTGTTGAGCGGCAGCCTGCTGCTGGTGCTGATCGACCAGATTGGTTGGGCGCCGGGTATTGGCGGATTGGCGCTGTTGGTGGCGCTGCTGACGGTGCCGATCTTCCGTTTTCGGGAGCCTGTTCAGCCACGGGCGGCTGGGGACAGAACCGAGCCCGGCGGTTTGACGCTGATCTGGCGCAGTTACCGCGATTTCCTCCAACAACCGAATATTCTGCCCTGGCTGCTGGTGGTGCTGACCTTCAAGCTGGGGGACGCTCTAGGCTCGCCCATGATCAAGCCCATGCTGGTGGACCAGGGCTGGTCGCTGACGGCCATCGGCACTTTAACGCTGGTGGCGAGCATTGCCGGCATCGGCGGTGCGGTGGTGGGTGGGCTCGCCTATGCCCGGCTGGGTGCGATGTGCTCGCTGTTGCTGTTCGGCGTACTGCAGGCCGCGGGCTTACTGGCCTGGGTGCTGGTCGCCGGCACCGGCGCGCCGCTTCTGGCGACCTACGCCGTGGCCTTGTTCGAGCAGATTGCCGACGGCATGTCCACGGTGGCGCTGTTTGCGGTGATGATGAACCAGTGCCGCCCAGGGCATGAGGGCGCCGATTACACGGCCCAGGCCTGCGCCCAGGTGGTGCTCGGCGGTTTGATCGGTGGCTTGAGTGGTTTCAGTGCCAATCAGTTGGGCTTTGGCGCTCACTTTATGGTGGCAGGTGTCTTGGCCTTGGTGGCGCTGGGGCTGGTGTGGCGTTATTTCCAGCACCGCGCGCCGGTCTAGATCCATTTGTTGCGGCGGAAGAAATACAAAAGCCCCGCCGTGACCGCAATCATCAGGCCCCACACCAGCGGATAGCCGTAATACCAATGCAGCTCCGGCATGGCCCAGGGGCTG
>JAEZAA010000311.1 GCA_023430625.1 Pseudomonadota bacterium
CTCGGGCGCGCCCCCGATACAAACCAAACCGGGCGCCACTGCCGAATCTGGCGGGACGCCGTTTAGCCCTCGTCTTGCGCCTGCGCCTTTTCCCCTGGCGGGACCGGCGCGAAATAGCCGACCACCAGCAACAGCACGCCAACCGTCAGGAAGGCGATAATCCGGGCGATGGTGCCCGTGCCGGAGAGATCCACGGTGAAGAGTTTCAACACCACAGCCGCCATCAAACCCGCGCCGACAATCCAGAGCGCGCGCCAGCCACGGCGGGTCGCCAGCACCATCAGCACCAGGCCCAGCAGGCTCCAGAGAATACTAAGCCCACTTTGCACGGCGATGGAGCGCACCATGATCTCGAACTGGTACGGAATCTCCAGTTGGAAGTGAAAGGCCCGCAGCAGCGCGGCGTTGAGCCAGAGAAAGCCCAATGCGCCCGGAATCCAATACGCAAAATAGTGCGGCTGGCGCAGATAGTCTGGATCATCCCGATGCAGCCACCACAACATCACCGCCACGGCCGCCAGGCAGGTGAGATCCAGCACGTTGAACAGGGGCACATAGGGCACCGGACCCGCCTGCCCGGGCGTTTGCAGATTGCAGGCGACCAGCCAAAGCCCCAGCAGCCCCAACAGGATGCGCGGCAGCTGCAGCCCCAGTTCAGCCGGGAACCGGGTAAAGGGCCAGATCCGCTCTCGCAGCTGGCGCACGGCCAACAAAGCGACCACGAAGACAACACCCCAGGCCGACAGGCTCCAAAGATTGGCGCCGTAGCCTTCGAACAGCTTGGCGCCCTGCCAGCCCAGCGCCAGGGTGACTATCAGCAACGACACCAGATGCCACCGCCCCAGCCAGGCCAGGGTAAAGCGCTCGCGGGACTTGAGCGCGCCATGAAAGGCAGCAAGCGCCAGGGGGAACACCAGCCAGCCATAGTTCGCGCCCAGGTGCTGGTCTCGGATCACATACATTGTCAGCGTGAGGGCCATACAAGGCAGAATCAGCAGGCTCGGTCCCGTCAGCGCCGGCCACTGGTATCGGTAGGACAGTGCCAGCAAACCCAGTAGCGGTACCAGGGCATACAGCAGCGCTATACTGGGCCGGATCTGCCAGCTAACCGTGTGATCGATTTCGCTCCAGCCAAAGCCCAGCAGAACCAGCACCGCCAGCCAGATCAGCAGAACTTGCGCCCGGCCGACGGCGGGGCTGAAAGCGGTAAAGTTGCGGTGCCAGGCGTACACCGCCATCCACAGACAGCAGCCCGCCCACACAGCGCCCGCCGCCATATTGAGGTTGAACCAGGCACGGGGCGAGGCATAAAACTCGCTCCCGCTCAGGAGCAGCATCAGCCCAGTCGCCACCGTCACCAGGCTCAGCAATACCGCCACGCTGGTCTGGCTGCGACGCGCCAGCAGCCAGTACAGGGTTGCCGTCAGGGCGAGAAAGACCTCCTGCCCGAACAGCTCCGGCACCCCGCCAAAGTAACACTGGATCTCATCCAGACCGCCGGCCAACCACCAGCCGAAGCCCCAGATCAGCAACACCGGATAGGCCAGTTTCTGCTCCAGTTCGGTCAAGGGCTCCCGGTATCGGCGGTAGCAGGCGGCGGCGAAGCCCGCCGCCACCGTGAGCAGCAGTGTGCCCAGCCAGTCGGTGTTCAGCAGGAAGGTTGAGACGTCGGCCGAGGGCTCATCCAGATAGAAATAGGCGGCCACCAGCATCAGCCCCAACCCGCTCAGGCGAGGCAGCAGACGGCGCTGACGCAATCCTACCCACACCAAGGCAGCACCTTCGACCGCCCAGAGCGCGGAGGTGATCCGGCCGTCAAAGGCCAGGGGGATTGCCAGGGTAAGAAAGGCAACGGCCAGGGCGAGATAGGACTCGCGCAACAGGCCAAAGCCCGGGCGCCGCAGGACCAACGCCAAGATCCCGTACAGCAGACCAATCCCCGCACTGCTCCAGGCCATCAGCTGCGGAAAGCCCTGGTAGTCCGCCACCAGTTGCGATTGCAATCCCATGAAGGCCACCGGGGTGCCAAACACCAGCGTGCCATCCACCAGCCCCTTCAGTTGGGGCGGCTGCTTGCGGGCAAACAGCAGGGGAATCAGGGTGTACAGGGCGAAAAACGCCAGCAGGAAGGGTTCGGTGGTCGCGAGATACGGTGGCTGGTAATACTGGGCGCCCCACAATAAACCGATGCCAAAGGTAAAAACGAAGCCCAGCCAGTTGAGGAAACGCCAGCTGCGATACAGAGCGATCAGCAGGATGCCGATGTTGAGAATCAGGTAATAGGTGAAGAGTTCGACGTGCGAGCCCGCGCCGGTGGAGGCCAGCAAAGGCGCGGCGAATCCACCGGTGACGCCCACGGCGGCAAGCCAGACCGCATTCTGGACAATTGCCAGGATGGCCGTCAGCAGCACCACCGCCAACATCAGCGCAAAGGCGGGCGTGGCGTTGAGCAGGTCATGCAGGCGGAAGGCCGCGAACACCACCAGGTACAGGACGCCGACCGCCCCACCCTGCATCACCAAGGCATATTGGGTACTCTTGCGGCGCAGGCGCCAGCCCAGACCCAGCATGACGGCAGCGGCCGCGACGACACCCCAATAGCGCAAACCCACCGGTACCACGACCCGCTCGGCGGTGTACTTCAACAGAAACGCCACGCCGAAGAACAGGATCAGCACACCGACCCGGACCATCAGGTTACCGCCGGTGAAATAATCCAGTACCCACTGCTTGGCTTTATCCAGCACAGAAGGCGCTGGCTGGGCTGGCGCCGCGGGTACCGACTCTCTTGGCGACACGGGCTGGACCGCCACGGGTTCGGCAACCTGGGCCGGCTCCGGCGTGGCGTTCATCGCAGCAATTGCCGGCTCAGACACTGCAGGCGCTGGCGCTGCTACGTCGACCTCTGGCTCCCTCACCGCCTCGGCAGGCTCGGGGGGCGCTGGCTCAATGGCCGGATGCTGAGTCTCGGGTGCGGGCGCGATTGGCGTCGCCACGGCGCTAGCGGATAGCTGTTTGATCTGGGTCGATAGCGCTTGCAACTGTACCTGCTGCTGCCGGACCTGTTTCCGTAATTGCAGCGACAGGGTGGTCAAGCCACCGACAATGGCGCCGGTCACCATCCCGGCGGTGGACTGAAACAGTGAAAGCAGGACATACGCCCCGACAATACAGCCAATCAGATGCTGCATAAGGCCCCAATTCCAAGGTCTAGAGAGTGACGACAGGCGGTGCCCTGCACAACCAGGCCGTCCGTTGCAGCAAGCATAGCTGGATCAGGCGATATTTTGTCAGCTTTCGACCGCGAGCTGCGCCTTTTAAATCAGAACCTCATCGGCCCGAGGCCTCTCCATCCGCTTTGCGATCCCTTGTGCGACCTTTCCCCGACCTCACCGGAACTGTATGTATTGATACGGGCAACGCAAACCACCCCTTCATCCCCGTTGCTGATTCCACGCAGGGAGGCAGCTCCTGTGACCAGCGAACTTGCACACCATTGGTCCTTAGCGGCCTATTTCATTGGTGTTGTTGTCATCTGCGCCATCATGCTGGGTGCGTCCTACCTGCTGGGCGGCCGTACCTGGGGCCGGGCCAAGAACGACCCGTTCGAATCCGGCGTCGAGTCCGTGGGGACGGCTCGCCTGCGCATTTCCGCCAAGTTCTACCTGGTCACCATGTTCTTCGTCATTTTCGACCTGGAAGCGCTGTTTCTGTTCGCCTGGGCCGGGTCGGTCCGCGAAAGCGGCTGGGCGGGTCTGATCGAAGCCACGGTGTTCGTCACGATTCTGCTGGTGGGTCTGGCCTACCTCTGGCGCCTGGGGGCGCTGGACTGGGCACCACAACGCAAGCAACGGGTTCCGGCGCGCCGGACCACGAGAGGTACCCCATGAAATACACCCTGACCCGCGCCAATCCGGACAGCAGCCAGTATCCCCAGCAAACACAGGAAACCGTGCCCGATCCCCTGGAGCAGCAGGTCCACCGCAGCATCTTCATGGGCAAGCTGGAAACGGTGTTGCACTCGGCGGTGAACTGGGGCCGCAAAAACTCGCTCTGGCCCTATAACTTTGGCCTGTCCTGCTGCTACGTGGAGATGGCCACCGCCTTCACCGCACCCCATGACATTGCCCGCTTCGGCGCGGAGGTCATTCGCGCCTCGCCCCGCCAGGCGGATTTCATCGTCATTGCCGGGACCGTGTTCATGAAAATGGCACCCGTGATCCAGCGCCTGTACGAGCAGATGCTGGAGCCCAAATGGGTGATCTCCATGGGTGCCTGCGCTAATTCGGGCGGCATGTACGACGTCTACTCCGTGGTGCAGGGCGTCGACAAGTTCCTGCCGGTGGATGTCTACATTCCCGGCTGCCCGCCCCGGCCGGAGGCGATGTTGGAAGGCTTGATGCTGCTGCAGAAATCCATCGATAAGGAGCGCCGCCCTTTGTCCTGGGTGGTGGGCGAGCAGGGAATCTACAAGGCGAACCTGCCCTCCCAGCGGGAAACCAAGCGGGCACAGCGGATTATCGCGACGACGTTGCGCAGCCCCGATGAAATTTAAGCGAACGCAGGTTTAACAGGCACAGGTTTAACCATGGCAGCACCCGCAACCGCAGAACCATCCCAGGCCACCGGCGAGTCGGAGGTCGTGCGGGCGCTTTATGACCGCTTCGGCCGCGACACCTTCGTCTTGCAACCGACCCGGGATGGGATGCCTACCCTGTGGGTACCCCGCGACCGGCTCCTGGAGGTGTTGCGCTTCCTCAAGGAGATGCCCCGCCCCTATGTGATGCTTTTTGACCTCAGCGCCATGGACGAGCGCCTGCGCCAGCACCGCCAGGGGCTGCCCCCATCCGACTTCACTGTGTTCTACCAACTGCTGTCGATCGAGCGCAATAACGACATCCGGATCAAGGTCGCCTTGACCATGGACAGCCTGTGGCTGCCGACCATTACCAAGCTCTGGCCCAATGCCAACTGG
>JAEZAA010000047.1 GCA_023430625.1 Pseudomonadota bacterium
GGCCGCAAACTGCCATGGCGCAGGTCCTTGATACCGGCACTGCGGCACTTGCCAAGCAGCGCGAACGGTGCGGAATACGGCGTGGATTTCAACAAGCTGGTTACCCAGTTTCCGATGTTCTCCAGTGCCGCGCCCTGATGGGGCGACCCCAAGCAGGCCACGCCCTCAAGCACCTCAAGCCAGGCATACTGCTGTAGTCGAGCCGTGTAACAGGCACTGCGAGACACCAGCCCGCCCATGCTGTGGCCTACCAGGGTCAGCCGTGTGACCGGAACCGGATATGCCCGTAGCAATGTGTCCAAGCGCTGCGCCAGATCTTCGCCGTTGCGGTATATATGGCGCCCCGTGTTATAGCGTAAAAACAAGGTTGTACAGGCATGCTCCGCTTCCAGGGACTGGGCGTAACTCCAGCCGGTGACATCGCGCCACCCGGCTTCGTTCATCCCCAGCCCGTGAATAAAGACCACCAGGTGGGAGCGGGCGTCCGGAATCTGATCGGCCAAATCTGCCGCCAACAATAGAGGCTGTCCCTTGTGCCAGAACGACATGGGCAAGGCCCAGGCATTGGCCGCGCGTTCAAAATGATCGCCGAAGGCTGCGTTGCAGCCGCTCAACAGGTGCAGTTGCCAGGGCGCCAACGCCAGCTCTTCCTCGACCAGACCGGGCATCAGCGCACCAAGCGCGGCGGTGGCCGCCTCAGCCCCCTGCCCGACGACGCTGGTGACGCCACGGATACTCTGGTACACCAGTTGGGTAATTCCGGGAATGGCCTTGGGTACCGGCGCAACATGGCCGAGTGATTCCAATACCGCGCTGTGAACCCCTTCCACGACCTGGGTAGTCCCCAACACCGCATCGCGTGCTGCCAGAATACCGCCCAGAACGAAACGACCGGTGGACCCCATACCCATTGCTCCTCAGAAGAACCTGACCATTCACAGACCTTGACCAGAGACCACAAAAGGGAACGGGCACTGCACAAGCAAGCAGGCCGCAGAGTCGTCTGGCACCCGTCCAGTGTACAACTGTACTCTGAAATGGGAAACCACTTTCGCGCCAGACGGCTGCGCCGTTCGATTTGGACGATGACGGGAGTAAGGAAAGAGATGGAGTGAAAGACGGGCCTTACTTCTTTCGCGATTTTGCCGATGTCCGCTCAAGATCCTTCCACCCCACGTGCCAAGGGGTGTTGATCCAGTTAATAAACCGACGCCAGAAGCCGGGCTTGGCAGTTGGAGAGACCGCCGTTGGACCCGCCGCCTTATTCTTCGTCGGAGACGAAGCAGGCGTTGCAGCGGTTGCAGAAGAGCTGACGGACACAGGCTCGCCCGCGTCCGTCTTGCCGGAACCTGGTACGGCCTCCGGGGCGGGCTCAGCATAAGACACGCCGCTGAACGGCGTGGTATCGAAGGCAATATCGGCAATCGGCGTCGGTAGGCTGCTCACCGGCTTCCCCTCATGCAGGTGAGCCAGATTCGCGTGCAACGCTTCCAGGACAGCCATCAGTACCGCCCTTAACGCCGGCTTGCAATTGGGATTCGCCAGCAGGGTCTGCACGTCCGCTCGCAACTGATCCACCTGTTGCACCACTGCCTCACGACATTGGTGTTCGCGACTGGCGATAAAGGTTAGCCGCTCGCGCAATGTCTCTTCGGGGACGCTCAGCGCCAGTGGCTCGACCTCCACCCCACGCCTGCTCAGCAGCACTCGCAGGGCAACGGCGGTCTGGGCGTGCTTCTTGAATTCATCGACGAGATCATTGATCAGGGCAAGACGGGCACCATCCGCCCTCTGCTCCTGATCCGGCTGGAGCTCGTCGGCCAGTCCCAGGACCAGTTTCAGCTTGGTCGCCACCTTGTGGTCGAGGGTGTTGAGCCGAAGTTTGACCTGGGCATCGGACAGATTACGGATCTTGCGTCCCAGCGCCTCGAAGGTTCGAACCGCCGCATCGGGCAACGCCCGTGATGACTTCAATTCGCTGACTGCCTGGAGCCCCTGTTGCAAGGCCTCCAGGGACTGGGCAATCCGGATCAGACGCTCAAGAGCGACCCGCCGCTGTTCGAGCAGCGTCAGTTCATCGGCAACGTTTACCACATGATTGGGCGTATCGGTCACAACCTGCACCTACAGCTCAAACGGTCGGTCACTCCAGGCGGGCGGTGGACAGGCATCTGGCTCGAATGGCCACCCATGCTCTGCCACCTAACGGTCAATCACTCCCTGATCCACTCTAGACAATTCTAGGCAAAAGCCAGGCGGGCGGATTAGACGCCGGGTCCGACAGAGGTCGCCACCGGCACGGCCGCCTTGGCCTCCGCCTGCGACTGGACGAAGTCACGTAACAGTCCGGCGGTCTGCTCGGGCACCTCGACCATGGGCACATGGCCGATATGTTCCAGAATCACCTTGCGCGACGTGGGAATCAGGCGCTCGAACACATCGGCGTTCCGGTAATCCAGGACCCGGTCTTCCTTACCCCACAGAATCAGGGTCGGCGCCTGAATCAGTGCCAGACGATCCTGGA
>JAEZAA010000034.1 GCA_023430625.1 Pseudomonadota bacterium
TTGCCCTGGTCGAAGTCGCGCGCCACCCAGAACATGATCTGCAAGGCGGCCTTCTCCTCGGCATCGGCACTGGAGTTGACGCGATAACGCTTGGTGATCTGCTCGGAATGCTGCACGTAATAGGCGATATCCGAGCCGATCAACAGGATCAGCCAACTGACGTAAAGCCAGATCAGCAGCAGAATCCCCACCGCGAAACCGGAATAGATGGCCTCGTAATTGGTGGAGCCCACCACCACCGAGGCAAAAATCAGCCCCGTGGTTTGCCAGGCCACGCCCGCGACCACCCCGGCGATCAAGGCCGGGCGCAGATGGACACGGGCATTGGGCACGAAGGAGTAGACGAAACTGAAGGCCATCGCCACCAGGAAGTAAGGCGCCAGCCGGCTCAGAAAGGTCAGAAAGCCGCCGAGGGCCTCCATTTCCCGCAGCCCGCGGACGAAATCCGAGTCCCAAACGGTCGCGCTGACCCCCAGGGCCGACACCACCAGCACCGGGCCAATCAGAATCACGCTCAGGTAATTGCTGAAGCGCTGGCCAATGGAGCGCAGCTCCGGTACCCGCCAGGCTTCATTCAGCGCCGTCTCCACTTTCTGTACCACGGTCACCACGGTGTAAATCAGAAATCCCAGACCGATCGAGCCCAACACGCCAACCTTGATGTTGTCGACGAACTGCAGCACCTGCAGCGCCAGCTCCCGCCCCTGATCGCCCAGCGGCGCAAAGAACTGGAACAATGCTGGCTCCAGCTGATTGTGCACGCCCAACGCCTTGAGCACGGAGAAGCTCAGCGCCAGCAGCGGCACGACCGACAACAGGGTCGAATACACCAGGCTCATGGCATGCAAGGTCAGGTTGCCCATGGAGACATCGCGGGCCACCGCGTAGACCACCCGGCACATGTGCCAGACCGTGCGCTCTCCTCGCCCCATGTCGCGCGGACTTTTCTGCCACAGCCAGCGGTCCGCCGCTTCCTGAGCATGAACCAGGTTCAATGCCATGCCTTCTCCTAATGCCATTCCGGTTCTGGGTTAATTTATTCAAGGGATTATGGCACAACCTGCACAGGCGGACGCGAAAACCCCAAGCCAGTCACAGCGCCATCGGCCACCTTCATCTACCATGTGGTTTTCAGGTGGGAACGGTTGTCTTATGGGCAGTAAAGGCCTCGCTAATCCATACAATGCATGGGAAACCATCGGGCTCCTCTGGCGCAACCTGGTCCGCCCCAGCCGCCGCAACCCCTGCCGCATCCGGTTCATGCCCCAGGACAGCCGGCTCAATCTGATCGAACCCCGCTACAGCCTCGGCTTTGCCGGCGACATCCTGATGATGTTCAACCGGCCGCTGCATTTCGATGCCAGCGTGCAGGCATTCTTTGCCGGCTGTACCCACATCATCGGCAACATGGAAGGCGTCATCACCGACCTGCCCAAGGAAGGTCCGGACCAGAAACACACGCCGGACATCATGGACACCCTGGCCCGCCTGGCGCCGCCCGAGCGATTCTACCTGTCCATGGCCAACAACCATACGGGCGATTTCGGGGAAGTTGCCTGCCGCCAGTCAGCCGCCCGCTTCAAGGAGTTCGGCTTTCATGTATTCGGCCTGGACCAGAGCCCCTGGATCGACCTGAACGAACAGATCCGCATCGTCACCGGGACCCAGTGGACCAACCGCAAGGCCAATTATCTGGCGCGCCTGGAGGAGCCGACCCGGCATCTGCGCGATGGTGCCATGAACATCCTGTTCCCCCACTGGGGCTATGAGATGGAATGCTACCCGCGGGCGACACAGGTGGCGCAAATGAACCAATGGCTGGCCTCCTTCGATGCCGTGGTCGGCCATCATAGCCACTTGCCACAACCGGTAACCGCACTCGATACCGCCCATGGACGTCGCCTCGCCGCCTACTCGTTGGGGGATTTCTGTTTTGGCGTCGCCTACAAGCATGTGCCCGTGCTTAAGCATTTCCCCTACGGCCTGATGCTGAAGGCCAGTGTCGGGCCCCGCCTGGACGCCCCGCACCAGTGGGCCATCGGCGATGTGCAATGGCGCTTCATCGATTGCGATTACCGCCGCCACGACAAGGCCTTCGAACTCAAGGCGGTACCACGCATTCCCTATTTCAAGGCCCGCGCTATCGCTTCCTGATCCGGCCTAGTCACCTTCGGCTTGCCCCTGCAACGTCAGCACCAGGCGCCGCGCACCGCCCCGATTGCGGTGCTCGTTGAGATAGATACCCTGCCAGGTTCCCAGCGCCAAGCGGCCCTGGGACACGGGGATGCTGAGGCTGCTGCCAAGCAGGACGGACTTGATATGAGCGGGCATATCGTCGGGCCCCTCGTCGTTATGCTGGTAGTAAGGCGCCCCCTCCGGCACCTGCTGATTGAAATGCCGCTCCAGATCCCCCCGCACCGACGGATCCGCATTCTCGTTAATGCTCAGGGAAGCCGATGTATGCTGGATAAAAACGTGTAACAGCCCGATTTCAATGCGGCCCAGTTCTGGCAGCTGCTCGAGCAGCTCGCGCGTGACCAGATGAAAGCCGCGCGGCTTTTCCCGTAGCACCACCGTTCGCTGAATCCACATTGCCTCACCTCCTATTCTTGTTCTCAACTCTGCCCGCGGATGATCCTGTCGATGCCCTTAATGCCGGGCGATCCGGGTCAGTCGTCCTGTGTGTCTGAAAATCAGGTCGAATTTAAACGCAACGCGGGTTGGCGCTGCAGTACCCGCTCCCTAAAATAAATTTATAGACGATGATGATGTTGCGTCCGACGATCCACGGCAAGCCTAGATGGGGCTTGAGCATGGGCGGGCACGGTGCCGAGCGCATGTGAAGTGCGTGGACGAGGAGGTATGAAGCCAGCGGGGTTCGGTCAACGCCGTCCCACAATGTCTGCATCCAATACCCCCGGTTCATCACCAGTCTCCTCACAGGTTAAAGCGCAGTTTGGCATTTCGCGCACTGCCCGTTGCAATAGGCAGGTGTGAAAAATGTCGGGAGACCAAAACGCACCATAAGAGTGCGAGCGTGCGCAAACCGCGCGCCCCGTTCTATGAGAGACGTCCTCCAAGAGAGGTCTGCTCCATGATTAGGACAGCGCCACCGGTGAGGCGTCATTTTCTTGACGGCCAGGCACTGGCGCCTGGCTGAGAAATGAACATTCAACCAACCATACGTTCGCCGGCAGGGATGCGCCATGCAACCAGAATTTTGGCACGACAAGTGGGAACGTAACGAGATTGGCTTTCATCAGGAAAGCATCAATCAGTACCTCCGTGACCATTGGGAGCGACTTGGTCTGGCGCACGCCGAGCCGGTCTTCGTGCCACTCTGCGGCAAGAGCCAGGACCTGCTGTGGATCCAGGAGAAAGGACATCCGGTATTGGGGGTGGAAATCAGCCCGCTCGCCTGCCGGGCGTTTTTCGCCGAGGCCGGCATGGATCCGGAAATCACCACCGAAGGCGCCTTTACCCGTTATCGCTGCGAAGACATCAGCCTGCTCTGCGGCGATTTTTTCGCCCTGACCGCGGACCACGTGAGCGACATTGGCGCCGTCTATGACCGTGCGGCCCTGATTGCCCTGCCGACGGAGTTGCGGGAGCGCTATGCCGAACATCTGCAAGCGATCACCCCGAATGGGGCACGGGTTTTGCTGGTCACACTGGAGTACCCCCAGGCAGACATGCAGGGACCACCTTTTTCGGTGTCCGAAGCCGAAGTGCAGCAATTGTTTGAGCCGCGCTTCGAGGTACAGCTGATTCACCGCAACGAACTGGGCCGGGACGACCCGTTCGCCAAGCGTCGGGGACTCACCGATATGTGGGAAAAAGTATTTGTACTGAGTCGGAAAGCCATCGGCTCCGGCTCGGAGGGCAGGAACGAACGATAGGCCTCATTGTCCAAAAGAAGTGTCTTTGTCTATTCTGAAAAGAAGGACATGCGATGCTGAGGCGCCAAAATCAAAGGGAGACGAACGCAGTATTCCGGTCGGTCAAGCTGGATAGGAGTCACCACCGTGTAACGACGAGAGTCAAACTGAGGGGTTCCAATTCATGAGTATTTTTGATCACTATAAGAGCCGTTACGAGACGACCCAGCAGGAAGAGTTCACCATTGAGGAATACTTGGAGATCTGTAAAAAGGATCCCACTGCCTATGCCACCGCGGCCGAACGGATGCTGCTGGCCATCGGCGAACCCGAGCTGATCGACACATCCCGCGACCCGCGCCTGAGCCGGGTTTTCTCCAACAAAATCATCAAACGCTATCCCGAATTCGACGAATTCTACGGCATGGAAGAATGCGTCGAGCAGATCGTGTCTTTCTTCAAGCACGCGGCTCAAGGCCTGGAAGAGAAGAAGCAGATTCTGTATCTGCTGGGTCCGGTGGGGGGTGGTAAATCCTCCCTGGCGGAGAAACTCAAGCACCTGATGGAGAAGGTTCCCTTCTACGCCATCAAGGGCTCGCCCGTGTTCGAGTCGCCGCTCGGCCTGTTCCGCGCCGAGGAAGACGGCGAGATCCTGGAAGAAGAATACGGCATCCCGAAACGCTATCTGCGCACCATCATGTCGCCCTGGGCGGTCAAGCGGCTGCATGAGTTCGGCGGCGACATCAGCAAGTTCCGGGTCGTCAAGATGTACCCGTCGATCCTCAACCAGGTCGCCATTTCCAAGACCGAACCGGGTGATGACAACAACCAGGACATCTCCGCACTGGTGGGCAAGGTCAACATCCGCATGCTGGAGGACTTTTCCCAGGACGACCCGGATGCCTACAGCTTCTCCGGCGGCCTGTCCAAGGCCAACCAGGGCCTGATGGAATTCGTGGAAATGTTCAAGGCGCCCATCAAGGTGCTCCACCCCTTGCTGACGGCGACCCAGGAAGGCAACTACAACACCACCGAAGGCATGGGCGCGGTGCCGTTCGAAGGCATCATCCTGGCCCACTCCAACGAATCGGAATGGCAGGCCTTCCGCAACAACAAGAACAACGAGGCGTTCCTCGACCGGGTGTACATCGTCAAGGTGCCCTACTGCCTGCGGGTCACCGAGGAAATCAAGATCTACGACAAGCTGCTGCGCCACAGCTCGCTCGCCGGTTCGCCCTGTGCGCCGGACACCCTGGGCATGCTGGCCCAGTTCTCGATCCTGTCGCGCCTGAAGGAGCCCGAGAACTCCAACATCTATTCCAAGATGAAGGTTTACGACGGCCAGAACATCAAGGACACCGATCCCAAGGCCAAGTCGATCCAGGAATATAAGGATTCCGCGGGCGTCAACGAAGGCATGGACGGACTCTCGACGCGCTTTGCGTTCAAGATCCTGTCCAAGGTCTTCAACTTCGATGTCACGGAAGTGGCGGCTAACCCCGTGCACCTGCTTTATGTGCTGGAGAAGCAGATCGAACAGGAGCAGTTCCCGCCGGAAACGGCCGACCGCTACCTGCGCTTCATCAAGGAGTATCTGGCGCCCCACTACGTGGACTTCATCGGCAAGGAGATCCAGACCGCGTATCTGGAGTCCTACTCCGAATACGGCCAGAACATCTTCGACCGCTATGTCACCTACGCCGACTTCTGGATTCAGGATCAGGAATACCGCGATCCGGAAACCGGCGAGATCTTCGATCGCGCGTCTATCAACGACGAGCTGGAGAAGATCGAGAAACCTGCGGGGATCAGCAATCCCAAAGACTTCCGCAACGAGGTGGTGAACTTCGTGTTGCGGGCCCGCGCCAACCACCAGGGCAAGAACCCCTCCTGGCTGTCGTACGAGAAGCTGCGCACCGTGATCGAGAAGAAAATGTTCTCCAACACGGAAGATCTATTGCCAGTCATCTCGTTCAACGCCAAGGCGTCCAACGAGGACCAGAAAAAGCATGCGCAATTCGTGGACCGCATGATATCCCGTGGCTACACCGAGAAGCAGGTGCGCCTGCTCTGCGAGTGGTATCTACGCGTCCGCAAATCCCAGTAGCCCAAGCGCCCGGGCTGCCCTGCCGGTCACCGGCGGCAGCCTCGGGCCTGCTACTACAACCGCAAGCTTTAGCGAGGACGTTCAATGGGTATGACCCACATCATTGATCGTCGTCTGAACGGTAAGAACAAAAGTGCCGTCAACCGCCAACGATTCCTGCGTCGCTATCGCGAGCACATCAAAAAAGCGGTTACAGACGCGGTCAACAAGCGTTCCATCACCGACATCGACCGGGGCGAAAAGATCAGTATTCCCGGCAAGGACATTGCCGAGCCGATCTTCCGCAACGGCCGGGGCGGTCGCCGGACCATCGTGCATCCCGGCAACAAGGAATTCGTCACCGGCGATACCATTCCCCGCCCGCCGGGCGGCGGCGGTGGCGGCAGCGGCCAGGGCAAGGCCAGTGCCGACGGCGAAGGCATCGACGAATTCGTGTTTCAGATCTCCCAGGACGAATTTCTCGATTTCATGTTCGAGGATCTCGCCCTGCCCAACCTGATGCAGAAACAGCTCAAGGATGTTTCCAAGTTCAAGTACGTGCGCGCGGGCTATTCCACCACGGGCACGCCCAACAAGATCAACGTGGTGCGCAGCCTGCGCGGCGCCTACGCCCGGCGCCTGGCGCTGACCGGCAACTCCCGCAAGAAGATTGAGCGGCTGGAGCGCGAGCTGGCCGAGCTGAAGGCCCGCACCGACCTGGACGATCCGGTGTTTCGGCGCCAGGAGAAGATCGAGGAGCTGGAGCAGCGCATCGAGAAGCTGAAGTCGCGAATCCGCAAGATTCCCTTCATCGACGAATTCGACCTGCGCTTCAACCAGCACCTCAAGCAGCCGCAACCCTCCACCAGCGCGGTCATGTTCTGTCTGATGGACGTGTCCGGCTCCATGAGCCAGGCGCATAAAGACATTGCCAAGCGCTTCTTCATCCTGCTGTACCTGTTCCTGACCCGGAACTACGAGAAGATCGAAGTCGTCTTCATCCGCCACCACACCAGCGCCAAGGAAGTCGACGAAGAGGAATTTTTCTACTCGCGGGAAACCGGGGGCACCATCGTCTCCAGTGCGCTCAAGCTGATGAAGGAAATCATCGACGAGCGCTACCCCCTGAACGACTGGAACATCTACGCGGCCCAGGCCTCGGATGGCGACAACTGGAACGACGATTCGCCCCGCTGCAGCAAGCTCCTGAGCCAGCAGATCCTGCCGCTCGTGCAGTATTACTCGTACATCGAGATCACGCCGCACGAACATCAGATGCTCTGGCACGAATACGAGAAGCTGCTCGGCCAGTATCCCGAACGCTTCTCCATGCAGCAGATCGTCGATGCCGCGGATATTTACCCGGTGTTTCGCCGACTGTTCCAAAAGCAGGTACATCAGCATGAGTGAACAGCTTCATTCCGGTTCCGAACCCGTTCAGCCGACGCCCAAGGCATCGCCGCCGCCGGAAGTTCCGGTGGTCGAGCGCACGCCCATTTCCACCGAGTCGGAGTGGACGTTCGAGCAAATCGACGCCTATAACCGGGCCATTGCCGAGATCGCGGCGGAATATGGCCTCGACACCTATCCCAACCAGATCGAGATCATCAGCGCCGAGCAGATGATGGATGCCTACTCATCCGTCGGTATGCCCGTGGGGTACAACCACTGGTCGTTCGGCAAGCACTTCCTGGAGACGGAACGAGGCTACAAGCGCGGCCAGATGGGGCTGGCCTACGAGATCGTGATCAACTCCAACCCCTGTATCGCCTACCTCATGGAAGAAAATACCATGATGATGCAGGCGCTGGTGATTGCGCACGCCAGCTACGGCCACAACTCCTTCTTCAAGGGCAACTACCTGTTCCAGACCTGGACCGATGCCAGCGCCATCGTCGATTACCTGGTCTTCGCCAAGAACTACATCAACCAGTGCGAGCAGCGCTACGGGCTGGACGCGGTGGAGCAGATGCTGGATGCCTGCCACGCCATCATGAACCATGGTGTCGACCGCTATAAGCGCCCCTCCCCCATTTCCGCCGCTGAGGAAGAGCGGCGCCAGAAGGAGCGCGAGGAATACCTGCAACTGCAGGTCAACGAGATCTGGCGCACCCTGCCGCCCAAGCCCGGCGAAGAGAAGAAGCGCCGGCAGCAGAAACGCTATCCGGAAGAGCCCCAGGAAAACCTGCTGTACTTCATTGAGAAGAATGCGCCCTTGCTGGAACCCTGGCAGCGGGAAATCGTGCGGATCGTGCGCAAGATCGCCCAGTATTTTTATCCCCAGCGCCAAACCCAGGTCATGAACGAAGGCTGGGCCACCTTCTGGCATTACACCCTGATCAATCGGCTGTACGACAAGGGTTTGGTGACCGATGGTTTCATGATCGAATTCCTCCAGTCCCACACCTCGGTGATCTACCAGCCGCCGTTCGACAGCCGCTGGTACAGCGGCATCAATCCCTATGCGCTGGGCTTTGCCATGTACACGGATTTGCGCCGGATCTGCGAGCACCCAACCGAGGAAGACAAGCGCTGGTTCCCGGATATCGCCGGCACCGACTGGGTGAAAACCCTGCATTTCGCCATGCACAACTTCAAGGATGAGAGTTTCATCCTGCAGTTCCTGTCGCCCAAGGTGATCCGCGACCTGAAGCTGTTCAGCATCCTGGACGACGACTTGGCGGACGATTACCTGATCGATGCCATCCATGACGACGCCGGCTACCAGAAGGTGCGGGAAAACCTGGCGCGGCAGTACAACCTGAGTTACCGCGACCCCAACATCCAGGTCTGGAACGTGGATGTCCGCGGCGACCGGTCGCTCACCCTACGCCACATCCCGGTGGATCGGATTCCCCTGCACGACGACTCGCTGGACGTACTGCACCATGTGCACAAGCTCTGGGGCTTTGATGTGCATCTCCACAGCGTGCAGGATGACCAGGTCGTGCAGAGCTGGACCTATCCACCCAAGGAAGCCGAAACCGAGGACGACTAAACGCCAGCGGTCGGCGGATCACCGGGAAGTGTCCGCCGACCCAGGATCATCTTTCCCCTTTCTTCCATCCCCTCTCTACAGTTAAACTCCCGAAATCCGGTCACAATTTCCCGCCTTGTCAGGTATATCCCGAGCGCGGCATACGACCGTATCAATCCCGGACGTAACCTCGAACAGAGATGCGCTGGCGCGACGTTTTCTGACTCTCAGGACGTACCCATTGCTCGACACGAATCTCATCTATTTTGCGATCGCCCTGCTGATGACGATCAGTATCGTCCTCGGCACCTTCTCGGCGCGTTTCGGCTTCCCCCTGCTGCTGATCTTTCTCGGGGTGGGCATGCTGGCGGGGGAAGACGGCATTGGCGGGATTCCGTTCGACAATCACCAGGTGGCCTATGCCATCGGCAACCTGGCGCTGGCCATTATTCTGCTAGACGGCGGGTTGCGCACCAAGGTCGAGAATTTCCGGGTCGGCCTCTGGCCCGCCTTACCGCTTGCGACCATCGGCGTTGTGATGACCGCTGGCCTTTGTGGCCTGTTCGCGGCCTGGCTGCTGGATTTACCGCTGCTGGTGGGTGTTCTGCTCGGCTCGATCGTCGGCTCCACGGACGCCGCGGCCGTGTTCGCGTTGCTCAACAACAGCGGAACCCATCTGAAACAACGGGTCAGTTCGACGCTGGAAATCGAATCCGGCAGCAACGACCCCATGGCCATCTTCCTCACGGTCGCCCTGCTGGAGGCATTGACCTCGGACGAAGGTGCCCTGACCGGCACCCTGCTGCTGAGCCTGGTCCAGCAATTGGGAGTGGGCGGCCTGATGGGTGTGGTGGGAGGCTTACTAAGCGTGCCACTGATCAACCGCCTTCACCTGTCCGACGGGCTCTATCCCCTTCTGGTGGCGTCGTTCGGCGTGCTGATCTTCGCCATCACCAACATGCTCAACGGCAGCGGTATCCTGGCGATCTATATCACCGGGATCTTTATTGGCAACCAGCGGGTTCGCAGCAAGCAGAATATTCTGCAGGTCATGGACGGATTGGCTTGGCTCTCCCAGATCGGCA
>JAEZAA010000079.1 GCA_023430625.1 Pseudomonadota bacterium
ACACATGGGCGATCCAGGCCCGGAACAGTTGCTTGCCCCGCACCCGAGCCGGCGTGACCTGGACCCGTCCGACCTCATACAGATCACGAAACCAGTGCTGGACCCGCAGGCCGCCCAGTTGGCAATCCAGCTCCCGGTTAGCGCGCGGGTTTGCGGTCAGTTCAGCCTGACACTGGAACAGGGCATCCGCCGCCTGCAATTCCTGCAGCAACAGTCGCTCGCCCTGGGCACCCGGCGGCAACTCGCCGGTCGCCTGCCAGCGTTGGCGGAAACGGGCCTCCGGCTCCTGCCGGGACAGACTCGCCAGGCGCGCCGCGCGCAATTGATAGCGCTGTAGGCCATCCAGCTCAAACGGCTCCACATCCGGTTTCTGCTCCTGTGGGCTGAGATAACGCACCCCCAACTGGTCCTGCAGAAACGCCCGGCAAGGGTTATCGAAGAAGGCTTGGAGATGGCTCAGCTCGACCTGGTCCGGCGGGCTTGCCTCCAACGTCAGCGTCGCCTCGGATGGCCTGGTTCGGCGCGGCTGCAGCAATGGCAACCAGTCGTCCACATAGCTGGCGTTCAGATTGAACGCCTCGATTGGCCGGTAATAATGGGCATGAAACGGCTGCAGGCGATGCTCGCTCACCAACCACTGGCGTAAGCGGGCGGCACTGTCCGCCGACGGCAGGTCTTCGTCGCCAGCCAGGCAGAAGTTCTGCTCGGCGTATTCCACCAGCTCGCTGACTAGCACCGAGGGCGCCCGCGCCTTGTTATCGCGGGGATCGCGGCCTTCATAACTGATGTAGAGGGCGTCCCGGGCGGAGATCAGCGCCTCCAGAAACAGGTAACGGTCGTCGTCGCGGCGAGAGCGATCGCCCCGGCGGGGCTGGGCCGCCATGAGATCGAAGCTCAATCGCGGCAGGATGCGCGGGTACTCGCCATCGTTCATGCCCAGCAGGCACACCACCCGAAACGGAATGCTGCGCATGGGCATCAGGGTGCAGAAGTTCACCTTGCCCGCCAGAAAACGCGCGCTGTCCACCGGTTGCTCAAACTCGGCAAACCAGGCGCTGCGAAAGGCGGTGAGTGAGAGCGGCTCGGCAAAGCGGGCCAGGGTGGCCTGTTCCAGCAATGCATCCAGGGCCTGCACCAGTTGCACCCGCAGGCTGTTTTCCTCGCCGCCTTCGAAGCGGAAAAACGCCTGCAGCAGGTCCTGGGCCTGCCCGATCCACTGGCGCAGGGGGCGCGCCTGCCGGCTCAGCGCCAGGGTTTGGCGCAGCTGACCGAGAAATTCGCACAAGGCCCCCACCAAGTGGGCCTCGCCCCCCTCGATGGCCCCATACGGCAAGGCATCGCCCAAAGTGTCCTCCACCTCCCCCACCGCATAGCCCAGCAGCAGCCGCTCCAGGCCCCGCGACCAGGTGTTGAAGTCGCTCGCCGGCGGCATGTCCGGCAGGTTCTGGACCCGGTGTTCGGCATCCAGGCCCAGCGAATGCCGGCTTCCTCCAGCCAGCGGCGGATCAGCGGCAGATCGTCCTCTTCCAGCCGAAAGCGCCGCATCACCGCCGGTACCTCCAGGATATCCAGCAGCTCCGAGCGCCCCAGCCGCGACAGGGGCAGCGACAACAGACTGCGCAGGGCACCAATGGCCGGGTGTTCCGCCTGCAGGGCCTGATCGGCAATGGCAAAGGGAATCTGGCGGTGCAGCGGCGCGCTGCCGAACACGGCCTGGATAAAGGGCGCGAAGCGGTTGATGTCGGGCACCATGACCACCACATCCCGCGGCCGCAGGCGGATCCGCCGATTATCGAACCAGCCCAGCAGGTAGTCGTACAGCGCCTCCACTTCCCGCAGGGGGCTGTGGGCGCAGGCCACCCGCAGGGAGCGGTCATCGGCCTGGATCAGCTGTTTATGGCGGCTGGACTGCAGCCGCTCCAGGGTCACCGCCTCGCCGCCGGACTGGCGCAGATACAGCAGGTCCCGCTGCACCCGCCCCAGCAGCCCCTTGTTGCGGGGCGCCATGAAGAGGTCGTCGCGGTTCTCCTGGACTTCGTTGTAGGCATAGATCTGGGCCAGGTAGTCCCGCCCCAGCTTGCCCCAGGACGCCAGCAGCGGACAGCCTTCCAGGTAGTAATCCACCGCGCCGGCCTCAATGGGTACTGTCCGTCCCGGCTTCAGGCGGTCGATCAGGCGCTGCTGCAGGCGCTCGCCCGGCACGTCGCCCCAGTAGTATTTGCAGGGGTTGAGCAGCATCAGGTGCACGTCGATCCGCTCCGCCAGCAGCATCATGAGATCCAGATGCTGGGGCGGCAGCGCCGAGATGCCGAACACGAACACCCGCTCCGGCAGCAGTGCGGGTTCGATCTGGCCGGCGTTTAACTGCGCAACGAAGCGTTGCTGGATCTGGACCCGGTGCAGTAGCTCGGATTCATCGGCACCCACCTCATCTTCACTTAACAGACGCCACAGATCGGCCTGCCAGCCGGCATGGGGATGCTCCGCCAGTTCCTCGACCGACTCACCCGCCTGCCAAGCCTCGATCCAGTCCGGCCGGTAGATCTGGTAACGCTCCAGCAGGTCCGCCAACTTGCGGCTGATCTGATATTGCAGCAGGCCGTCGCGATCGCCCGCCAGATAATGCTTGAGCGGGCCATAGCGCGGGTCGTCCAGCCGGGTGGGCAACAGCCGCAGCAGGCGCCAGCTCAGCACCTCCCGGTCAAATGGCGAGCGCTCGGGCAACTGGGGCATGGCCTGGCAGAACAGGTTCCAGAAAAACACCGCCGGCAGGGGGAACTGGATGTTGGCGGCCACCCCCAGGCGTTCGGCAATGCGCAGCTTAAGCCAGGTGGCCATGCCAGGACTCTGGATCAGAACCTGGTCCGCCCGCAGCGGCTGGCGCAGGGGCTGGCCTTCCAGCACCTGCAACAGCTGCTCGAGTAAACGCTCGGTGCGATTGGACGAATGGACGATGAACATCGGGTGCCCTGTGACAAGCGCCGCCGATCAAGTGGGTTTCGGCGCATTTTAGTGTATAAATTTACAGTTAAACCAGATTCAGCCGCCCACCGCAATGGCCTGCTCCGGCGAGATGTACCCATCTCACGGGAATGTAAATGAATGTGAACCTGAGCGCTGGTGTGACAAGCGGCTCCTTCTGGCGTAAAAGCAGATCAAGTTCTGCAAAGATTTGTATCTGACAGATACCCGGTTGATTTACGTAGGCCCAAAGCCCATCTAACTTAAAGAGGAGAGCGGACCGAACCGGTACGCGGTGGACGAATCGATTGGCAGGGGGTTTGCTTTGCTTCAGGGACCGAGGCAATTGGACGGCATGTGACGATGAGCCGAACCATCAGTAGGCCGGAGTCTTCTCCGGGGAGGCATGAGATGCAATCTCAGAATTCTCACTACAGCAGTAAGTTAGAAATGTTGTACAGCAGCAAAATGGCGCAACTGGAGCGCGCCCTGTCGACCAACAACAAATTGCGGTGCCAGCTCCTGCAGGCGGAAGCCGACGCAATCTGTCAGGAACTTAAACAGCTGGGTATCTCGAAATAGCCGTTCCACCGGATGGTGTCAGAGATTAGCCCGCAGACCTGGTTACTCTCTCACCGTTCCGTCAACGTCCTTTACAGACGCGCCCGAATTCCCGGCTGACGGGGAATTCGGAGCCCGCCGGGTCGTCAGATTCACGCCATCTGGCAACGCGCCAGCTCCGCGGAGACCACCGCGCCCCGGTATCGGCGATTGTCCTGCCCAGATTCCGAGCTCATAATGTGGCCGATCAACCTGTTGCCGGAGTCGACCATGTCCGCCCTGCCCCAACCGACCGATGCGGAAATCCGGGATCTCCTGACCCGCGTCAAGACCATCGCCCTGGTGGGCGCCAGCAACAAACCCCACCGCGACAGCTACCGGGTCATGCAATTTCTCCAGAGCAAGGGCTACCGGGTGATTCCGGTCAATCCCAGTCTGGCCGGAGAAACCCTGCTGGGCGAAACCGTGTTTGCCCAACTTGCCGATGTGCCCGACCAGATCGACCTGGTCGACATTTTCCGCAACTCCGATGCAGCCGGGCAGATTACCGAACAGGCTATTGAGGTCGGTGCCGGCGCGGTCTGGATGCAGCTGGGTGTGGTGAACGAGGCGGCGGCGCGGAAGGCGACCGAAGCCGGCCTGCAGGTCATCATGGACCATTGCCCGAAGATCGAGATTGGTCGCCTGGGATTGTAACGTTCCGCTCGCAGAGCCCGGTGTGACGCTCTCTCTGTTGTAGAACATGGTTGTACAGCATGAACGCCTGTGAAGTTCTATCTGCTGTGAAGTTCCATTTCCTGTGAAGCTCGATCTCGCGTGAACCTCTATCTGGAAAGCCTGGCCTTTGCCGCCAGCGTCACCCTGCCGATTTTCTGCCTGGTCCTGCTGGGCTGGCTGTTCCAACGCCTGCGGCTGATCGATGATCATTTCGTGGCGCGGGCATCCAAGCTGATTTTCTCCGCCGCGCTGCCCACGCTGATCTTTATCAACATCGTCCAGTTGGACATCGGCGCGGTGGTACATGCCGGGCAGTTGGCCTATGCCCTGCTGTCTACCCTGGTGGCCTTTCTCCTGCTCTGGTGGGGTGCCTGGCGCTGGATCGCAACGCCCGAGGATCGCGGCGTCTTCGTGCAGGGCGCGCTGCGCGGCAATCTGGGCATCATCGGCCTGGCACTCTGTGCCAGCCTCTATGGTCCGCCCGGGCTGGCGATGGGCTCACTGTTACTGGCCGCCATCACCCTGCTCTACAACGTGCTATCGGTGTTCATCCTCACGCTGGCAGTCCAGCAATCCCCCCGTATTGACTGGCGCCGCCTACTGGGAGACCTCGCCCGCAACCCGCTGATCATTGCCATCCTCGCGGCACTGCCGCTGGCCGCGCTGGAGTGGCGCCTGCCCGCAATCCTGCTCCAGACCGGCCGCTATTTCGCCGACCTGACGCTGCCACTAGCATTGCTGTGCGTGGGGGCGACCATTCATCTCAAGACCCTGCGCGACACCTCCAATCTCTCGCTGTGGGCCACGCTCATCAAACTCCTGGCCCTGCCGGGCCTGCAGACGCTCGGTGCCTGGTGGCTGGGTCTGGATGGCCTGCTCCTGGGCACGCTGTTTCTCATGCTGGCCAGCCCCACCGCCACCGTCAGCTTCGTCATGACCCAGGCGATTGGCGGCAACGGTCGGCTGGCCGCCAATCTGGTGGCGCTGTCGACGCTGGCGTCGGTGCTGACCCTGAGCCTGGGGCTGTTTCTACTGCGCACCCTGGGATGGATTTAAATGGCCTTGCCTGCTTAACGCTCAGAGACGGCTTAATTTTCTCGCGCGGCTTTACTATCCCGCCAGCCAGACTATTGTTACCCTGTATCGCGGCATCCGGCCGGCATCTGCTCACCGCCCAATTCATGCCGCTGATTCTGCACAACTTGTGACGTTACCCATCGATCGGCCGTTTCATGATCCAAACCCTGCGTAAACCGCATGTCGTTCTCCTGCTGGCCCTGGTGTGCTGGGCGGCGGGACAGACCTCCGCCTGGGCTCGCTCGGAGTACGAGGTCAAGGCCGCTTATCTGTACAACTTCACCAAATTCATTACCTGGCCCCAGACATCCGCCCAGGCGGACGAGCCGATCGATCTCTGCATTTATGGTGAAGATCCTTTCCGCACCCTGCTCGAACCCATAAGCCGGCTCAAGGCCCTAGGGCGCCCGCTCCGACTGCAGTACCCCAAGGAGACGACGGCCATCAGCGGCTGCGAAGTACTGTTCATCAGCGCGTCGGAAGCCAGGTTTGCCGACGAGCTGCTGGCCAAGGCTCATGCCGAACAGATCCTGACGGTCAGCGATATCCGGGATTTTGCCCGCGAGGGCGGCATGATCGGCTTTGTCACGGTGGGCAATGTCATTCGTTTCCAGATCAATCTGCAGGCGGCCCGTAGTGCAGGCCTGCAAATCAGCGCCAAGCTGCTGGAGCTGGCTCAGGACGTGCTGCAATGAAAACAACGTTCCTGACCCGCCTCAAGCGCCTCCCGATCAAGCAGAAACTGGTTCTGATGACCATGGTCACCAGCATGGTCGGTATTTTGCTCGTCAGCCTGAGCTTTATCGGCTACGAGAACCACAACTATAAGCAGCGCCTGCAACAGGAACTCTCGATGATCGCCAAGATCCTGGCCGACCGCAGCAACGCGGCGCTGATCTTTGGCGACACCGATCTGCTGCGGGACAACGTGGCGAGCCTGAAACCCCATCATGCGGTCGAGCTGGCCTGTATCTATGACGACCAGGGCACCGCCCTGGCCCGCTTTGCCCGTTCCGAGCGGCAACAATGCCCACCGCAGCCTGCGTTGCAGGAAGGCATGTTCGAGAACGAAGAGTTTTACCTGACCCAGGAGATTCTGCTCGACGAGCAGCGGATCGGATTCATTCATATCCGATCCAACCTCAAGGAACTCCACCGCCACCTGCGCAATTACGTGGTCACCACCCTGATCGTGGTGCTGATCGTCGGCATCACCATCTGGCTCATCTCCAGCCTCATGCAGCGCATCATCTCCATGCCCCTGCTGCACCTGGCGCACACGGCCCAGCAGATTGCGGAGAAAAAGGACTACAGCCTGCGCGCCACCAAATACAGCGACGACGAGATCGGCCAGCTGGTGCACGCGTTCAACGACATGATCGAAACCATCGGTCTGCAGAACCGGGCCATCCTGAGCAGCTTCGAGAGCCTGGAGCGGGTGGTGGAACGGCGGACGGCGGAGCTCAAGGCCTCCAACCGGGAGCTGGAAGCCTTCAGTTATTCCGTCTCCCATGACCTGCGCCAACCCCTGCGCGCCATCGACGGCTTCAGCCAAGCGATCCTGGAAGATTGCGGCCATCAATTGGATGAGACCGCTCGAACCTATCTGGAGCGGGTTCGCAGCGCCAGCCAACGCATGGGCGTGCTGATCGACAGCATGCTGCTCCTGTCGCGGGTGGCTCGTCAGGAAATGCAGGCCGAGGAGGTGGATCTCGCGCGCCTGGCCCGGGAGACAATCGCAGAACTGCAGGAACAGGATCCGGAGCGGCCGATGCAGCTCGAAATTCCGGCGACACTGACAGTGAAGGGTGATGGGCGGCTGTTGCGGATCGCGCTGACCAATCTGTTGCAGAACGCCTGGAAGTACAGCGCCCGCAATTCGGATGCCCGGATCACCCTGGGTACCACCGAGAACGAGGACGGCCAGACCCTCTACTTCGTGCGGGACAACGGCGCCGGGTTCGATATGAAGTACGCGGACAAGCTGTTTCAGGCATTCCACCGCATGCACTCCGCCGCTGACTTCGAAGGCAACGGCATCGGCCTGGCGACGGTCTACCGGATCATCAAACGCCACGGCGGCAAGATCTGGGCACAGTCTGCGATCAATGAAGGCGCCACCTTTTATTTCACGCTGGGGAAACAAGCCGACTAGGCTGTCCGCCAGGGCCGCATAAAGATCGGCGAAAACAAGTATTTAGTACCGCTAATTGCGTTAGGCGGGACGCGGCAGGTTGCCTACAATACCGCCCGCACGAGGACCCGTCGCAGC
>JAEZAA010000132.1 GCA_023430625.1 Pseudomonadota bacterium
CTTCAAAGCCCAGCTGATACTGGATGACACACTTTCAGCCATTGGACTGATTGGGGACATCGCCGGCCTGGAATTCCCACCTGAGCCGGTCGATAGTGCTCGTGCGCTAGACGACGGCATTCTGATCCGGGTGCCGGGAACGGTGCCACGGTTTGAGTACTGGGGCGAGCCCACGGGCATCGCGAAGATGTCTACCCGTCTTGCCTCCTTGGTTCAGCGGCCCGAGAGCTGGTGGGAACTTGCGGATATCTTGGCCGGCATCGGCGAGGTCTATGGCGAAACGCGGGAAGAGTTCATTCCCCAAATGCTGAACCTGCAGAGCCTGGGCGGGATCTCCTTCAAAAAGGGATGCTACACGGGCCAGGAAATCGTTGCCCGCATGCAATACCTGGGCACGCTCAAGCGGCGCATGTATCTGGCCCGGGCGGACGCTCCTCTCACGCTCACGCCCGGCACTGTCATCCACGATGGCCAGGATACGGCACTTGGCCAGGTCATTCGCAGCCAGGTAACGGCAGAGCAGACCACGGAACTGCTGGCACTTCTCCCGCAAGAGGAACTCGCGCCCGACACCTCGCTTCAGGTGGACGACGGCAACGCGTCGGTGGCCCTGCAGTGGCGGGAGGTACCTTACCCGGTGGAGACGATTCGCAATGAGCGCAAGAAGCTCTGAACGACAGACGTGACGTAACGAAATCTTACAGAGAAGCCAAGGCAATTTAGCTAGGTTTTGCTATAACTTAAGCAGCACTTTCGCAAGCGGCGGACCGCTCCGGATTGAGGGTGCGTCATTCCGATTTCCGCTCAACGTCACGATCAACGAGTAGCCCCTATGGCCGACTTAGCCACCAAGATCAAAGAGGACCTGCTGGACGCGATCAACCGCGACAAGCTGATTCTGCCGACGTTACCCGAAGTGGCCTTGCGCGTGCGAGAGGTCGCCGAGAACCCGCGCTCCTCGGTCCAGCAATTGGCATCCGTCATCAGTAACGACGCCGCACTGAGTGCCCGTATCATCCGCGTGTGCAATAGCCCGGTCATGCGCGGCAGCCGTACCATCAACGACCTGAACATGGCCGTTAGCCGCCTAGGGATGACTTACTCCGCAAACCTCGCCACCGGCCTGGCCATGGAGCAAATGTTTCAGGCCACGTCCGACATGATCGATCGCCGCATACGCGAGAGCTGGCAGCACAGCACCGAAGTTGCCGGAATCTGCCATGTGCTGGCACAACACTTCACCAAGCTGCGCCCCGATCAGGCCATGCTGGCCGGCCTGGTACACCAGATCGGTGTTCTGCCGATTCTGACCTATATCGAGGAAAATGACGTCCAGATCAACAACGTGATCCTGGATAACCTGATCGATGAACTGGCGCCCCGTATCGGTTGCCGGATTCTGGAAAAGTGGGATTTTCCGGAGGAACTGCGAGCAGTGCCGGAGACCTGCCTGGATTTCACCCGCACCGCCGCCAAGGCCGACTATGCAGACGTGGTCATGGTCGCCAAGCTCCAGAGTGTCGCCGGCTCGGACCACCCCTACACAAAAATGGACTGGGCGCAGATTTCCGCGTTCAACCGCCTCGGCCTGGATCCAGAGGTCGACTCCACTGAAGCCACCGACCTGAGCGAGCAGATGGAAGCAGCAGCCAAATTGCTGCAAGGCTAATCAGCACACGCCCAGATTCCTGGTATTAGGCGGCACAAACGTAAAAAGGGCTAATTCTAGCCCTTTTTACGTTTTGGCAACCGCATCCGCCAACAACAATTGCTGCTTCACCACCGCTTTGGGCGGCAAGCCCCAGTCGATGGACTTAACGCCCTGCTCCTGCAGATAGGCGTTGGCCTGGGAGAAATGGCGACTGCCGAAAAAGCCACGATGAGCGGAGAGTGGTGACGGATGCACCGTCTCAAGCACCTGGTGGCGCTGGCGGTCGATCAATGCGCCCTTCTTGATCGCGTAACTGCCCCACAGGAGAAACACCAGACCTTGCTTGCGCTCGTTCAAGAGGGACACGATGCGGTCGGTGAACTTTTCCCAGCCCTTGCCTTGGTGCGCGCCCGCCCGTCCCTGCTCAACGGTCAGCACACTGTTCAGTAACAGCACACCCTGCTCGGCCCAATGGGTGAGACAGCCGTGATCAGGCACCGGCAGTCCCAGATCGCCGTTAATTTCCTTGAAGATATTGACCAGTGAAGGTGGCGGACGCACATCAGGCAGTACCGAGAAGCAGAGCCCATGGGCCTGGCCGGGACCGTGATAGGGATCCTGACCCAGGATCACCACCTTGGTCTGGGCAAAGGGAGTCGAGTTCAGGGCGTTGAAACAGTGCGCATGATCCGGATAGATCACCTTGCCCGCGGAATCTTCCCGCGCCAGGAAATCCGCCAGCTGCTGCAAATAAGGCTGCTCGAATTCGGCTGCCAGCAGCCCCCGCCAATCCACGTTGGGGCTCAGTGCTTCCTGTAGGTAACGGGCCGCCTCATTCATGCGTGAACCTCCGGGCCCCTCAGGCCTGGGGGCGCATATGGGGGAACAGGATGACGTCCCGGATCGAGGGGGCATCAGTGAACAGCATCACCAGCCGGTCGATGCCGATACCCTCGCCCGCAGTCGGCGGCATCCCATGCTCCAGTGCAATGATATAG
This sequence comes from Pseudomonadota bacterium, assembly GCA_023430625.1. Taxonomy (GTDB): domain Bacteria; phylum Pseudomonadota; class Gammaproteobacteria; order Pseudomonadales; family Oleiphilaceae; genus JAEZAA01. The sequence continues at coordinate 2,650 of JAEZAA010000132.1, forward strand.
TCCTCGTCGAAGTGCATCGCCTCATCGTCGCCGGCATCCTTCTCCGCGACCTGCTTGCGGAAGCGCTCCGCCTGATCTTCCGGGTCGTTCAACTCGGAGAAGCCATTGGCGATTTCGCGCCCGCCCACGAAGAACTCGAAGCGGTCGGTGACAAAGGGGTTGGCATCGTTGCGACGGGCCAGGGGCGACACTTCCGTGGGGTACTGGGTGATGAAGGTCGGCTGGCGCAGGCGATGCTCAACGGCCTTCTCGAAAATTTCGATCTGAACCTTGCCCAGTCCCCAGGAATCTTTTAACGGGATGCCCAGACCCTGGGCAATCTTGCGCGCGCCGTCCAGGTTATTCAGTTGCTCGGCCTGCAACGTGGGGTTGAACTGCAGAATGGAATCGAACACCGTCAGCCGCGCAAAAGGCTGGCCGAAGTCATAGGTTTCACCCTGGTACTGGACCTCGGTAGTCCCGAGCACGTCCCGCGCCAGGGTGCGCAGCATATCTTCGGTCAGATCCATCAGATCCCGGTAATCGGCATAAGCCTGATAGAACTCAAGCATGGTGAATTCCGGATTATGACGGGTCGACAAGCCTTCGTTGCGGAAATTGCGATTGATCTCAAACACCCGCTCAAAGCCGCCCACCACCAGACGCTTCAGATACAGCTCAGGTGCGATCCGCAGGAACATCTGGATATCCAGCGAGTTGTGGAAGGTCACGAAAGGACGCGCCGTGGCGCCGCCGGGAATCACCTGCAGCATCGGCGTTTCGGCTTCGATGAAATCGCGCTGAACCAGGTACTGACGAATGCCTTCCACCAGTTTGGAGCGAATACGAAACGCGTTGCGGGTCTCTTCGTTGACGATCAGATCCACATAGCGGCGCCGGTACTTCAGCTCGGTGTCCGACAATCCCTTGAACTTGTCCGGCAGCGGCCGCAATGCCTTGGTGAGCAGGCGCGGATTTTCCATATCCACATACAGATCGCCCTTACCGGATTTCTGCAGCAGGCCTTCCGCACCGACGATGTCGCCCAGATCCCAGCCCTTGATGCTCTCCAACTGCTCGGGCGTCAGGGTTTTGCGGTTCACGTAGAGCTGGATCCGGCCACTCATGTCCTGGAGAACGATGAAAGCGCCGCGGTTGAGCATGACCCGCCCGGCCACCGCCACCCGCACTCCCAGCTCGGCCAACTCCTCCTTGCTCTTGTCGCCGTAACGGGCCTGCAGCTCGGCGCAGTAGCTGTCACGTCGAAAATCACAGGGAAACGCCTCGCCCTGCTCCCGGAGTTTCTTCAGCTTGGCGCGGCGCTCCGCGATCAGCTTGTTCTCGTCTTGGGCATCGTGCTGGGACTGAAGGTCTTGATTGTCTGTCACCGTTGTTCCTCGTCGCACCGTTAGGTCTGGTTGAATACCGCAAAGGGCGGAGCGGGCAATTTACAGCCCCTGCTTCAGGCTCGCCTCGATAAATTCATCAATGTCACCGTCCAGCACCGCGCCGCAGTTGGAGTTCTCCACGCCGGTGCGAAGGTCCTTGATTCGGGACTGGTCCAACACATAAGAGCGGATCTGGTGTCCCCAGCCAATGTCGGACTTGGTGTCTTCCAGCGCCTGTGCCGCCGCGTTACGCTTCTGCATCTCCAGCTCATAGAGCTTGGCACGCAACTGCTTCATGGCGAAGTCGCGGTTCTTGTGCTGGGAGCGGTCACTCTGGCACTGCACCACCACGCCGGTCGGCACGTGGGTAATCCGCACCGCTGATTCGGTCCGGTTCACGTGCTGACCACCGGCGCCGGACGCCCGGTATACATCCACGCGCAAATCCGCCGGGTTGATATCAATGTCGATGTTGTCATCGATTTCCGGCGACACGAATACCGAGGCAAACGAGGTATGGCGCCGGTTGCCGGAATCGAACGGTGATTTACGCACCAGGCGGTGGATGCCGATTTCCGTGCGCAGCCAGCCGAAGGCGTACTCGCCCTGAACGTGAATGGTCGCGCTCTTGATGCCCGCCACTTCGCCTTCGGATACTTCCAGCAGCTCGCATTTGAAGCCGCGCCGCTCGCCCCAGCGCAGGTACATCCGCAGCAGGATGTTGGCCCAATCCTGCGCCTCGGTGCCGCCGGAGCCGGCCTGAATATCCACGTAGGCGTTATTGGGGTCCATCTCACCGGAGAACATCCGGCGGAACTCCAGAACTTCCAGCTCCTTGTTCAGCCGATCCAGTTCTGCGCGCACAGCTTCAACCGTGTCGGCGTCCTGCTCCTCGACCGCCATATCCAGCAGTTCGCGGGAATCCGCCAATCCAGTCTCCAGGGACTCGATGGTGGTCACGATATCGCTCAGGGAAACCCGTTCACGCCCCAACTCCTGGGCCCGCTCCGGCTTATCCCACACCTTCGGGTCTTCCAGTTCCCGTTCAACCTCGATCAGCCGTTCTTTCCGGGTATCGAAGTCAAAGATACCCCCTAAGGGTGTCCGTGCGACCCTGCATCTCCTTAATGGCCTGAACGATCGGATTCACTTCGAGCATGGACGAACACCCCGGTTTGTAGCGTGAGTTGAGATTCGTGGCTGGAAAAGCGCGGTATTTTAACAGCTCAATCCCGGGGAATACATGCCCGGGAACTAGCAAGCTTCCAGGTAATCCACCAGCAGTTGCAGGCTTTCCCGCCCACGGTAGAGATTGATATCGAGCTTGAAGGCCAACCGGATCCGCTTGGTATCACAGGGCCAGCGGCGGGTGTCGACGTTGAAGGCGATGGCATCCAGATACTGCCCCGAGTCGGCGTCGCGCAGCACCATCTTGAGGTGTCGCGCCCCCACGATCCGTTGCTCGATCAGGTCGAACTCGCCGTCAAACAGGGGCTCTGGGAAGCTCTGCCCCCATGGCACCGCGTCCCGCAGCAGGCGCGCGGTATCGACCGAGAACTCCTCGCCACGCAAGGAGCCATCGGTCAGCACCGAAGCCGCCAGATCGGCTTCCGTCAGCAACGTCCGCACCACCTCGTCGAAGGCCTGGGCAAAGGTTTCGAAACCACTGCGCTGCAAGGTCATCCCCGCCGCCATGGCGTGCCCGCCAAATTTGGTCAGTAGGCCGGGATGGCGCTTTGCCACGAGATCCAGTGCATCCCGGATGTGCAACCCGGGAATGGAACGCGCCGAGCCTTTGATGTCGTCTCCCTCCCCCGGTGCAAAGGCGATGACCGGACGGTGGAAGCGCTCCTTGATGCGCGATGCCAGGATACCGATCACCCCCTGATGCCAGGTCTCATCATACAGACAGAGCCCCCAGGGCAGCTCGCCCTGCTCGCGCAGATGCAGCGCTTCCAGGGCCGTGACCGCCTGCTGCTGCATTTCCTGCTCGATCTGCTTACGGGACTGATTGAACTCCTCCAACTGCAGCGCGATATCGCGCGCCAGTTGCGGGCTCTCGGTAATCAGGCACTCGATGCCGACCGACATGTCTTCCAGGCGCCCAGCCGCATTGAGACGCGGCGCGATGGCAAAGCCGAGATCGGCGGCCACCAGGCTTTGGCGCCGCCGGTTCGCCACGTCGATCAACGCCTGAATACCCGGCCGGGTGCGTCCTGCCCGAATGCGCAACAAGCCCTGCTGCACCAGGATGCGGTTGTTCTGATCCAGCGGCACCACATCGGCTACGGTGCCCAGCGCGACGATATCCAGGAAATCCGCCATGTTCGGCTCGGCCAGCCCACTGCGGGCGAACCAGTTGCGATTGCGAAGCTCGCGGCGCAAGGCGCTCATGACATAAAAAATAACGCCGACACCCGCCAGGTTCTTGCTGGGAAAGGCACAGCCCGGCGCATTGGGATTGACGATGGCGTCGGCCTCGGGCAGCTCGGCGCCCGGCAGATGGTGATCCGTCACAATGACGCGCATGCCGGCCTCACGGGCAGCTACCACGCCTTCGATGCTGGAAATACCGTTATCGACCGTCACCAAAACATCGGGATGCCGGGTCTTGGCCACCTCGACAATTTCCGGAGTCAGGCCATAGCCGTATTCGAACCGGTTCGGCACCAGGTAATCCACCGAGCGCGCGCCCAGTGCCCGCAAGGCCAGCACGCCCACCGCCGTACTGGTGGCGCCATCGGCATCGAAATCGCCCACAATGAGGATACGCTGCCCCTGCTCGATCGCATCGGCGAGGTAGCGCGCAGCCAGGTCAACTTGCTGCAACTGGTCGACCGACTGCAGGCGCTGCAAGGAATGGTCGATTAAGGCCTGGGCGTTAACGCCACGAGCCTGGTAGAGACGTCGCAATAGAAGGGGTACGTCGCTCGGCCAGTTGGGATCGAGCGGCACCTGGGGACGACGAACGATGGTTTTCTTCATGCCAGGGACCACCGCCGGTTGATTACATCAGGTCTTCAAGCGCAAAAGCCGCACGGAGGCGGCTTGGCTTGCATTCATTACAGCGCATTCGGTTGAGATCGATTAACGACTCTGAATGCCCTTGCGGCGAATCGCATCATGGACCGCCGAGAGCTGGTTTGGAATTACATCATAGGCTTCCGGACGCTGGAACAGATCCGTCAGATGATGAGGCAACTCGGGCTGCACACCGATGCCCGCTTTCTCCACCGCTTCCGGAAACTTGACCGGGTGCGCCGTGGCCAGCGTGACCATCGGAATCTGCTGATCGCGACGGCAGACCCGCGCGGCCTTGACGCCAATGGCGGTATGCGGATCCAACACTTCTTCCGTTGCCTCATAGACTTCGCGAATGGTTTCGCACGTCGTGGCGTCGTCCACCGCATAGCTGTCGAACAATTGCCGTGCATAGGCCAGGCGATCAGCATCGATGGACACGGGCTCGCGATTTGCACGCTCCATGAAATCGGCAATGGCCGCGCCATTCCGACCGTGCAGATCGAACAACAGACGCTCAAAGTTACTGGACACAATGATGTCCATACTGGGCGACAAGGTGTGGTGCAACTCTTCTTTCTGGTACAGGTTCTGGCTCATGAACCGATGCAGGATGTCGTTGCGGTTAGTGGCGATCACCAGCTGGCTGATGGGCAAACCCATGTTGCGCGCCAGGTAACCGGCAAAGATATCGCCGAAGTTGCCAGTCGGCACCGAGAACGCCAGGCTGCGCTCCGGTCCGCCCAGTGCCAGCGAGGCGTGGAAGTAATAGACGATCTGCGCCATGATGCGCGCCCAGTTGATGGAGTTGACCGCCACCAATTGGGACTTTCCGCCAAGAAACGACTGATCGGCAAAGCTCTCTTTCACCATGCGCTGGCAGTCATCGAAGTTGCCTTCCACCGCCAGGTTATGGATGTTGTCGCCCAGGATCGTGGTCATCTGACGGCGCTGCACTTCGGACACACGCTGGTACGGATGCAGAATGAAGATATCTACATTCTTGCAACGTCGGCAGCCTTCAATCGCCGCCGAACCGGTATCGCCCGAAGTTGCCCCCAGAATCGTCACGTGCTGGTTGCGCCGCTCCAGCACATAATCCAGCAAGCGCCCCAGCAACTGCAGGGCAAAATCCTTGAACGCCAGGGTCGGCCCATGAAACAGCTCGAGCACCCACTCATTCGAATCCAGCTGGGTCAGCGGCGCCACGGCGGCATGGGCAAAGACCTCGTAGGTTTCATGCACCATCTGGCGAAAATCAGCTTCGGGAATGGCGCCTTCCACGAATGGATACATCACCTTGCAGCCCAGCTCCGCATAGGACAGGCCGCGCCAGGAGGCAATTTCCTCCGGCGTGAAACGCGGCAGAAATTCTGGTACGTACAGGCCGCCATCGGGCGCCAGACCGGTCAACAAAACATCTTCGAAGCCCAAGGCGGGCGCTCTGCCGCGCGTACTGATGTATTTCACGGATGGTTCCTGTTCGTTTCGTTCTGAACTGTTCTGGTGGTATTGAAAACGGGGCTGCAGCCATACTTGAGCCCGATGACCGGGCTCAAGCCAGACCTTTAGCGCAGGGGTTCAACCCGGATCCGGACGATCTGCCCACTGATATCCGGAAGCGCCTCAATGGTCTCAATGGCGTGATTCATGGACTTTTCCTGTACCCGGTGGGTCAGCAGAATCATGGGAATCAGACCTTCGCGCTCTTCCACTTCCTTCTGCATGATCGACTCAATGTTGATGCCATGTTCGGACAAAATGGCTGCAACTTTCGCCAGAACGCCCGGGCGATCATGAGCCAGGATGCGCAGATAATAGGCAGAGGTAATTTCGTCGATCGGCAACACGGGATGATCGGCCAGATATTCCTGACTCACACCGAGGAACGGGACCGAAACCCGGGTACCTTCGCTGAGGGCTCGCGTCACATCAATAATGTCGGCGATCACGGCGGAGGCCGTCGGCTCAGCACCGGCGCCACGGCCGTAGAACAGAGTCTGGCCAACCGCATCACCTTCAACAACGACGGCATTCATGACACCGTCGACTTTTGCGATCAGTTGCGCCTGTGGCACCAGCGTGGGATGTACCCGCAATTCGATGCCATGCTCAAGCCGACGGGCGATCCCCAGGTGCTTGACCCGGTAACCCAGCTCTTCGGCGTATGAAACGTCCACCGGACTCAAGGTGCTGATGCCTTCAGTAAAGGCCTTGTCGAACTGAAGCGGAATACCAAACGCCACCGACGCCAGAATGGTCAGCTTGTGGGCGGCATCGATTCCTTCCACATCGAAGGTTGGATCGGCTTCAGCATAACCCAGCGCCTGCGCTTCTTTCAGAACGGCGCTGAACTCCCGGCCCTTCTCACGCATTTCGGTGAGAATAAAGTTGCTGGTGCCGTTGATAATCCCGGCAAGCCAGCTAACTTGATTCGCCGCCAGCCCTTCCCGTAGCGCCTTAATCACTGGGATACCGCCAGCGACGCTGGCTTCAAAGCCAATGCTGACGCCTTTCTCGGCCGCAGCCTGAAAGATCTCGTTACCATGCACGGCGATCAGTGCCTTGTTGGCCGTCACCACGTGCTTGCCGTTGGCAATTGCCGCCAACACCAAGCGTCGCGCCACATCGTAGCCGCCGATCAGTTCGACCACCACGTCTACTTCGGGGTCCTCGGCAACGGCAAACGCATCATTGACGAAGCGCGTCGAGCCGAGATCGCAGGCAGGGTTCAGAGCGTGAGCCGCAACAACGGTCACGATAATCGGCCGTCCTGCACGCGCGCCAATTTGTTCGGCATTGCGTTTGAGCACATTGAATGTGCCTCCGCCAACCGTGCCAAGACCACAAAGACCAATTCTGACCGGATTCAACTGACTGACTCCCCTGTTAACTGACTGAGTTCGTGCTGCTTATGTGCGTCCATCCGTACAACTGCGCCCGGACCGGAGCGCCACAGAGGCTCCGGGGACGAAATACGCACGCTACCGGACCTTCCTGTTCCGCTGAACAGGCGACGATACTAGGGAGTTGAGAAACTGTCAACGCGCGACGCGGCTTGCCACAACGCGGGGCAGTCCGTCCGCAAAAGACTATGGAACCGGAAGACACCGGGACAGCTGGAGCCGCCCCGGTTGAAATGAGGAAAGAACTATTTAGTTGACCAGGCCAAGCCCTTCGGCAAGCTTATCAGCGGGTACGTAACCAGGTATTACCCGGCCATCTTCCAGAAAAATGGAGGGAGTACCCGTCACCCCGAGACGCGAACCCAACTTGAACTGGTCCGCCACTGGGTTCTTGCACTCCTTGTTGGGCACGGCCTGGCCATTCTTGGCGCGGGTCATCGCCTGCTTCTGATCCTCGGCACACCACACGCCAACCATCTGGCGATAGGTCGGAGAACCTACACCCGCCCGTGGATAGGCCATGAAGTTCACCTGAATGCCAAGCTCGTTCAGGCGCGGAACCTCCTGATGCAATTTGCGGCAGTAGCCACAATCCACGTCGGTAAACACGGTGATGGT
>JAEZAA010000256.1 GCA_023430625.1 Pseudomonadota bacterium
CACCAGGGTCATGCCCAGGCTGACGGCCGCGTTGACGTCGGCGACGCCATAAAAACTCCAGCGAAAGCCGTTGACCAGATAAACCACCGGATTGAACAGGGAGACCGTCTGCCAGAAAGGCGGCAGCATATTGATGGAGTAGAAACTGCCGCCCAGAAACGTCAGCGGCGTAATCACCATCAGCGGCACCAGTTGCAGCTTTTCAAAACCGTCGGCCCAAATGCCGATGATGAATCCGAACAGACTGAAGGTCACGGCGGTCAACACCAGAAAGAGCATCATCCACAGCGGGTGCTCGATGTGAAAGTCCACGAACAGCCGCGAGGTTATCAGGATGATCACGGCCAGAATAATCGACTTGGTGGCTGCTGCGCCCACATACCCCAACAGAATCTCTGCGTAGGAGATCGGCGCCGATAACACCTCGTAGATGGTGCCGGAGAACTTCGGCATGTAGATGCCGAAGGATGCATTGGTCAGGCTCTGGGTCAGCAGGGTCAACATGATCAGCCCCGGCACGATGAAGGCCCCATAGCTCACCCCGTCGATTTCCATCATGCGGGAACCGATGGCGGATCCGAACACCACGAAATAGAGCGAGGTGGAAATCACCGGCGACGCAATGCTCTGCATCAGGGTCCGGCCCATCCGGGCCATTTCAAAACGGTAGATGGCGCGTACGCCCTGTAGGTTCATGCCTGCCCCCTCACCAAGCTGACGAAGATGTCTTCCAGCGAACTCTGCCGGGACTGCAAATCCTTGAAGTCGATGCCCTGCTCGCCCAAGGTTCGCAGCAGCCCGGCAATGCCGGTGTGCTCACTTTGGGCATCGAAGGTATAGGTCAGCTCCGTGCCGTCGGCGGACAATTCCAATGCATAACCGGCCAGTGCAGCCGGAATCGCCTCCAGCGGCGCCTGCAATTGCAGACGCAACTGCTTCTTGCCGAGCTTTTCCATCAGCAGGGCCTTGTCTTCCACCAGAATAATCTCGCCCTTGTTGATCACCCCAATGCGATCCGCCATTTCCTCGGCTTCCTCGATGTAATGGGTGGTCAGGATGATGGTGACGCCGCTATCGCGCAGGCCGCGCACCATGTTCCACATGTCGCGCCGCAGCTCCACGTCCACACCGGCGGTGGGCTCGTCCAGAAACAGGATCTGCGGCTCGTGGGAGAGCGCCTTGGCGATCATGACCCGCCGCTTCATGCCGCCGGACAAGGCCATAATCCGCGAATCCTTCTTGTCCCACAGGGACAGATCCCGCAGGATCTTTTCGATGTAGGCAGGATTGGGCGCCTTGCCGAACAAGCCACGACTGAAGTTCACCGTGGCCCAGACACTTTCGAAAGCGTCCGTCGCCAACTCCTGGGGCACCAGGCCGATCTTCGCGCGCGCCGCGCGGTAATCCGAGATAATGTCGTGGCCATCCGCCAGCACCTGCCCCGAACTAGGCATGACAATGCCACAAATAATGCTGATCAGCGTGGTTTTGCCGGCACCATTGGGTCCAAGCAACGCAAAAATCTCCCCGCGCCGGATCTTCAGATCGACACCCTTCAGCGCCTGAAAGCCGGACGCATAGGTCTTGGTGATCTTGTTCACCGAAATTATCGGCTGCACGAAACCTCCTTGCGGATTAGGATAAAAAGCGGCCATTGTATCGCGATTTTGCAACAAGTCCGTCACTGGACTCGAACGCTACGTGAGATCTGGTGTCATAACCATCACCAGACGAACCACAGACTTCACTGAAGTCCCAACGGCAACACAAGCAAAATGCCACCTATTCAGAATAATTGGAGAAGCACCGCATGTCGTTTGTCATTCCGTCGAAGCTCCTCGCCCTCTCCCTGGCAACCACGCTCCTGACTGCCTGCGGCGGTCACCATATGATGCACCATGGCAACCTGACTCCGGTCGAAAGCATCAGTGTCAGCGGCAGTGGCGAAGTGCAGGCCGTGCCCGACCGCTTCAAGGTCCGCGCGGTTGCCAGCCGCGAGGGCTCCGAGATCAACGCGCTGAAGCAGGCCGTGGATCAGGAGGTCAGTGCGGTTCTGACCCTGGCGCGCGAGCTGGGCATCGACGAGCGCCAGGTACGTGCCGCCACCATGTCGGTGCAGCCCCAGTGGCAGTGGGAACCGGAGCGCAAGCTCATCGGCTACCGGGTTAGCCGCGATATCGATGTCACTGCCGATGGGCTTGACGCTTATGCCCAGCTCCTGGAGGGCATGACCCGCATCGGCCTGGGCGAGGTGAATCCAGCCGGCAGCGAGATCCGCGATAGGGAGGCGGTCGAGCAACAGGCCCTGGCCGCCGCAGTCGCCAATGCCCGTGAGCGGGCGACGGTCCTGGCGCAAGCGGCAGGCCGCAAGTTGGGCTCGGTCATTGCCATCCAGGCGCAGGAAGGTACACAGCATATCCCGGTCATGATGATGGAAGCCCGCGCCGCCGCCCCCAAGGATTCCAGTTGGACGGCGGGCCAAACCGACTTGCGCCAGCAGGTGCAGGTACAGTTCCGGCTTGATTAAAAGCCGGACCAGCGGCAGGCATCACCCTGGCGGCCGGCTGGATCAAACCATCCGCGCCACCACGCCAAGCGGCAGATACTTCATCAGCAGCGCCATGGGAACCCAGGGCCACTTTGGCACATAGGCCTCCGCCGGCTCCTTCTGGATCGCCTCCACCAGGAGCCGACAGCCGACATCGGTATCGATGATAAAGGGCGTGTTCTTGACCTTGTCGTTGATCTCGGAGCGGATATAGCCCGGAAACAGCGTCGTTACCCGGATCGGCGTGCCCCGCACATCGGCACGAATCCCTTCGGCCAGCGCCGCCACGCCGGCCTTGGTGGCCGCATAGGTGGTCACGTTGCGCGGCATGCCGCGTACCGCAGTGACCGACGAGACCACGACCAGATGCCCCTGGTTCTGGGCGCGAAAGATTTCCATCGCCGCCTCGCACTGAGCCAGGGCGGCCACGAAGTTAGTTTCAGCCGTCTGGCGGTTGGCCCTGAACGCACCGGTCCCGACCGGTCGTCCCTTCCCCAACCCCGCATTGACGATGATGCGATCCAGGCTGCCCAGGTCCTGCTGAAATGCGCGAAACACCTCGAACACCTGGTCGTAATCCAGCACGTCGAGCGCGCGCGTGACCACCTGGATACCAGGGTATTGAGTCTCCAGTTCTTGCTTGAGATCGGCCAGCCGTTCCAGGCGGCGGGCACAGAGGGCGAGATTGTGTCCGCGTGCCGCGAACTCGAGCGCCATGCCGCGGCCAAGGCCGCTGCTGGCACCGGTGATCAGAATATTCTTGCGCATCGGGTCGCTCCCATCAGTTGAGTAAAAATCGGTACCGCGCCACTAAACAGATTTAGAAACAGGCGGTAATGTACAACATCTAGCTCCGAGTGGGCTCTGTGCAGGCATGGCCGAAGGACGGGTGCGCACTAAAATAGACAACGATTGATTTGTCGGAGCTCACTGGGAATGCTGCACTGGCTCAGTTTGAATGAAACCCTGGCCTGGTGGCTGGTCGCCTCGTCCGCCTTCACCTTTGTTGCCTCCCTGGTCAGCGTGCCTTGGCTCGTCATCCGCTTGCCGCCCGACCACTTCAGCCTCCAGCGCAGCCGGAACCGACGCCCGGCCGTTACGCACCCGCTGGCCCGGTTGATCTGGCTTAGCCTGCGCAATCTGGCCGGCGTTGCGCTTATACTGGCAGGCCTGTTGATGCTGGTCTTGCCGGGCCAGGGCCTGCTGGCCATTGTCGCCGGACTCATGCTGATGAGTTTTCCCGGCAAGCGCCGCCTAGTGCGCCGGATCGTCTCTCAGCCCTGGGTCCTGGGCGCCATGAATGGGATTCGGCGCCGCGCTGGGCGGGCACCCTTGGTTCTGCACCCGGTGCAGCCGAGCGCACCTCTGCATCTTGATCAATCGAGGAAACAGCTGTGAGTCAAACCCAACCCGAACGCTGCCCCTGGTGCGGAACCGATCCGGACTACGTGCGCTACCATGATGAAGTCTGGGGACGCCCCGTGGCCGAGGGCCAGCAGCTGTTTGAAAAACTCTGTCTCGATGGGCAGCAGGCGGGGCTGAGCTGGATCACGATTCTACGCAAGCAGGCCAGCTATCAGGCCGCCTATGAGGGGTTCGATCCGGAGCGTCTGGCGCGCTATACCGACGAGGATGCCGCGCGCCTCTTGAACAACCCGGGGATTATCCGCAACCGGCTCAAGATCCAGTCGATCATCCGCAATGCCCGGGGCTACCTCGCGATGCGGGATGCCGGCGAGGATTTCGCCCACTTCCTCTGGTCGTTTGTCGACGGTCGTCCCCGGATCAACGAGATCCGCCACTTCAAGGATATCCCCGTCACTACACCGGCTGCCGAGGCCATGTCCAAGGCGCTGAAGAAGCGCGGCTTCACCTTCGTCGGCCCAACCATCTGCTATGCCTTCATGCAGGCGGTCGGCATGGTCAATGATCATCTGCTGGGGTGCCCGGTGCGGGAAGCGACGCTGGCCGAAGCCAGCGCTTTTCAGTTGCCAACCCACCGGGCGGTTTGAATGTGTGGACTCTTACCGAATGAGCGGGTAATTACCTAACGAACCGACTGCTACCTAGGGGAGCAGCTTGCCTCCGGTGACCCCAATCACCTCACCCACCACGAAGCTGGAGTCCTGCGACGCCAGGTACACGTAAGCCGGCGCCACTTCCACCGGTTGCGCTGGCCGTTCCATGGGGTTGGACGAGCCGAACTTCGCCACCTGATCCTCCGGGAACGAGCCCGGGATCAGCGGCGTCCACACCGGGCCCGGTGCCACCATGTTGACCCGTATGCCCTTTTTCACCAGCTCCTGCGCCAAGGCCTTGGTAAAGGTCGAAATCGCGCCTTTGGTGCTGGCGTATGGCAACAAGGTGGGGGATGGCTGGTAGGCCTGGATTGAGGTGGTATTGATGATGGTGGACCCTGGCTGCATGTGGGGCACCGCCGCCTTGCAGAGATAGAACATGGAATAGAGGTTGGTCTCGAAGGTCCGGGCGAAGTCCTCCGCGGGAATATCAAGAATACTGTCGTACAGAGTCTGGGTGGCGGCATTGTTGACGAGGATGTCGATGCGTCCGAACTCCCGAACCGCTTCATCGACGATCTTGCGGCAATGAGCTTCGTCGCGGATATCACCGGCGATGGCGAGTGCCTTGCGCCCGGCCTGCTGCACATGGCGTACGCTGTCTTCCGCGTCCTCTTTCTCGTTCAGGTAGGAAATCAACACATCGGCGCCTTCCCGCGCGAACGCAATGGCCACGGCCTTGCCGATCCCACTGTCGCCGCCGGTGATGATGGCAACGCGATCCTTGAGCTTGCCACTGCCCCGGTAACTGGATTCGCCATGGTCGGGGCGCGGCGTCATCTTGTTCTCGGCGCCCGGCATGTCCTGGTGTTGGGGCGGAAACTTTGGCTGTGGATGTTGGGTTCGCGGGTTACGTTCAATGGTTTGATCCTCTGCCATTTGACATCCTCCAGTCAGCAACGGTGAGTTGAGCAATGCGCTGGGCGCGCCTGGGCAGCCCATCCAGCGTCTCCCTCAAGTCTACTTTCCACCCCGCAGTTTCCGTAGCCCCTCCTTGGGGCTAGCCAGGCCGTAGCCACAATTGATCATTTGACATACACTCCGGACCGCACCCAAGGCCCGGCTCTCATGCCGGGCCGGTGAATTCCTGAATCCCACCGCCCTGTCAGTTGGATGACGAGGTGTAAAGAGCCTGACCATGGACGAATTACAAAAGGTTTTCTCAAGTTCATTCGAGCACGCCGACGCTGACATTCTCGCCCCCAGCTCGGATGACCGGCTACGGTTCAAGTTCTTCATCATGGTGGGCTTGGTTGCCGCCACGGTTTCTATCGTGATGAGCTTCATCGCCCCAGGCAATGCAAGTAGTTACGCCATTGTGCACGCCCTCACCGCAAGCGCCTATTTCATTCTGCGCCAGTGGACATTGGCCAAGCCGAACGCACATCGCCTGCGGATCGGATCCCATGGCTTCGCCGCGATTTCCTATCTGGACATTCTGTACGTCGTCCTGACCACCGGTCAGACCGGTTCGCCCGCAGCCTGGTACCTGCTGACGGTCCCCATGGTCGCCGCCTACCTGAGCGGGCTGCGAGCGGCCTGCATCTGGACCGGAATCACCTCCGCCACCCTGCTCGGCGTTTGGGCAAGCGAATTGTGGATCAAAATCCCACCGATTTATCAGTTCACCCCGGGGATTATCCTGTTCTGCCAGATTTTGCTCATCATCATCGCCATGAGCTGGGGCATCCTGGCCCATGCGGTCAGTGACCGTAAGATCCATTATCTGCGCCAGGCCATGCAGGCGGCGGAAGCCGCGAATCAGGCCAAATCCAACTTCCTGGCCACCATGAGCCATGAGATCCGAACGCCCCTGAACGGCGTGATCGGACTCAACAGCCTGCTGCTGGATGGCCCCCTCACCGAAGAAAAGAGGCCCTATGCCGAACTGGCGCGCCAATCGGGCGAATCACTGCTGTACCTCATCAACGATTTCCTCGACTTCGCCAAGATCGAGTCGGGTCATCTCGATCTCAGACCCGAGCCCTTCGACCCTCATCTCGTCGTTGGACGAACCCTGGCCCTGATCCAAGAAAGCGCGCGCCAGAAAGGCCTCGCCCTGGAAACCCGAATCGACACCCCGCACGGCCTTCGAGGCGATGCGGCTCGCCTGCGCCAGATCCTGCTGAATCTGCTATGCAATGCGGTGAAGTTCACCGAGCGAGGCCACGTGGTGGTACGCGGCGAAGAACTGAGACGGACCAACCTCCACTGCTGGTTGCGGTTCGAAGTGGAAGATACCGGCATCGGTATTGAACAGGGTGTACAGCAGCGCCTGTTTCAGCCCTTTACCCAGGCCGATGCCTCCACCACCCGGCGTTTCGGGGGAACGGGACTGGGGCTGGCGATCTGCAAGGAACTTGCACTGCTGATGGGCGGCCGTATTGGCCTGACCAGCGAGCCCGGCCAGGGCAGTTGCTTTTGGGTGGAACTGCCGTTCGAGCTCCTGTCCGAAGACCACTTAGCGCAGGCCGAAAACTCCCAAGGGACTTACGGAGAGATCGCGGACAACGAGCCACTAGAATCCGTTGAACGGGAGCCCCTTGAACGAGAACCCTCCACAACGACGAGCCTGCGGCGTGTGCCTGATGACATCGCGCCCCACTGCGTTCTGGTCGTGGAGGACAATGAGGTGAATCAGCTGGTTGCCCGTAAAATGCTGAGCCGCCTGAACTGCCAGGTGGATGTGGTCAGCGACGGTCGGCAAGCGATCGCGGCGATCCGCCACAAACGCTACGATTTGATCTTCATGGACTGCAACATGCCGGTGATGGACGGCTATGAAGCCAGTCGCGCGATCCGCCAGCTTGAGTCGCCACGCAAGCGCACGCCGATCGTTGCCATGACCGCCGCCGCGTTCGAGGGAGACCGCGAGAAATGTATGGCGGCAGGAATGGACGACTACATAGCCAAACCGGTGCGCCCACAGGATCTCAAGCGGATACTCGCAAACTGGTTACCTGCACGCCGGCACGCCCAGCAGGAGCGCAAGCCTGCGCATGTCTGATGGTCTGGAGCGCTGACAGGCGCTCCTCAGTGTCCCACCGCAATGCGGCCGGTCACCAGCCGATTCAACCATTGCGGCCCGAATTTGACCGCCTGCGCCAACAGCACCGTTTGCAGCCCCACCGACCAGTGCACCTTGGCGCGCCCCTTGTGGTTGGCAGCCTTCCAGATGGTTCGGGCCACGTCCTCCGCCCGCAGATGAACGCCCAGGTTTTTAATACTCTTGGCGTTCATGTCCTTGACCATGTTGGTCTGCACGAACAGCGGCCAGATGCCCATGACCCGCACGCCCTGCCCCTGCCATTCCAGATCCAGTGCCT
>JAEZAA010000271.1 GCA_023430625.1 Pseudomonadota bacterium
GCCCAGTATCGAGAACGCGGTGACGATGATGCGGGGAATCGCACCCAAATTTCAGCAACATCACGGCGTTCGTATTCTTGATGAAGCAGTCGTCGCGTCGGTGCAATTGTCCAGCCGGTACATCAGCGGGCGCCAGCTTCCCGATAAATCCGTAAGCCTGCTCGATACCGCCTGTGCACGCGTGGGACTAAGCCTCAGCACCACACCTGCCCCAATTGAGGATGTAGAACGGCGCCTTCAGCAGGCCGAATTCACCAAAGCCACTCTGACTCGGGAAGACGCGACAGACGGTGGGCGCTCACAGGCCATTGCCGATCTTGAGGCGCAGATACAGGAAGACACGGCCAAGCTTAAGAAGCTTCACAGCCAGTGGGTACGGGAGCGCGCATTGGTGGAAGAGATTCAGGCGTTACGGGCGCAACTGGATACTGACCAGGTTGAACCTGACGTCTCTGAGGCCGCCCTCATCACTGCCGACGAAAATATCGTGCCCGACCTGGATGCCGTCGCTCCGCCTACGGTTGAGCAAGATCAGGTTGCATCACAGGAATTGAGGCAGCGTCTGGCTGGCCTTGCTGAGGAATTGCAGCAAGTACAAGGACAGCATCCCCTGATACATACCCAGGTCGATGCCCAGGCCATCGCGACCGTCGTCGCCAACTGGACCGGTATTCCCGTGGGCAAGATGATCGCCGATGAGATCGCCAGCGTCCTGCGCCTTGAGGACGAATTGCAGCAACGGGTCGTCGGCCAGCCGCAGGCACTCCATGCCATCGCCCAGGCGGTGCGCACCGCCCGTGCCGGATTGATGGATCCGCGCAAGCCCCTGGGCGTGTTCCTGATGGTCGGCCCCAGCGGAGTTGGCAAGACAGAGACCGCACTTGCCCTGGCCGATCTGTTGTTCGGTGGGCAGCAGAACCTGACCCTGATCAACATGGCGGAGTTCAAGGAAGAGCATAAGGTTTCGATGCTGCTGGGCTCACCGCCCGGGTATGTAGGCTACGGGGAAGGCGGCGTTCTGACCGAGGCCGCGCGCCGTAAACCCTATTCCGTGATTCTGCTGGATGAAATGGAAAAGGCACACCCCGGCGTTCAAGACATCTTCTACAACCTGTTCGACAAGGGCACCATCAAGGACGGCGAAGGCCGTGACATCGACTTCAAGAATACCTTGATCATCATGACCTCCAACGCCGCCGAGGAGCCTATTCGTGTTCTTTGCCAGGACCAGGCGCAACGTCCCGAGCCCCGTGACCTGTTGGAGCAGATTCGTCCCAGCCTGTTGAGACATTTCAAGCCAGCATTTCTCGGCCGAACCACGCTCGTCCCCTATTACCCCCTCGACAGCGAAAGCCTGACCCGCATCGCAGCCATCACCGTGAGCCGGGTCGAGAAACGGGTGCGGGCGCATTATGGCGCCGATTTCGAAGTGGATCCCGCTGTCCTCGAATATCTGGTGTCGCGCTGCCAGGATGCAGACACTGGAGCACGAAACCTGGAGAACATCGTGAATCGAAGCATTCTGCCGGAACTGGCCAGTCGCTGCCTTGAGCGCATGGCCACCGGCGCTTCGGTGGATCGAATTCGAATCGAACTGAGCGACAAGGGCGTCCTGGATTATCTGGTGGACTCCGCCAGCTAACCAAGTACGGTTCAGCGCGCTATCGGCCCTCCGCCGTCGCGCGCTGTAACCTCACCGCCAACTCATAGATGGCATCGACGAGCGCCATTGTCAGCAGGGGCAACAAGTAGTACACGCCCCGAAACGCCAACATCGCCGCCAGCAGAGCGCCCTTGTCGACACCCGGGATGAAGAGCAGCAGGATCGTCTCGAACACCCCGATTCCCCCAGGTACATGACTCAAGGCGCCTGCCAGCATCGCTAGCACATAGATTCCCACAAACGCCGGATAACTGAGCTCAACCTGGGCGGGTAACAGGACATAGAGCACGCCGGCAACGATCGAGATATCAACCACCCCGAACACCACTTGGGTTGCGCTCAGGCCCAGGCTGGGCGGGGGCGCCTGCCAGGAGCGGATCTTGATGGGATGGTTGCGAAAGTGGGACCAGATCAGAAAGCCCGAGAGCCCCAGCAGAATTGCCGCACCCGCTATGCGCAACAACCAGTTTGGTGCGCCAATAATGCGCCCGAGCCCCTGGGGGTCGAGCAAGAGCGCGAGCCCCGCCGTAAAGATGATCCCCAAGGTGAAAAAGAATCCGCATAAGGTGGTAATGATCGCGGCATCCGCGGCCGAGAAGCCGTACTTCTTGTAGTAGCGGTAACGGATGGCCCCGCCGGT
The DNA here is from genome assembly GCA_023430625.1 of Pseudomonadota bacterium. Taxonomy (GTDB): domain Bacteria; phylum Pseudomonadota; class Gammaproteobacteria; order Pseudomonadales; family Oleiphilaceae; genus JAEZAA01. The sequence goes on from JAEZAA010000271.1 coordinate 2,304, forward strand.
GATCGGTGCTGGCCCAACGTTTCGCTGCAGTGCAAACGCACTGAGAGAGGTGAACACGAGCCGCCCCCAGGGAACGGGCCGCTTAAGATAGCGTAATGCCAGATAGTCGTAGCCAATCAGCCACACATACCCGAAGGCTGCCAGGCCGATGGCATTGGCCAACGTGATCCCGGAGAAATTCTTGATTGCGCTGACGACATCGCTGACCTGCACGTCCTTCAGCATCTTGCTGAGCACGAAGATCACAAACCCGATCACCACAATCGGAAGTGCGCGTTTTAAAAACTTTTTAAGTTTAATCGACACCGTAACCCACTTTGCGCCGCAAGAATTGATCTTCACCGTCCTGCCGTTGTTGACGACTGGTCAGCATCCTTGGGGCTATTATTGAGTCACTGTCGGGTTTACCCAACGCGTCGATCATTGAAACAAGGAGTGGACTAATCTGGCATCACTGATAGCGATGCACACCACCGAGTAGCGGGCGTGGCCGACCCCGTTGTCAGGCCGCTCCAAGCACGTGAAACTGACCGCCACTCCAGACGCCAAGCAGTGTCTGGCCATCCTTTTCCATTGGCTCCACCAAGTCAGCCAGCTCGTAGTACACCGAACGTGCCACAAGCGCCTCCAGCCGTCCGCGAACCAACACATAAGGAGCAGGCTCTTGTGTGTCCGGATCCACCTGGACCCGTAGCGGGTGCTCCGAACCGAGCAGGACTTCATCGCCGACGCCGGTCATCAGATACAGCTGCTGTTCTCTGCCCTGCCCTTCGACGCGCAACGTCAACGCCACAAAGGGGACGTCTTCGACCTGGATCTTCATCTTCTCAACCGGCGTGACCAGGTAATAACAGTCATCTTCATCCTTGCGCAGAACCGTGGAAAACAGACGCACCAGCGCTTCCCTCTCCATGGGCGAGCCGTTGTAAAACCACTGACCATTGCGAGCAATGAAGATATCCACCTCGCCGACCACTTGCGGATGCCACTGATCGACCGGTGGGAGTCCCTTTCCCATGTAGGACTCCACATGTTTCAGAATCCGTGCCGGTTCAATCCCTGATTTGGTCTTAGGCTCCATGAATCATCCTCATTGTCTGGGTCGTGCCGGAAGCCGGCTTCATATCTGCGTTCGCCTGGCCGAAGCGGCACCGAAGCAATAAGCGAGATAATTTTACAGTCCGCGCGCCCACTCCGGCCGCAGCATCACCTGTTCCGGGCGATGAATCGCCTGCTCCAGTTGGGCCAGCATGCGGGCTTTATCTCGCCCGAGCTCTCCCTTAAGAACCAGATAGTTGGAGGCGTGATCACTGCGAAAAACAGTGTTGTTGAGTTCCAGGTGCTGCAGGAACAAATACATTTCCTCGAACAGCTCTCGTTGGTCAGGCAGTTCAAACTCCGGATAGGTCTCTTTCAAACGGGCGTCACCCATGGGGAAACTCACGACCAATGTGGAAAGAAAGTCTGGCTGCGCCTCATTCATCAGCCGCGCGCTTTCCAGCGCATGTTGCTTGGAGTACTCGCGCCCACCCAAACCATTAAGGACCATGACGGAGCTACGTAAACCCGCATCGCGAATCTTGCCGAGTGCAGCGAGCGAGGAGGCATAGCTCTCGCCCTTATTCACTTTGGTCAGCACGGTATCGTCACCGGACTCAACCCCCACATAGAGTAGATCCAGGCCGAGCGCTTTTAACTCCGCCAGATCGTCCACAGTCTTATTGTTGAGATTCCGAGGCAGGCAGTAAGAAGAAACTCGCTCCAGCTCTGGAAAAGTTTCTCGGATCAGACCCAAAAGCTCTTTCAGGCGCCGCACCGGCAAAACCATGGCATCGCCATCCGCGAGAAACACCCGTCGCACGCCGGGGTAGGCTTGACGCATACGCTCCAAATCCTGGCGGATATCCTCATCCTTGCGGGCACGGAATTTTTTCTGGGGCTGGGTATACATCTCGCAAAAGGTGCATTGATTCCAGGAACACCCATTGGTCACCTGCAGGATAAAGGAGTGTGCTTCGCTGGGTGGGCGGAATACGGGTTCAATGTACTGCACAGGAAACATCAGCTTGCCTCTTACTTGTGTATCAGCGGACATAGTTGTCGGCGGCGCGGTCAAGGCTGACCAAAATGCCCGCATTATAACGCGTCAGGGCCATAGATATCTTCACCGCTCGCCGTATCCTAATCGCCCAACCTCCGGCAGATTTCTGCTGTAGAGCCGCCTGTACTGACTTCGCCGCCAGCGAAGTAACTCGGCAAACAGGAAACCGGCCGTCTGATCAGCGTTGGTTTGGCCGAGAAATTTGCGAGCTACGGCTATTTCCTACTGTGCAGTTCGGACCGTTCTGATTACTTTAAGCAGCAAATTGACAGACGACCTCGTAACCTTTACGCCAGGTTAGGGTCTCGCCGCCTGCCCCAACCAAGGGTGTCGGCTGAATAGATGATAGATGGCGTCATTCTTCAACCGGGATCTCCAGATCCCTCCCCTGTACTGAGTGAGGCAAGGAGCCATTTTCAAATGAGTCTTGTGGAAAATGAATTTCCGATGGATCCAGATCTCTGCTATCTCAATCACGCCGCGGTCGCGCCTTGGCCCCGGCGGACGGCACGCGCCGTACGGGATTTTGCGCAAGAGAACGTCACCGAAGGCGCTCGCCATTATCCCCGCTGGCTCAATGGTGAGCGCCAGCTGCGGGAACGACTGGCACGCCTCATTAATGCACCGTCCGGGATGGATATCGCCCTGCTAAAGAATACGTCGGAGGCCCTATCGTTCGTGGCACTGGGTCTCCCCTGGGAAGCCGGTGATGAAGTGGTTATCACCAGCGACGAGTTCCCTTCGAACCGGATTGTCTGGGAGTCGTTGCAAGAGCGCGGCGTCAAAGTCGTCGAGGCCGATCTGCATGGCGGGCGCACGCCGGAAGATGCCATTCTGGCAGCGCTGACCGAAGCCACCCGACTGGTGTCCATCAGTTCGGTCCAATACGCCAGCGGCATTCGCCTTAATCTGGAACAGATCGGCGCCGTGCTCAAGGAGCGGGACATTCTGTTCTGCGTTGATGCCATCCAAAGTATTGGCGCGCTCCAGTTTGACGTTCAGGCCATTCAAGCGGATTTCGTCATGGCCGATGGCCATAAGTGGATGCTGGGCCCGGAGGGGCTTGCCCTCTTCTACGTACATCCGAATGTGCGAAACGACCTGAAGCTGCTGGAATACGGCTGGCACATGATCCAGAACCGCGGCAACTACGACGAGAAGGCGTGGCAGCCGGCCGACGATGCCACGCGCTTCGAGTGCGGCAGCCCCAATATGCTCGGTGCTCACGCCTTGAATGCCAGCGTATCCCTCCTGCTGGAAGTGGGCATGGAGAAAGTCGAAGCCAGCCTGTTGGCCAAGATTGCCTGGCTTGCGCGGGAACTGGGTAAAATCGAGGGCCTGCAGTTTATCTCGCCGATCACGCCGGGACGCCATGCAGGCATTCTGACGTTTCAGGTTGACCAGGTGTCAGGCGTTGCATTGCAACACGCATTGATGGGAAGAGGCGTTATCTGTGCCTATCGGGGGGGCGGTGTGCGTTTTTCTCCCCACTTCTACACGCCTCAGTCCGTGTTGGAAAACGCAGTCAAAATCGTGGAGGAGGAAGTCAAGCGACTGCGCTAAACCGAAGTCGTTCTGCAGCCTGCGACCAATAGCCGTCTGCCTCGTACGCTACGGCTGCCATGCCCGGATCAGACGTGCGCCGCCCGGTGCCCAGGCATCGATTTCAAGCAGAACCACTTCACTGGTCCCAAATGGATATGGCAGGCGTTGATTGCCTTCGGTCAGAAGGCTCACCAGGTTGCCAAGTAAAGGCTGATGGGCGACCACCAGGGATACATCCTGTAATAGCGGCCCCAGCAAACGTAGTGTTTGCGGCGCAGCCTCGTCCGGTGTCAGGAAATCATGCCGTGTCGCCTTCAGATGGGTCACGGCTTCTACCTCCGCCATGGTCTGACGTGCGCGGCGGTAAGGACTGCTCAACAAAGCCTGGCACTGCGGCAGACGTTCCCCCAGGGCCGCCAGCACTTGGCGGGTATGTTCCACGCCACGCACAGTCAAGGCACGTTCTGAGTCTGGCGTGGTCCAGGCGGCTTCGCCGTGACGCATCAAATACAAATACTGGACTTGGCTCACGCCGGTTTTCCCTCCTTCGACCAACCCTCTCCCCCCATCGCGCGATTTCCGCTTATCAGAAGATAGTCAGTTGCCGCGAGGTAACACGAATTCCACATCGCTGCTCTGTTCCCTCAGCATGAGCTGACTGATCACCTCATCAACACCCTGGCGTTCGAACAGGATGGCATAGAGCCCGGAGACTAGCGGCATGGTGATGTTCATCTCCTTGGCCTTTTCCTTCACCAGCCGCAGCGTATTGATCCCTTCGGCTACTTCACCCAAGGATGCCACGGCCTGCTCAAGGGGCTCACCATTGCCGATGGCAAACCCAACACGGAAGTTACGGCTCAGAGGCGATGTACAGGTGACGATCAGGTCGCCAACGCCCGCCAGCCCAAGAAAGGTCATGGGGTTGGCGCCCAGGCAGACCGCGAACCGGCTCATTTCCGCCAGGCTGCGGGTAATCAGCATGGCCTTGGTGTTCTCGCCCATGCCCCGTGCCGCGGCCAGCCCCGACACAATGGCATAGATATTTTTCAGGGCACCGGCCAGCTCCACGCCGTACATATCGGAGTTGGCGTACACCCGAAAATAGCCGCAGCCTAAAACCTCCTGAACAAAGCTGCGCACCGACGGATCAGGGCTGGCAATGACGGTGGCCGTCAACGAACGCAACCCGATTTCCTTCGCCAGATTGGGGCCGCTCAGCACACCAATCCGCACGCTAGGAACTTCCTCACGGATGATCTGACTCATCAGCTTGAATGTACCCGCTTCGATGCCCTTGGTGGTGCTTACTAAAATCTGATTGGGCTGCAGATAGGGGCGAGCCTGTTGCAGAACATCCCTCACCCCTTTACTGGGCACGGACACCAGGATGAGTTCCGCGCCAGTCAGGCAGGCCGCCAAATCCGTATCCGGCTCCAGGTTTTGGTGCAAGGCACATCCCGGCAGGTAGCGGGTATTTTCACGCAATGTACGGATTTCTTCTGCCCGATCGGCGTCGCGCAGCCATAACTTGGTGGGATGGCCATTCTCCGCGGCGATGTTCGCCAGCGCCGTTCCGAAACTGCCACCACCCAGAACCGTGATCCTGGCTTTTTCCGGCTGTGCTTCTGTTTCGGGCTGTAAAACAGTTGTCATTCGAATCTGCTTCCAGTCAATTCCAACACTTATGCTACTCCCCCGCTGGCTGTATTAAACAGGTCGCATTGGAGAGCAGCAAGGCTTGGGATATTAGCAATCAGGAGGTTTCGCCGCAGCGAATGCAGTCATGTTCGAGGGCGGTCACGAGATCTTTGAAGGCGGCTCTGTTGTGCTCATTAAGCTCCATCAGAAGGCGATGGGCCATCAAGACTTTATCCCGCACCTCGCCTTCGGTCGCATGCAGGATGGGAATCTCCGCCAGTTGTTCCATGCGGGAGGCGGCCTGTTTGACGATCACGAAGATCTGGTCGAACCCCATGGTCAGGATCAGGCGCGTAACATCGGGATTGGTGGAAATGATGGTGGGTAAAAGCGGACTGCGGCTCTTGGCGAAAATCGCGATCTTGGCCAGCAGGCCAAGGGTGGTGCTGTCCACCAGCTCGGTTTCGGTGAGATCCACCACGACCGTGCGAAAGCCGGGGTTCGCGCTCATCCCATCGATAATCCGGTCGAGCGTTGAGCACAAATTCAGGCGGATTTCGCCGATGAATTTCAGGATGTAAACACCCTGTTGCTCAGCCTGTAGAATTCTAAAACTGGGCATCGGCCACCGTCGCTTCAGTAATGGTCATCATGGCGATATCGTCGGGAAGTTCCATAATGTCCCTCAGCCCGAGCCCTCGCTCCAGGCTTTCGACCGAGGTCTCCGTACGAGCGACCAGATCGAGTAGTTCCTGTTCCTTGCTGGCGATGTTTTTCCCGGGTAGCACTTCGAGAATGCCATCGGAGAACAACACCAGCGAAAACCCTGGCGGCAACTGGATCTCGTGCGCCGCGTACTTTGCCTGTTCAAACAGCCCCACGGGCATACCACTTCCCGCGAGATATTCCGCACCACCGTCCGTTTTCAGGATCGGCATGGGGAAGTGGGCCCCCAGGGAATAGGTCAATCGGCGCGAGGTTGTATCCAGCACACCCGCAAACATGGTCAGGTGCTTGCCCAGCCCCGTTTCCAGCAGTTCCTTGTTCACCCGTTCCAGTATGCGCACCGGATAGAGCAAATCGTCACTGGAGCCGCGCCGCAGATTGCGCTGCAGGCGATTGGTCAGGTTCTTCAGCAACACCGTCACGAACGCTGACGATGCCCCATGCCCCGAAACGTCGGCAAGATAAAAGACAACATTGCGTTCGTCAATCTGAAAGTAATCGAGGAAGTCGCCACTCAGGTAGAGCGATGGCTTGATCAGGTGGTCAAACTGCAGCCCGTCGATTTCACGGCCTCGCTCGGGAAACAACTTGAGCTGAATGTGGCGACCTGCCCGCTGATCGGCCCTCAGTTCCTCAAGATTGACCTGGAGCTCCTTGTTGGCGCCCTCAAGCTCCTGTCGATAGCGCTGGTTCAGCCGGTACAGACGGACCTGTTCGAGCTGGCGATCCACCGCCTCCTGCACCAACGAGAAATCGGAGACAGGTTTGAGAATGAAATCCTTGGCGCCAGCGCGTAGCGCATCAACCACATCCTGGGCCGAACCGGCCTCGGACACGGCAATCACCGGCACAGGAACCGGGTCCGCTCCGACCAGCCGGGCGACCAGTTCGCGGATTTCCGAAATGGGAAGATCGCAGATAATCAGGCTTGGAGACCGCGCGCGCAACTCGCGTTCGGCGCTGTCGACCGTGCGGCAGGAGACCACGAAGTGCCCCTTGCTTTCGAGAAACTCCTCAAAGCGCCGCTCCCTCACCGCAGCCGGGTCGATCAGAAGGATTGTCTCTGCCATGGCAAGCTGTCCGTTGGCTCAGCGCAAAAATAACGGTGAAAGCGGCCCCGCGCCAAGGTACTGGCATCGTCCGCATGGAAAGCCCGTTTCTGGTGACAACCCGTCCCGTTAGGCGTCTTACTAAAACTAGGCTAAAAGCTATCAAAAAACACGCCGGTGGCCGAACCTGCTCCCCGCGGGATCTTTTCATACCAGGCCGTAAGAGGTTCCTGGACTTACAGCAGAGCAGTGACCTTCTATTGAACCTAGTTAAGATTTAGCGGACGAACCTCTGCCCTGCAAGTGTGAACCTGTAACCTTGGTTTCCAGCATGTAATTTTGGTGGGCTACAATACGCCATACCATCACTAAAATGCCAGAGACGGGACAGCGGTTTTCTGTCGGTTTCCGGACTGATGGGGGACTTGTATCCATAAGCCCCGCCCCCAATTCGTATACACAATGACGTTAATACCTGCGAGCGCAGCATGACCAATCACCTGAACGACCTTTTGGGGGCCTACGACCGCCTGATCATGGACCCTGTGCACGGGGGGATTTCCCTCTTTAAGCATGAGGTGCTGGTCCTCGACCACCCGTTGTTTCAGCGGCTGCGTTTTATCTGCCAGAACGATATTCTCTCGCTGGTATTCCCAGGAGCCACCCACTCCCGCTTCCTCCACAGTATTGGCGCCATGCACACAGGCGGGCGGATGTTTCGCACCATGATTTCCGCCTACCTGGCCGAGTATGGCAAACAGGGGCTCGGTGATGTCCAACCCAATCAACTGCCAGCACTGGATTACTTTCACAAGCTGACCCGGCTTGCCTGCCTGCTGCACGATTGCGGACATTCCAGTTTCTCCCACCAGTTCACCAAAGCCCGCAGCATCCGCGGCTTGCTCCACGCACCCGGCCGCTTCCAGCAGCTTTGGCAGGGAATCGACACATCCGGCCTTTACGACAGTACCCCGGAGAATCTGGAGCATGAGCATTACTCGGTGCGCTGTGCCTGGCAGATCCTGCAAGACATCGACTCCGCCCAGTTCGGCATCGAACCCACCGATGTGCTTGGCATCATGGAAACCACCGCGCTCGCGCCTAGCGCGACCTTCTGCACCCATGCCGAGGCCTTCTGGCGCCTGATTACCCGTGACCACTGGCCCAACCAGAGCCCGCCGCACCCTGACGTGGACTACGGCAAGCTGATGCAGAAACTCTTATCCCTGCTGGTCTCTGGCGAAATCGATGCCGACCGTGCCGACTATATGCTGCGCGACGGCTTCCACTCATCGGTGACCATCGGTGGTTTCAACCTGGATCATCTGCTCAACAACCTGCGTATCGGCTGGGACCGTCATCAGCCCTGGCTTGGCCTGGCGATTACCGCCAAGGGCCTAGGCGCTCTGGAGGACTTCGTTTACAGCCGCCACCAGATGTATCGCAAGGTCTACGGCCACAAAACCTCGATTGGTTTTGACTGGCTGTTACGGGAAGCGATTGATGAAGTTCTGGAAGACAAAGACTGCCGGGAGTACGTGGAGGCCTGTCTGTCCGACCTCAATGAATTCCGGCACCTGACCGACAACTATTTTTGGGAGCTGTTCCGGCGCAAATCCAGGCAGGCACCCAACAGCTTTTCCCGTCGCCTGATCGACCGCAAAAAACTCCACCACCTGCTCACCCGTGAGAACCTGGACCATACGGCGATCGAGTCAACTCGCCGAGATCTGGCCAACCGTTTCGGCGTACTTCCTGAACAGATCGTGAGCTGCACGCTGAAGGCGCGTTTTTCCAACATTCGCGAACACTTCAACGACATCAAGGTCATCGTCAAGGATCCCTTCAGCAAACAGGTGTCGCTCAAGCAGATCACCGAGGTCAGCTCCTTCTTCGGTAAGTTTACCGATGGCAACATCACCCACTTCTACCTTCGCCCAGAGCAGATCGAGCATCAGCCGAGGAGCAGTAATCTCGTGGAGTAATCTCTTACCGCCACGGGTAATAGAAATGCGCTCTGGGCACTGTCGCTTGAACTTGACCTGCGAAAGGAGCGAAAATTCGCGGCACGCCAAGTCGCTCGTCCATGCCTGATTCGCTGGCCGTGCGTCTTATGTTCGCAGTGCCCACCCAGAGGTAATGCCCCGGCATGAGAGTTGTCTCCTTCAACACCAACGGAATTCGCGCCCGTTTCCACCAATTGGAGCGCCTGGTTCAGGATTACCAGCCCGATATCATCGGCATCCAGGAAACCAAGGTCATCGACGCAGATTTCCCCCTTGAGTTCATCCAAAGCCTGGGCTATCACGCGGAATATTTCGGCCAGAAGAGTCACTATGGCGTGGCCTTGTTATCGCGCAAGCCGCCTGTACATGTCATGAAAGGCCTACCACACGACACGGAAGACGCCCAGCGACGCCTGATCCTGGCCGAGTATGAACAGGAGGGTCAGAAGGTGACGGTGATTAACGGCTACTTTCCCCAGGGCGAGAGCCGGGATCACCCGCTCAAGTTTCCCGCCAAGGAGAAATTCTACGCAGACCTGAACGCCTACCTCAGCGCCAACATGACCGCCACCGACAACATGATCGTCATGGGCGACATGAACATCTCGCCGGAAGATATCGACATCGGCATTGGTGCCGAGAACGCCAAGCGCTGGCTGCGCTCAGGCAAATGCAGCTTCCTGCCGGAAGAGCGTGAATGGCTGGCGCGTCTGAAGAATTGGGGCCTGGCCGATACATTTCGGAAACATCATCCGGATGCCGACGACCACTTCAGCTGGTTCGACTACCGCAGCCGTGGCTTTGAGCGGGAGCCCAAGCATGGCCTGCGGATCGATCTGATCCTGGCTACCGCTCCATTGCTGGAGCGTTGCACGGCTGCTGGCATTTCCTACGACATCCGGGGCATGGAGAAGCCATCCGACCACTGTCCCGTCTGGGCCGACTTTTCGATGGATTGACGCGGGCACTGGATTGACCGGCGGCCAACAGGCTGGTCGGTCCAGCGATTGACTCGGGCCACGGACTGCCCACGACAGAAAAACGCGCCAGATCGTCACGATCGCGTTATCCTGTCATCCGCGCCCTAAACACAGAAAGGGGCGCGGCATAAACCCGCAAGGACTCAACTGGGACTGAATGAAAACCAAAGACCGAATTTTGCTGGCCAGCCTCACGCTCTTCAACGAGCAGGGAGAGCCAAACGTCACGACGTTGCAAATTGCGGACGAGCTGAACATCAGCCCAGGCAATCTCTATTACCACTTCAAGAACAAGGCGGAAATCGTCGACGGGCTGTTCAACCAGTTCGAGGCCCAGATCAGCGATCTCCTCGATGTGCCCGAGACCATTCTGGGCGTCGAAGACCAATGGCTTTTCCTGCATTTATTGTTCGAAGCGATCGCCCAGTACCGCTTCCTGTACCAGGATCTGGTCAACGTCCTGGGCCGCTATGAACGTATCAAGCCGCGCTTCAAGCGTATTCTGAACAAGAAGCTGCAAGCCTCGCGCACCATCTGCCGGAGCATGCAGCAGCAAGGCATTCTGCTGGCGACCGATGACGAAGTCGATGCGCTGTGCCAGAACATCGTGCTCGGTATTACCTACTGGATTAGTTTCGATACGGTGCGCAATGTGCTCAACGGGCACACCATGGATCTCAGCCGTGGGATCTATCAGGTACTTGCTCAGGTGGCGCCGTTTCTCCAGGAAGACGCCCGCCACCAGCTCATGGAGGTAGGAAAAGCCTATATCACTTAGGATCTTGCAGGCGCACAGGGCGACGGCCCTGCCCGGACACAGATTAGCCCTTCGACTGCTTACGCAATTCTTCCAGTTCCCGACGCAACTGCCTCACTTCTTCCGCCAGCGCATCGAATTCCGCCTTGGTGGGAATATTCAAACGGTGCAGGGCCTGGGACACACGCTGATCAAAAACGTTCTCCAATTTATCCCAGGTGCCGGTTGCCTTGGTTTTCACCTCTTCGACCGTGTCCTCAACCACACGAATCTGTTTTTCAACGGCACCGCGGGTTTTCGACTCGATCTCCTCGCCTTCCTTCACCAACTTCTCGAAAAAGCGGCCGGCATCCTCCTCCGCCTTGGTGTAGGCCCCAAGCCCGGCAAGCCAGATCTGACGCGCGGAATCCTTGATCTTGCGCGACAAATGATTGGCCTGTTCCTGTTCGGGATCCTGCTTCTGTTTCGCCATGGAATAAACACCTCGCCCTTAGCTAAGTTGGTATCGCCCGGTGTCACGCGCGGATCAGGGAATCGGTCGAGCACCGCGCTCACCTCGCGGCGACCGCCCAGCCGTTAGATCCCGCTCGTTGTGCGGCGTGCGCGTAAAGTATTGTATGCTTTGAGAGTCACGCGGGAGACGTGCCGACCTATTCTAATATAGTTCAGGGCCTTAATCTCAAACGGGTTGCAGATTTAATCCGCTTCCGTTGCTCCCTGCCGCCACCTTTAACCGCTAGGTTGTGAGGTGGCTTTCAGCGGGATCCGCTTCACCCCCATGTCCGTCACTGTAGGAGTCAACGGGCCGGATGAATTTCAAAATAAACTGGCAAAACCTCCGCAACAGCCATCAATTCGGTTGGTTGCTGCTGGATTTCGTGATGCTCGCGCTGCTGTTAGTTAATCTGGCATGGTTAATCCTTGATGCCATCTATGCCACCGTCCCTGTGCAGGAATTTCTGGCACAACAGGCCCCCTCCCTGGTAACGGCCTATGCCCCGTTCCATGAAAAGTTTTTCTATTACGACCTGGCATTCGTACTGATCTTTCTCATCGAGTTCGCCGTCCGCTGGATCCGAGCGATTGCTGTACGGGAGTATCCCCGCTGGTACTTCTTTCCATTTGCCCATTGGTATGACCTCTTGGGCTGCATCCCCATCGCGGGAATGAGATTTTTGCGGATACTTCGCATTTTTTCGATTCTGTACCGCCTGAAAAAATACGACATCGTCGACTTTTCCAACTCGCCAGTGTTCCGCTTCTTCAGCTTCTATTACGAGGTCCTGCTCGAGGAGTTGTCTGATCGAATCGTGGTCAAGGTTCTCTCCGGTACGCAGGAAGAAATTCGCTCCGGTTCACCCCTGTTCCACCAGATCCAGCAACAGGTTCTGCTCCCCCGCCGACAACTGATCGTGGACTGGTTGTCCACCAAGGTCGCCCAGGCCGCGCAAGACACTTACCTGCCAAAACAGGTTGAGCTTCGGCGTTATATTTCGGTGCATGTGGATCGGGCAATTGCCCAGAACCGGGACGTCAAGCGCCTGCAGTTGATCCCGGTACTCGGCAACAGCATCTCCGATACGCTGGAACGGGCCGTGTCGGATATCGTGGCGCAGGTGATCGACGGCTTGCTCAGAGACTTATCCTCAAGCGAAAACCATCGCTTCATCGAAGAGATTGTAGAAGCCTTCCTCCACGAAAAGCCCTATCAAAAGGGCGAGTACGACGAAGCGGTGATCGAGGCCGTGGTGGAGCTGCTTGAGCTGGTCAAACACCAGGTCAGGATCAAGCGCTGGCACGCAGCCCTTGATCCACTTCGGACAACCGCCAGCAAAGGGCCGGAAACTGAGCTATAACTAACTTAGGCGCCATTGATTGGACTCGAACCTACATCAACCAAAAACAATCGGTGTCAGTGGCAAAAAATCCAAAGCATCGGCGTCAGCCACCTCAATCCAATCCTGATCCGCGGGACCGGACTGCCCGCTGTCCCTGGAGCGTTTAACGCCATGGGTATGCAAGCCAAGTACAAATTCATCGAACTCGCCGTGCGCTGGATGACCCGGACGCGGCCGCCATTGGATTTCCCCCTGAGCAACTTCGACCGGATTCGTCAGGAAGTGAAAGTGGGCGACGTCATTCTGGTGGAAGGACGCTCCCGGGTGAGCGATGTCATCAAACTCATCACGCAAAGCCGCTGGTCTCATGCGGCGCTTTATATCGGGCGCCTGCACGACATAGAAAACCCATTGGTTCGCCAACGTATTCGCGAAAGTTTCGACTGCCAGCCAGATGTTCAGCTGATTGTGGAAAGTGAATTGGGTACTGGCACCGTTGTCCGTCCGCTGGCCGCCTACGACCAGGATCACCTGCGCCTGTGCCGGCCCCGCGAACTCACCTACCGGGACGCACAGAACCTGGTGAACTACGCCGTGAACCAGCTCGGCACGGATTACGACATTCGCCAGATCTTCGACCTGTTTCGGCTTATGATGCCGTTCTGGCTCCTGCTGCCCCGGCGCTGGCGCTCCAGCCTGTTCGAACGGCGCCCCGGCAAGCCGACCCGAACCGTGTGCTCGACCATGATCGCCGAGGCCTTTGCCTCGATTCAGTATCCAATCCTGCCGCTGGTGAAGAAGACCACGGAAAACGGCATGCAGTTGTTTCGCCGTAATCCCAAACTCTGCACGCCGTCGGATTTCGACTACTCGCCGTACTTCGACATCATCAAGTACCCTTTCGTCGACTTTCACGCCAATCGCAGTCGCTACTCGCTCATGCCCTGGTACGGCAATGCGCGCCTCACGGACGCAGAAAAAGCCAGTGTCTTCGAGGAAGGTGCCGATCCTGCCTACCGGCACCAGGAGATATCTTTGAATGGCAATCGGGCGGCAGGTTGATGGGGTTTAGTATCCCGAAACTCTTCTGTAAAGCTTTCTTATGATCGTTTGAACTGGCCGTCCGAGATCAAACTATCAGAAACCACTCTCTTGAACAAACAAGCAAATAGTCCAACTATCAGCAAAACGGTGCTTGACGGTTCTGGAACAGACAAAACTGTCTTTTTCGTCACGAACAAATCGAACCCATATGTGTCGCCATTCTCATGCTCGCCAACTACCACCCAGTCAGTTCCTTTATCCAAGTTCGCCAATGCGTCATACCCCGGATCATCACTAGGAACCTTCCACTCAGGAACACCAAACCGTAATTGGTTTGTGCCGTCAGAAATCTGTGGAGAGAACCATACCCAATGAACCATGATAATATGGTCAGGCTCATGACTCGTCGGGATGAATCCACTCTCTGCATACCAGGCTTTACCTAGAAAACTAGCGTTCAGATCACACCATGTCTGTGCAATGGTATCGACAACAAAACTCAATGAAATAGGCTCGTCACTGCCACCAACATTAAGCCCTGTTGCAGTACCAGTCATCTCATATGAGATCAAAGATGCGTTGACTTGTGCAGAAACGAAAAGTAGAGCGAAGAAAATCCCTTTCATAAAAAAATGTCCTAAAGTGGAAGTTGGTTCTTTATATTGCTGATTTTGACTAATGACACTTTGCCGACATCTTTCAACCAGCAAAATGCTGGAAAATACACACCTGAACACCACATGAATTACATTTAGTTTGCACTATGGTCGAGGGGATAGTTTACAAATAAAAGCCACTACCTCCAGTGAACAAATTTGTGAACGTGAGGTGCGCAATTTGCACTTGTACATCACGAGCTAAAAGTAGAGACTTCGTAAACACAGATCAAGCCGCCTGCTTAAGTTAAGTATCGAGTAGCACAAGTCCACTAGGCAAAGACTCACCAAACAGACTGCCCTGATCTTCCTGATCCAGGCTAACCACCTCCTCAACCAGCTGAATCCAGCGCTCGGGCGCCTTGGCCTGCTTGAGCTTTTGCACGATCTGCGCCCGCAGGCCCTCATCAAGATCCACGGCCCGATCACCGCTGCGCCGGCCCAACAAGGTTGCCGCAAGTGCCGCCACCCGTTGTTTACGCCAGTCCACCCGCAATAGCTCCTTCAGCCAGGGCTCGATCTGGGCCGGTGGAATGACGCGATCCAATCGCCCGGAGAACGGCAGCCGCGCGCCGATCCGCCCCAGTGCCCACCAGGTATGGGGGCTTTCGCCCGGCTTGCGCAGCCGCTCGAACAACCAACTGCCCGCCTCTTTCTTCTGATCGACACTCAGCTCTTCCAGCGCGCCCAACAAGCGCACCATATCGTCATAGGCGCGCCCGGCGAGTTCCGCCTGGCGCTTGCGGGACCGGGCATTCGACGGCTCCAGAAAGTAACCGATGTCATTCAGCAGCGCCTGTTGCAGGGCCTGATCAAGCCCCGCCGCCACGCGGCGCCAAAGGTTCCACCATTCCGCCCACACGGCCTGCTCTTCAGGATGTAATACCTTTTGCTGGTAAACCCCTGCCAGTTTTTCGAGCCTATCCGCATCCAGCGGATGCCCCGTTCCTGGACGGGTACAGAACCCGACCCAGTGGAGCCAGGCACGTTCATGCCAGTGAGATCGGCGACGTTGATCCGCCAGTTCAAGCAATGCATCCACCAGTGCCCGGTTCTCGCCCAACCCCCAGTCATCCCTTATGCCTAAATACTGCTCAAGATCCGTGCGAAGCGATTTAAAGGAACGGGCGTCGTGCTGACGCTCCTGGAAAAACTGACGGATGAGAGAAATCGCTTTGTCGAGCTGTGGATGAAGCGAAACGTCGGATGTCCGGGGTCCACCCTGGCGCCGGGTCTGAAACTCCAGTTGCCAACGACGCGAAGGATTGCCGACATCAAGGCACTGAATCCGCAGGGTACCAATTTCCGTCAATTCGGACTCCAGCACCACTTCCACATTGGCATCGCCTCCGGCCCTCTCCAACCGCACCACAAGCGGAGGCAATGGGTGCCAGGAATCCTTCGGCACCTGAAGGTCTCCCACCTCGTAGGGGTGATCCTCTGTGGTGGTCATGACCCGAAAAGCAACA
>JAEZAA010000284.1 GCA_023430625.1 Pseudomonadota bacterium
CGCAGTAAGGTCATGCAGGAAGGATCCGAATCAGAGGGAAATTCAACGTCGACCAGTCCGAGCGATCCCGCCGTCAGAATCGTTTCAATGGTCTTGTGTGGCTCATGATAACGCGAAAGAACGCGTAAACCATCGACGACAGAGAAAGCTATCGCGCGCAAGGAAACGAGAAAATCAGGAAGTATTCGAAGATACGAGGAGGAGAAATTTGGAGCGGGAAACGAGACTCGAACTCGCGACCCCGACCTTGGCAAGGTCGTGCTCTACCAACTGAGCTATTCCCGCTTTTAGAATGCGTCCCAGACTCTTCAGCCTGGCCGCTGCGGCCTTTCGTATCAGGCCTTTAGAACATCTTCATCAGGTGATTGCCTAACGAAGTGGGCGCATTATACGAGGCGGATTTTCATGATGCAAGCCCCCTGTAAAAATCTTTGCGCCCGGCTTTAACTCCCCCGGCGCCCGCCAAGGAGACCTTCGCGCCCATCGCTTAAAGACTACAGGAACAGACCGATCACGCGGCGCCAAACTTCACGAATACGCTCTTCGTCCAGATCGCCATCATGCAACACGCCGCCGTATTCCATGGACGCTACCGCCCCCATCACAACTTCCGCATCGGCTTCCGGCGAAGGTGTTTTGAGGGTGCGCAAGAAATCCGTCAAACCCGCCACCCAGACCGAGCGGTACTTACGCGCCAACATTTTCAGGCTCTCGTCGCGCACGGATTCCAGCAAAAAGGCTTGCTCGGACAGCAGCTCGTCCTTGCGAAAACGCACCTGCGCCGTGATATATCGGGTGCCCATTTCAACCAGGTCGTCCGCCAACGCCTGACGCTGCTCCGGCTTGTCGGCAATGGTGTCGATGTCATATTTTTCGACGCATCGATGCAGTTCGTTATAGAAGAGTTCGAACTTTCGCTGGCTGTTCTCGGCGAACAACATGAAGGCATCGCTGATGAGCTCACCGATGTCCTTGAAATAATAGGTCGTGGATGCCAGCGGCACCTCCGCCTCCCGTGCCACGGCACGGTGCTTCACACCTCGAATCCCTTCCCGTGCGACAATGCGAAGTGCCGCCTCCAGAATCACGCGTCGGCGTTGCTCACTCTTGGCGCGCGCTGCTTTCCGACCCTGATAGTTGATGGAATTGCGCAATGAAACATCCTTGCGCACCGTGCTCGGAGTTGGTGTGGACTGAATCATCGTGCTCACCCGTTGATTCTACTGCTATTGGCGTAGTTGTTCTTTTTGCTGCGTAGCTTTTACTGGTGTAGCTGTCTTTCTACTGGTAAAGCTGCTTTCTTGCGTGCTGCTTGAGGTATGCAGTTCTTATGAGCTGATAGTATCAAACGATGAGAGGGTTCTCATGATCCATTTTTTGAGGCAGCGCATACTTTTACAAATGTCTTTCGACGACAGGCGAAAAATCGACAACTTTTTGGCACAGATGTGATGAAATCGACGCAAGTGGGGGTTGAAATGAATAGGTACTACTGTCCAAAACTCGGCGCGCCCCGCTGTAGATAATCCTCCTCCGCCGCTGTATTGGCGCGCCTCAAGATTGCGTTCCGGTGGGGAAAACGTCCAAAGCGTTCAATGATGTCCCGGTGGTCCCGCGCATACTCCAGAAAGCTTCCGATCAGGCCACGCAAGGGCTCCTGGCAAACCGCATAGAGCTGTTCGTAAAGAGCCACGCACTCGGCCTGGTCTTCACGCCGTTCGGAGTGCTCCAGCGGCAGATAGAAGAAGGCGCGCTGAATTTCCGGCAACCGCACGTCATCCCCCCGCGCCAGGCCAGCACGGCATAGGGTGCGGGCCTGGCGATCATTCTCGAAGGCCATGGCCGTGCCGCGAAAGATGTTACGGCTGAACTGGTCGAGCAACAGGATCAGGGCCATGCGCCCCTCTGGAGTTACCTCCCACTGCTCAAGCCCGTTTTCCGAGGCCATGGTCACGTAGGACATGAAACGGCGGCGTAGCAACTGATCAAACTGGCGGGTGGCACGAAACCAGAGCTGGTACTTCTCCGGCTCAGGCATGCCATCCGCATCCAGCGGACCAAACCAGAAATCGAGAATATCCTTGGGCTTTAACATGGTGGCTCCTACCGCATCCTTCCTGTGGTTTTGAATTTTCCTTGAACAATCACCGCTCGGCCTGACAGTGTCCGCCGGCCGGTTTAGAATGACAGCATTTCATCCAGCGAGCCTGCCCCATGACGGATTCCGTTCTCACCATTCTACTGGCACATGGCTCCAGCGACCCACTCTGGCTACAACCCTTCTTCGACCTGGAGCAACGTATCCAGAGCCAAGCGAAGCCGGTACGCCTTGCCTTCATGGAACTCGCCGCGCCCAGTCTGGACGACGTCATTGCCGAGGCCCATGGGCAAGGCTTTCAACGAGCCGTGGTATTGCCGCTGTTCTTTGCGGCAGGCAGGCATTTGCGAATCGATGTCCCGCGCCAGATCGCACGGTTAACGCAAGCCTGGCACATGGATATCCAACTGCTCCCCCCCATTGGCGAGCATTCATTGCTTGCGGATGCCATTGTACGGATTGCCGGAGAAGCCATCGATGCCAGCCAGTCACCAGACCACCGCTGATCGACGGCCACGCCTGGGCATCAGCGCCTGTCTGACCGGTCTGCCCGTACGCTACGACGGCACCGATAAACGCTCCGATGTGATCCTTGAGCGCATTGCACCTTTTGTGGCGCTCTACCCGCTCTGCCCGGAATCGGCAATCGGCATGCCGACACCGCGCCCACCGATCGATCTAGTCCAAACCAGCAACGGCATCATCGCACAAGGCAAAACAGACCCGAACCTCAACCCTACGCAAAGTTTGCAAGGGCTGGCCCAGCGCACCGCCGAGCAGCCACTGGATGGTTTTATCCTCACCCAACGCTCGCCCAGCTGTGGCCTGGAATCGACCAAGGTCTATCAAAACGGGGAACTGATCCACTCCCAAGGCACTGGGATCTTTGCCTCCGAGCTGGGTCGCCAGCGCCCTGACCTGCTGCTGGTGGAAGAGCAGGCTCTAATGTGCCCGCGACGTTGTTTCGCATTTTTGTGCGGCCTATACATGCACCAGCGGATGCCGAAGGATCAAGCTGCAGCTCAACATCTGCAACAGGAGCTCGGCTACCTCGTTGCAGGCTATTCCGCTGACGCCTGGCAGGCGCTGGAAGATCTGTCCCAACAGAGCGACGTTTCGGGCTATCGCCACCACCTCCAGCAAGTTCTTAAGGACTGGCTTGCAAAACCCATAGCCATCGCCCTCTGGTTGCAACAGGTTCAATCCCACTTGCAGGCTCGGTATCGACGGGACACTGACCGCCCCCTGACGCTCGCCGAACTGGACAGCTGGCTCAGCCGGCAAGCTGGCAGCCCTTCCCCTGCCCCCAAACCTCTACCCTTTTTTGAGCACTGGGGACATGCAGCCTATGAAGACAGCTTCGAAAACCATGACAAGGTTCGTTGAGCCAGCCACCGCCATTGGTTATGGTGTTGCCATGGGCTAGCGCTAGGCCATTGCCATTGATTGCACGCCCATGGCGACGAATCGCCGGATCTGAATTTGCAGAAGAGAAACGATGAAGTACGCCACCCTTGTTGTTGCCCTGCTGATGAGCGTTCTGGGATCGGCTGTATGCGCAGAAGAGCAGCTGCGCCAAAGCTTTCGCAGTTGCAGCATCATTACCAGTGAGCGTCTGACCGCCCTACAGTTTCAGCAACAGGGTCTAAGCCTGGAGCAGTTGAAGGAGATTCTGCCGGTCAATTCGCCCAAGGCCTTCGAGCGTATTGGCCAGGTCTACGAACTGGTGGACAAAAGAGGTCCGGTTGCCACCTACCAGATCCTGAACCTGTTTTACCAGGAGTGCGCACAGACGGTTTATGACACGCTCGGCAAGCCGCCGGTGACCCATCCGGAATACGGTTTCTACCTCTGTTCCGGGGAGAACAGTCTCAGGGCCAGGATACTTGCGGCCCAGGCTCAGGGTATTGCCCTGGCGCAGGCACGCCAACTGATCCCCCAGGCCCGTCAGGATGTGGCCGACGAGTTCTTCGCGCTGGCCGGTAAGGCTGGCACCGCAGCCGCTTATGACGAATCCGCGCGCCGGCTCAAAGCCTGCCTCAATGAAAACCTGAACGTTAGCGAGCCCTAACCGCTTCCCATACCAAAGGATGGTTTTCTACCTACGGACAGTTGGAGAGCCCGGTTTATTTCCGATACAATCGTGCCTAAATTGAGTCAAGACCACCGTGACTTCGGCTCAAGACTTCACCCAAAGATGTACCTTTTAGCTGGTATCTCACGTGCACGGATTGCGCCACATACTTCTCTGCCTGTTTCTGACTCCCGGCTGCGTTTCCGCTCAGTCTCTGGTTGTCGCCTCATTCTGGTCCACGCCCACCGTCAGCATCTACGAGGATCTTGTCGCGCGAATGTACTGCGTGGCCGGCATTGACATTGAGTTCCAACGCTTCCCAGTGGTGCGGGCCCGCAAAGAGGCCGACGCAGGTAGAGTTGACGCAACCCTGTTGCATCACCCGGCCACGATTCCCAACCAAACACGCCTGCTCCCCCTGCGAGAGCCATTGCCGCCACTGCAACTGGTCTACGTGGCGCTGCGGTCCTTTCCCGAACTGGAGTTAAACGACCAAACTGCTAAAACATACCGGGTGGGCCATTTCCCTGGACTTGAGGTGGCCGCAGACAAATGGTGGAGTCCGCAATCAATCGCGGTCAATGGTGCCTACCGCCAGCTCTACTCACTGCTGATGGCTCGACGGATTGATGTGGCATTGGTGGGTTACTGGGAGGCGCCGCTGTTGCTCAAGGAGCACCGGGAATTGCGCAAGGTTGGCCATAACGTTGTCTCGCTCCCGGTTCACCATTACGTCCATGAGAAACACCAGGAACTTCGCCCGCTACTGGAGCAGGAACTCAAGGGGTTAAAGACAACGCCGGGGACCACTGAACTGATCGAGAAAGCAAAAAGCCATCACCTGGCCGGGAGCACCAATGCCAGTGGCGCAACTCGCAAAATCGATTGCGCCGAGTTCCAATCTTCGGAAAAAGCGCCAGCCGCGCCGGCGGCGCCATTGATTCAGAAATGAAACCTGACTCGCTGTAAATCTTGCCGCCCGCGACAGCAGACCCTGTAATTGTTACAAGCCTTCCCCACCCGGTCTCAGCACTTTCTACCACGCCTTCACCCAGCAATCCGCAGCCGTCATTGCAGACGTTAGCCTGTAGCGCCCCTGGCGTTTAATGACACCGCGACCGAACCGAGGCGAGGCTTCTGGCGCATTCATTGCTGCCAGTTAGAGGATGGCAGGCAGAGTGATGAGGAGACATCAGATGGCGCGAAAAATCGCAATCAACGGCTTCGGGCGAATTGGCAGACTGGTTTGCCGACAAGCCTTGGAAATGGGCGACGTGGAAGTGGTGGCCGTCAACGATATTTCAGAGTTGGACAACCTGGTTTACCTACTCACGCACGACTCCATTCAATCCAGGCCGCAGGCGAACATCAGCTTCGAAGGCAGCACCATTCTCTGGGACGGGCGGCGAATTCAATATCTCTCGCAACGTGATCCGTCCAATCTGCCCTGGCGCGAATTGGGCGCGGACCTGGTGGTTGAGGCCAGCGGCCATTTCACCAGCCGCGAAGGCGCGGCCAAGCATCTGGATGCGGGCGCCTCTCACGTGATTGTGACGGCACCCGCCAAAGGCGCGGATGTTACCGTGTGCATGGGACTCAACCACAACCAGATCGACCCTGCCAGCCACCACATCATTTCCAATGCGTCCTGCACCACCAACTGTCTGGCGCCAATCGCCAAACTCCTGAACGACCACTTTGGAATCGAGTACGGCATCCTCACCACGGTTCATGCCGCCACCAGCTCCCAGCATGTGGTCGACGGTCCCAGTAAGAAGTGGCGGCGCGGGCGCTCGGCGCTCCTCAACATCGTGCCCACCAGTACGGGTGCGGCCAAGGCAACCGGCCAGGTTCTACCGGAACTGAAGGGCAAACTCGATGGCATGGCCATGCGGGTGCCAGTTGCTGATGGTTCGGTGGTGGATTTGGTGGTTCAAACCCAGAAGGATGTCACGGTGGAAGCGGTCAACGCCATGTTCCGCGATGCCGCCAGTAAACCGCCATTTGATCGCATCCTGCTGGCGTCCGACGACGAGCTGGTGTCCTCCGACATCATCGGCTCCAACTACTCCTCCATCGTCGACCTTCCGTCCACCATGGTGTCCGGCCAACGGCTTCTGAAGGTGATCGCCTGGTATGACAACGAATGGGGTTACGCCCGCAGAGTGGCAGAGCTGGCGGCATATGTAGGTTAGTACCCTACCCTATTTCAGGGAGTGCGCGGACCTCCACAGAGTTACAGTTCCACTACAGTCTGTTGCGACTACAGGCTGGTATGCTCTGGATAGCCGTTAGCGTTCACGAACGAAGCAAGACGCGGCAGCCCCTGAATCGGCTGCCTCTTTAAGTGCTTAGTTATTAAAACGCGCTCCTGCAATAACGCGCAAAATTAAAACAATTAAACGCGGGGTCACTGTGAGCATCGACAATCAAAAGCAGGCAGCGAATGCCTGGCGTGTTCTGTTTCTTCTCTTTCTGGCAAATCTCCTCAACTTCTTTGATCGCACCATTCCTGCCATCGTGGCCGAGCCGCTGAGACTGGAATGGAACCTCAGCGACCTTCAGATCGGCTTTATGGCCGCGGCCTTTACCCTGGTGTACGCCATTGCCGGCATGCCGCTGGGACGCCTGGCCGATACCGGCGCGCGGCGCAAGATCATGGGCTGGGGACTGATCGTCTGGAGTGGCTTTACCGCACTGAATGGCATGGCCTGGAACTACCTGACCTTCTTTCTGGTCCGCATGGGCGTCGGCGTTGGCGAGGCGAGTTACGCGCCTGCTGCAAACTCCATGATCGGCGATCTGTTCCCGGCGGAAAAACGGGCGCGGGCCATGGGCATTTTTATGCTGGGCCTGCCGCTGGGGCTCATGCTCGCATTCTTTACGGTCGGCCCGATGATTGCCGCCTTTGAGAGCTGGCGCGCGCCCTTCTTTATCGCAGCGGTGCCCGGCCTACTATTAGCCGTCTTCATTTTCTTCATCAAGGAGCCGGCCCGGGGTGCAGCCGAAGCCCGCCAGATATCCGCCGAGCCTATCCAGCAGCCCATGCGCAAGGTTCTGCGAGTCCGCACGCTCTGGTGGATTATCCTCTCGGGTCTCACCATGAACTTTGCTGTCTACGCTGCCAACGGCTTTCTGGTGCCGATGCTGCAACGTTACTTTCACTTACCGCTGGGCGCAGCCGCTGTGCAGACTGGCATTATTGTCGGCATCACGGGGCTCATTGGTCTGACTCTGGGAGGCTGGGTGACAGACAAGATCTATCAGCGCTCGCGCCAGGGTCGCCTCACATTCGGCGCAATCAGCCTATTAATTGCTGCCATCGCAACCACCGCCGCCCTCAGCTTGGGGAGCGATGCAGTAGGGCTGTTTACGCTGTTGTTTGCCCTTGGCTGGCTGTTTTCCTACATCTACTACACTAGCGTGTATCCCGCGATTCAGGATGTGGTTCAACCACGGCTGCGGGCCACGGCGGTGGCATTGTACTTTGCCGCCATGTATCTGCTGGGTGGGGCCATGGGCCCAGTGGTCGTAGGCGGGCTTTCGGATCGCTTGTCGGTGGATGCCATGACGGCAGCCGGCGCCCAGGAAATGAGCGAGCAATTCAAGGCTATCGGCCTGCATGACGCCATGCTCCTGGTACCGGTCATGCTGTTGCTCACGGCGGTGTTTCTGTTCCTGGCGGCTCGCAGTTTCAACCGGGATGCCGCCGCTATGGAACGAGACATGGCGTAAGCCATGTCTCACTTGCTGGCTAGAATTTCCTGCAAGGCGGAGACGAGCCGCTGACACTCTTCCTCGGTGCCTACGGTGATCCGCAGATACTGCTCGATACGCGGCGCGTTAAAGTGGCGCACAATGATGCTGCGTGCCCGCAGCTCCGCGGCCAATTGTGCGGCAGACTCGGTGGCATGCTTCGCCAGCACGAAGTTTGCGGCCGAAGGCACCACGTCAAATTCCAACGCCGTCAATGCCTCTACCAGCGACTCCCTGCTCTTGATGACCTGCTGACGGGTCTGCTCAAAGTAATCCCGATCTTCGAACGCCGCGACCGCACCGACGATCGCCAGGCGATCCAGCGGGTAAGAATTAAAGCTGTTCTTGACCCGCTCCAGGGCTTCAACCAGGTCCGGATGCCCAACCGCAAATCCTACCCGCAGTCCGGCCAACGAGCGTGACTTCGAGAGCGTCTGGATCACCAACAGATTGGGGTACCGGTTAACCAGCCCGATGGCGGAATCGCCGCCGAAATCCACATAGGCTTCGTCCACCACCACCACGGAATCAGGATTGGCGTTTAACAGGGCCTCAACCTGGTCCAACTCCAGCAACCGCCCGGTCGGTGCATTCGGGTTAGGGAAAATGATACCCCCATTAGGCTGGGCGTAGTCTTCAACCGCAATTCGAAAATCATCCGTCAGCGGAACCGTTCGATACTCCACCTCATAGAGCCCGCAATACACCGGATAGAAGCTGTAGGTGATGTCGGGAAACAACAGTGGCAGATCCTGCTTGAGCAAGCCACAGAAGGCATGCGCAAGCACCTCATCCGAACCATTGCCCACGAACACGCAGCGTGGCGACACCTCGTAATAGCGACCGATCGCCTCTTTCAGCCGATCCGCATTTGGATCCGGATACAGCTTCAGGCCGCCATGGGTTTCCTGCCGAATGGCTTCCAGCACCTTGGGCGACGGCGGATAGGGATTCTCGTTGGTGTTAAGTTTGACCAGATTGGACAGCTTCGGCTGTTCGCCCGGAACGTAGGGGGTCAGCCGGTGGACGATGGGGCTCCAAAACTTGCTCATTGAGGCAATCCGAAACGTTAGACATGTTGCGGGCTATTCTAATCGAAAACGGGGAGCTAGTTCTGTAATGACAAGGCGTGCAGGAAGATTTTTATAGGCGAATACAGTGCAACAAAGAAACCCATCTGAATGATCAGATAAATGATCGGCTATTGGAGATATTTAACTGGAAGGAAAGATCCATTGGTCAGGATCTTGAGATCGGCATTCGATGATCGGATTCACCAAATGCGTCATGCCGCAGCAGGTCGGGAGAGACGTTAAATGGCGTCCCCTAGGGGAGTCGAACCCCTGTCGCCGCCGTGAAAGGGCGGTGTCCTAGGCCTCTAGACGAAGGGGACGCTGCTGCTTTACGCGCTACCTCATTGAGGTGGCGCGTATATTATGGAACCACTCATCACCTGTCAACGTTTTTTTGGACGCTCCGTCTCAAATCAATCACAGGTCCGCCAGCACCTGTTCTGGCGACTCGCTACTCATTCCATGCGCCTGAGCCACAGACCCATTGGTAAGCCTGCCACGACAGATATTGAGCCCCTGGCGCAGATGCCCATCCGCCTTAAGCGCCGGGCCAACACCCTGATCCGCGAGTGCCAGCACAAATGGCAGGGTGGCGTGATTCAGAGCCAGCGTCGATGTCCGTGCGACGGCCCCGGGCATATTGGCCACGCAGTAATGCACCACCCCGTCCACGATGAAGGTGGGATCTGCGTGGGTGGTCGGGCGCGAGGTGGCAATACAGCCGCCTTGATCGATGGCCACGTCCACAATCGCGGAACCTTCCTTCATCCGCCGCACCAGATCCGCCGAAACCACCTTCGGTGCTGCCGCTCCCGGTAGCAGGACCGCACCAATCAGCAGATCGGCTGCAAGCGCCTGCTGTTCGATGGTCTCTGCCGTCGAATAGAGCGTTTTCACCCGATTGCCGAAATGCCGCTCCAGGGTGCGTAACACGTCCAGTGACTGGTCCAGCACGGTGACATCCGCTCCCAGGCCAACGGCCATTTGCGCGGCGTTAAAGCCCACGACGCCACCACCGATGATCAGCACCCTCCCCGGTTCAACCCCGGCAACACCACCCAACAACACCCCTCGCCCGCCACGGGAGCGCTCCAGTGCCGAGGCACCGGCTTGGATGGCCAAGCGTCCGGCCACCTCTGACATAGGCGCCAACAATGGCAGGCGGCCCTGGGGATCCGTCACGGTTTCATAGGCGATACAGGTCGCACCGGAGTCCAGCAGATC
>JAEZAA010000055.1 GCA_023430625.1 Pseudomonadota bacterium
GCCTGTTTCCCAGGCTCGGCCAGATCAAGATTGACGACCAGCCCGAAGCTCCCTTGTTCATCCAGCTCCAGCCTGCTCTCCCGTTCGGATGCCCGGTCCCGCAGATCAATATCGCCGCCCAGGCGAAATCCGGCAAACGGCGAGACTTCCACATCGGCAACCGCCAGAGCAAAAGACCGCTCCGCCACTGTCCAAAACCGTATAAATCCCACGCAGGTCGAACCGCACCAGCAACTGGTCCGTAAGCGGAAGCTTGTAGCCGCCACCCAGCGATATGGATGCGCGATGATGGCTGTCGAATTCGTGGTCCTTGGGTTCGAGCCGCGTCACACCGGCGACACCGGACACAAAGCCGCCGCTCGTTTGGCCGCCGGGGAAGTACAGCCCGCCAACCTGAACCTGATAAATCATCAGATCGAGGGTTGTGGTATCGCCAGCAAAGGGAAGGATGGACGAGGCCTTGGTGTCATGGCGGGCAATGTAAAGTTCCGCCTGTTTCCCAGGCTCGGCCAGATCAAGATTGACGACCAGCCCGAAACTCCCGCCTTCATCCAGCTCCAGCCTGCTCTCCCGTTCGGATGCACGGTCCCGCAGATCAATGTCGCCACCCAGGCGAAATCCGGCGAATGGCGCGATCTCTACATCGGCGACCGCCAGGGACGGGAGGCTCATGGAAACCAGGTGTGCGGCCAGGACGTGCGTGACGAACCTGACAAAATGGAATTTCCAGGGAAATCCCGCCATAATCCCGCTCCTCAGGCAGTTTTCGCGGATCTGTGTGCCATCCCCATGCGTTGGGCTCAATCATGATAGTCATTTCAGCATGCTGTAAGGTAGTGGGTCGGTCTCTGGAGCGCCTGTCATGAAACCTACGTGCGAAGATCTCTATTCACCCTACCTGCCGGAACAGCTGCGTTCGGAGCTGCGTACGGAAGGTGAGAATGAACTGGTGTACTCGAACTTGCCAGGCAAATCGCGCAAGCCACTGTTTGATGCGGGACAACGGGGCATTCTGATCAATGGGCGCCGGTGGCGCTTCGCCTACGCTCAGCTCAGGCGATCCGGCTCGTCCTGATTAATTTCCGCGGAAGTTGGAGCCGTACCCGTTCAGTGGCTACCATTCCAAAAGAAGTCCTGACGTTAGGTGGCTCCTTCATGCCCAATCAGATCTCTTCCCGCTTGAACCTTCGTTTTCTGATCCTCTCACTGGCGTTTCTCAGTACTTTGGTGACGCTGCTGAATGCCTTGAATGCGGTGTATCTGGTGCAACGGCAACAGCTGATCGATCACGCCCTGGAAGATAATCGTGTCTATGCCGCCAAATTAGCCGCGGGCACCGAGCATTACTTTACCGCCACCCACAATCTGCTGGCCTACAGCGCCAATGTTCTCGCGCAGCGGGTTGAATCATTAGGGCTGTCTGGCCTTGTGCCAGCTGCGCCTGAGGAATCGCCTCTCGATGAGGCCCTAACGGCGGAAGTGCGGCGTATGTTCCTGCAAGGCATGCGTTTCAATTCGGTGGTCATCGTCGATGAGCAAGGGCAGGTGTTGAGGGCTATGCCCGAGACATTGGGACTGCAGGGGCAGGTTCTGAAGACTGCCGGGCCGGAAGAAGCATTGCGTGAGCAGCGCCCTTTGGTCAGCCTGCCCTATATTTCCCATGCCGGCAATCTGGTGGTGATGTTGTCTCACCCAATCCGGACCAGCGACGGCACCTATCTCGGTTACATCGCTGGAACGCTATACCTGCGGGAAAGAAACATTCTCTATAACCTCCTCGGGGAAGACTTTCATGAAGACAGCACCTACACCTATGTGGTCGACCGCAGTCGCCAATTGCTGTTTCATCCCAATGGAGAACGGGTGGGGCAGGTGGTCGGTGAAAATCCTGTCATCGACGCGGTGCTGCGTGGCGAAAGCGGTGCACAACGGGTCATCAATAGTCAGGGCGTCGACATGTTAGCGGGCTTTGCGCCGCTTCAGTCTGCCGGCTGGGGCATTGTGGCTCAGCGGACGACGGAAGAAACGCTGCAGCCGATTACGGACCTAATGCTCAGTGTCCTGCGCTACATTCTGCCGCTGGGGCTTGTGGTCCTGGTGCTGATCTGGTGGTCCGCCCGCTTGATCACCCGACCGCTCCGGCGGCTGGCACAGGCGGCACAAGAGACCGAGGCACCCCGTATCCTGGCCCAATTGCAGGCCGTGCGGGCTTGGTACCTTGAGGCCGCGCAGCTGAAGCGCGTCATGGGGGCGGCTGTCGATCTGGCGACACAGCAGATCGATACGGCGAATCTGGCGGCCCAGACGGATCCTCTGACGGGATTGGTCAACCGGCGCGGGTTAACCACGCGGCTCGATGCCTGGAAAGCTCAACGTACGCCCTTCTCGGTGGTGGCGCTGGATATCGATCATTTCAAACGAGTCAACGACACCTTTGGCCATGACGTGGGCGATCTGGTGTTGAAGCGCCTCGCACAGTTGATGCGAGATTGCGCCCGTGAAGGCGATATCCTGTGCCGCTCGGGCGGAGAGGAGTTCCTGGTGCTGCTCGAAAACACAGCGCCTGAAACCGCCGTCCAGATTGCCGACCGCCTTCGTCAGTGCGTGGAAAGGACGGACATTCCGCCGGTGGGGCATATCACGATTTCCCTGGGCGTGGCTCATCACCCCAAGCATGCAGCGGATATCGATGGCGCGCTCAAAGCAG
Organism: Pseudomonadota bacterium; assembly: GCA_023430625.1. Lineage (GTDB taxonomy): Bacteria > Pseudomonadota > Gammaproteobacteria > Pseudomonadales > Oleiphilaceae > JAEZAA01. Next base: position 2,708 of record JAEZAA010000055.1, read on the forward strand.
CGGACGAGGCACTCTACCAAGCCAAGGAAGCCGGTCGGAATCGCGTAGTCATGAGCGGCGAATCACCTGAGTAAGGCATTGGCCGTGTGCGTCTGGATTGGGAGTGTAGGCGTGTGAATTCGGGAGGGAGCCGGAGCTGCTAGGGCAGGTTCTCACAGCGACATATGCGTCAAAAGAGTCTTTGGCGCCTCAGAAGAGTCTTGGACATCAAGAAAATCCCTGGCCGGATGAGCTGGCCAGGGATTCTGTACGCCATTAGCCGTCCTGGTTGATCCGCTGGATCAACTCGGCCAGAACCGCTTCGGCACGATCGTTTTCCACCTGGCAGGTACCCGCTGCGTGGTGTCCGCCGCCGCCATAGGCCAGCATCAACTCGCCCACGTTGGTTTTTGAAGACCGGTCGAAAATGGACTTGCCGGTTGCGAACACCGTGTTCTGCTGCTTCAGACCCCACATCACATGGATCGAGATATTGCAGGCCGGGTACATCGCATAAATGATGATCCGGTTGCCGTCATGGATTACCTCTTCGTTGCGCAGATCCAGAACCACCAGGTTCTTGTGCACGGTCGCGCAGCGCTGAATCTGTGCCTTGAACTGTTCCGCCTGGGTGAAGTACAGGTCCACCCGCTCCTTGACGTCGGGCAGGGCCAGGATTTCGTCGATGCTCATGGTGCGGCAGTAATCGATCAGCTGCATCATCAGGGCATAGTTGGAAATGCGGAACTCGCGGAAGCGGCCGAGGCCGGTGCGGGCATCCATCAGGAAGTTGAGCAGTGGCCAGCCCGTGGGCTCCAGCACTTCCTGCTGATTGAACTGGGCTGAATCGCCCTTGTCCACAGCGTCCATCATCTCGTCCCAGGCCTTGGGAAACACCTCGGCGCCACCGTAATAGTCATAAACCACGCGGGCCGCCGAGGGCGCCTTGGGATCGATGATGTGGTTGTCGCGCTTGCCATTGCGAATGGTCTCGGACAAGTGGTGGTCGAAGGCCAGGTGAACACCTTCCACATACGGCAGGTTGGTCGAAATGTCGCGCTTGCTGACTTCGATCTTCCCATCCTGCATATCTTTCGGGTGAACAAAGGTGATGTCGTCGATCAGGTCCAGATGCTTCAACAGGACCGCGCAGACCAAACCATCGAAATCGCTGCGGGTGATCAACCGATACTTTTTGTTCACAACACTCATAATGTCTCCTCAACTCAGCTCGCGTAACAACTCAGGAGAGTATAGACGAGGAAAATCCAGGCGGAGGCGGCTTTGCGTCGATGTTTGCCCACCGATTCCATTGCTTGGCCGCCTTGAATCCACCGAGCCCCAGCCATAACGTAAATTCATGTCTGTGAAGCCCGCATGGGCCGGAATCTCGGAGGAGAGGATGCCCATGCGCCGATACTTGGAACGTCCTGGAGACCGGAAAATGGCAATATCGACTGTGCTGATGCGTTCGTCATGGGGCTGGCTCATGATTCCCGTCGTACTCCTGCTGGCAGGTTGCCAATCCAGTGAAAGCTTTGAGCGGGATCTGACCAAGCCGCCGGTCAGCGAGGTGGAGATCTCCGACGAGGAGATCGCCCATGTGGCCGGAACCCTGAACCAGGGCGAAATCGTTACCAGTCTGGCGGCTGCGGAGAAGGCAACCAGCTCGCAGGTGAAGCACTTTGCCCGGCAGATGGTGACTCAGCACGAGAGTGCGCTGGCGTATCTGGAACAGGAACTAAAGGTGTCGGACATCACGCCGAAACGCCACCGCTCCAGCAGTGAACTGGAGGCCAATGCGCGGCGTCTGGCGGACACGCTGAACAGCGAGCCCGAGGGCGAACGGTTCGACCGAACCTACATGGAGGCCCAGGTATCTCTGCATGAATCGGCCTTGAATCTGCTCGATAGCACCTTGATTCCGAAGGCGGAGGATAAGCGCTTGCAAGCGGTGTTGGAGGGCATGCGGACGACTGTGAACCAACATCTGGAGGAGGCGCGCCGGCTGCTTCGGACCATTCCCTGAAGTGGGTGCACTCCCTGACGTGGGTAAATGTATGACTTGGTCGTCATAAAACTAGAGACCTGACCGTCAACTCCATGGCCGCGTCCGAAAAGGACCGGCCATGCGTCCGATAATGAATCCTGCACTTCGTAATCTTTGGTTACGCTAAAACTACATAAGATACATTTTGTCGCAATGACACCATGTCAGCACGGCGAAGGTATCACTCGAACACCGACGTAGTAAGCTTCGAGGAGTAGAACATGCAGCCGACCAATAACAACAAATCCCTTTACGCTCGTTACTATCCTCTCAACAAGATCGGCGTGATGGAAATACGGCAGATGTACGCCGTGTTCCAGCGCTACTACCAGAACACCGATGTAGAAACCTTCATT
>JAEZAA010000136.1 GCA_023430625.1 Pseudomonadota bacterium
GGCGTGATGTTCGTCCCGTTGCTGGGCACCGGTAAACGCGGCGTCAAGGCGCTGCTCCAGTTCCAGCCGGTTCAGCAGGCCGGTGAGCGAGTCGTGGGTGGCCAGATAGTTCAGGCGCCGCTCGCTCGCCCTGCGCTCGGAGATATCGATGATCGAGCCTTCGAAGATGCCGGTCTCGGGGTCGGAGCCGGAGTCAGAGCCAGAGCCGTCTACTTTGCGGGCGCTGATCGATGCCCAAAAGGTCTGGCCATCGAGTCGGCGGCACTCTGCTTCGAACCCTTGCAACTGGCCGTGCGTTCGAAGCTCCTGAAACAAGTCTTGCAGCGAGGCATCATGGGCCGGCACCAGCGTGCGCAGAGAGGTGGTGCGGGCCATCAGATCGTCGGCGTTGTTGGCCCCAAGTAGCTTGGCCATGGCGGGGTTTGCTGCCAGAAGGTCGCCGGCGAAACCCACCTGAAACAGGCCTTCCAGGGAGTTTTCGAAGATGCCGCGATACTTTTCCAGGTTGGTAATGGCGTTCTGCTGGGCCAGGTCCCGTGCTTCCCGTTCCTGATTCACCAGATCCGCCAGGGCGAGCGACATGAATACCACGGCGATGATGGCGCCAAAATGCAGGGTGTGTTCCGTAAAAAAGGCACCAGGAATCAGCGACACTTTGTCGCCGATGTAGATCAGGGTTAAGCCGATAAAGAACGTCATCCCCGCCACGAAAAAGCGGGCTTCCCGTACGTTGGCGCAACGCCAGGCGTACAGGCTGGTGAAGTAGGAGGAGAGGGGGATCAGTGCGATCATCAACAGCAGGAGCGTGATGGCCACCTGGTAAGGCAGCAGCAGGGCCGCGCCCACAAAGAGTCCGCACGCGGCGGCGGCGCACTTGTAGAGGCGGGCGAGCCTTGGTGAATGCTCGTCCAGCCGGAGAAACCGGAGGGTGAACAGCGAGAGTCCCAGCAGGGAGATGCCTCCGAACACCAACAGGCTGACCTGATTCCAAAGCGGCGAACTGGGCCAGAAGTAGGCGTAGCCCAGCCCTGTCAGGCTGGCCTGCATCAGGCTGTAACTGCCCAGGCTGAGTGCGCCAAACAGGTAGCTGCTCATCCGGATCGAGGCCCACAGCAGCAGGTCGAACAGCGCGATGATGGCGATCAGCCCGATCATGCCGCCGTACAGCAGTGCTTCGCGGAACTGGTAGGTGGCGTATTTGCGCGGTTGCCAGAGTTCGACCGGCACCTGCATGCTGGAGGAGGTGGCAACCCGCAGCAGCGCCGTGTAATCCGTGTGCGGCTGTAACTGTAGTGGAAACACGAAGGTGGGATAGGCCGTGGGGCGCGACTCGAACGGCAAGAGATCACCCGTCACAAAGCTCGCCAGGGGCTGCTGCGAGCCGCTTTCCAGCAAGGTCAGACGCACATCGTCGAGCAGCGGATAACCGATGGTGAAGTAGTGGATCTGCGGCTGGTCCGTGTCGTTTCGCAGGTGCGCACGAAACCAGTAGACGTCCTTGGTAAAGCCGTAGCCGAGATCGTTGGCCTGGCGTGGTTGCCAGTCCTGGTGCGACTCGATTACATCGGCCAACTCCAGCTGTCCGCTCGGGTCCACCAAGACCTCCATGTGGCCGGCCAGGGCCAGGAAGTCCTTGTCGGCAAGCGCCGAGAGTGCCACCGGCGCTTGTCCGTAGGCACAGGGTGCCAGCAGCCCCAACAGCAGCGCCAAGGGGGCGAAGGACTTGATGTGGCGGCGTGACAGGCACCGGCGAATCGATTGCAACCAAATGTACTTCATGACAGGCCAACCTGATGAACGGATGAGCAGGATCCTATTTCAAAATAGGGGCGTCTCCATCCGGCCCTATGTGCTCTTTGTATCGCTATCGCCACCACGAACGAGAATGCCGAGGGCTCCGGATCAGGCCTGCGAAGCGGTGATCCGGTCGCGGCCAGCGTGCTTGGCGGCATAGAGATTGTCATCGGCGATTTTCAGTACGGCTTCATGGTGATCGCCCGCCGCAGGTATTGCCGAGACCACGCCGATGCTGACCGTCACGCCCGCTTCCTGGCCATCGTGGCGCACCCTGAGGGCGGCAATTGCCGCACGGATGCGCTCGGCGACGTAGGCGGCACCGTTGGCGTCGGTGGCTGGCAGGATGACGATAAACTCCTCGCCGCCGTAGCGTGCCACGATGTCCGGCGGGCGCCGCGTCATCTGCTGCAGGGTTTCCGCTACCTGTTTCAGGCATTGATCGCCGAATGGATGGCCGTAGCTGTCATTAATCTGCTTGAAGTGGTCCACGTCGATCATAAGCACACTGATCCAATCCTGCTCGCGAAACGCCCGACGGTATTCGGTTCGAAACAGATTGTCGAAATGGCGCCGATTGAACAGGCCCGTGAGCCCGTCCTGAATGCTCAACTCTTCGAGGCGCCGATTTGCTTGTTCCAGGGCGTCCGTCCGTTCGCTCACCATCCGGTCCAGTTCGTTGGCCAGACTGGTTTGCGCGCTCAAGGCGGCCTGCTGGGCGACCAGCTTTTCCTGCCGCTCCGTATTGATCCGGTCCGCCAGGGCGAACGATAGCAGAACCACTTCCGCCGCCGAACCGATTTGCACCGAATGTTCCAGCCAAAAGGAGCTGCCAATCACGCCCAGCTTACTGATCGTCGTCAGGAAGAATGCGCCAAGCAGCATGGACCAGGCCATTGCGTAAAAGCGCGCGACCCGCACGCCAATGCTCCAAAGATAAAAGCTCATGAAGAAGACGAGGAACGTGCCAATGGCGCCGGTTAGCCCAATCATCAGCACCGAAATGTGGTACGGCAGCAGGAATGCGGGCACCAGCATCAGGGCGTAAAAACAGGCGGAGAACACCAGAAACCCATGCACACGGGGTGCCCGGCTTTTAACGTCCAGCAGGAAGATGGCAAAGATGTAACCCATGGTGTTAAAGATGCAAATACTGACCGGAATGGCAATGGCGTTAAACGCGGGCATGTTGGGCCAGATGAATTGAAAGCCGATGCCCTGCAGGGACGCCGTGATGCAGGAAATGCCCAGCACGGAGCCGGTGTAGTAGAGGTAACTGGGGTGGCGCACGGTGAAGTAGAGGAACAGGTTGTAGAGGATCATCACCAGCATGATGCCGAAATA
>JAEZAA010000195.1 GCA_023430625.1 Pseudomonadota bacterium
CATCAAACGTCACGGCGGCAAGATCTGGGCGCAGTCTGCGATCAATGAAGGCGCCACCTTTAATTTCACGCTGGGGAGACCAGCCGATTAAGCTGGCCGGCAGGGCCACCTAAAGATCGGCGGAAACAAGTTTTTAGTACAGCTAATTGCGTTAGGCTGGATGCGGCAGGTTGCCTACAATACCGCCCGCACGAGGACCCGTCGCAGCCTGCCGCCGCTCCGTCTGGAGGGATTCCGGGATTATTCCGGAACGCTGGTGGCAAGCTGCGGCAACCGGTCCTACACTTAGCCCCAAGACGCGTTAGGGATAGCTGTATGCAGCCATTGACGATATTGCTGGTCGAGGATAACGCCGACGACGAGGTACTGGCCCTGCGAGCCCTTACCCGGACCAGCATTCGCAGTAACATCGTCGTCGTACGTGACGGCGAGGAAGCCATGGACTATATCTTTGGTCAAGGTAAATACAGGGGGCGCGATACTCGCCTGCAACCCCATGTGACCTTTATGGACATCAAGCTCCCCAAGCTCAGCGGCCTGGAGGTGCTAAAGGCGATACGCAGCGACGAACGCACCCGGTTGCTTCCGGTGGTGGTGCTGACTTCCTCCGATGAGCCGGCCGACGTGCTGGAAGCCTATCGGCTGGGAGCCAACAGCTACATCAAGAAACCGGTGGATTTCAACGAGTTCGTCAGACAGGTCAAGCTGCTTGGGGAATACTGGCTCAGTATCAACCGTTCACCCCAGGCTCTATTGCATTAGAGGTTATTGTGGAACAGGGCATTCAAATTCTGGTGGTCGATGACTCGGAAGACGATGCGTTTCTGCTGTTGCGAGAACTGCGAAAGGCCACTCCGATCCTGCATCACGCCCGGGTGGACACCGCCGAGACGTTACGCGCGGCACTCAACGAATGTTCCTGGGACCTGATCCTGACCGATCACAACATGCCGGGCTTCTCCTCCCAGGAGGCGCTGGCCATCATCAAGGACACCGGCCTCGACACGCCGGTGATCATCGTGTCCGGCACCATCGGCGAAGACGTGGCAGTCAATGCCATGCGCGCAGGCGCCCAGGACTACATCATGAAGGACAACCTGGCGCGACTGCTGCCGGCCGTGCAGCGCGAGCTGCGCGAGGCCGAGGTGCGGCTCAAGCGCAAGGAAGCCGAACGCACCCTGCAGCACATTGCCTTCCATGACAGCCTGACCGACCTGGTCAACCGCCGCGAGTTCGAGCGCCGCCTCAAGCACGCGCTGGAGACCTGCCACCAGCGCCAGCTCAAGCACATGCTGCTGTACCTGGACCTGGACCAGTTCAAGATCATCAACGACACCTGCGGCCACGTGGCCGGTGACGAACTGCTCAAGCAGATGGCCAATGTGCTGTCCGGCCACATCCGGGCCAGCGACACCCTAGCGCGGCTGGGCGGCGACGAATTCGGCATCCTGCTGGAGTCCTGCTCCGAGCAGCATGCCCTGGACCTGGCGGAAACCCTGCGCCGGGAAGTGCGTGATTTCCGCTTCGCCTGGCAGAACCGGCCGTTCTCGGTGAGCCTCAGCATCGGCATCGTGCCCATCACCAGCGCCTATGCCAGCACCGTGGAAATCCTCAGCCACGCCGACATCGCCTGCTATGCCGCCAAGGACAAGGGCCGTAACGCGGTACAGCTGTTCGAGATCGACAACGCGGAGATGCACCAGCGCCGCAATGAAATGCAATGGGCCACGCGCATCCGCCAGGCCCTGGAGGAAGACCGTTTCTTCCTGTACCAGCAGCCCATGGAAGCGCTCAACGACTCCATGGAGAAAGGGCCTTACACCGAGTTCCTGCTGCGCCTGCAGGACGACGGCCAGACCGTGCCTCCCGGCGCTTTTATTCCGGCCGCCGAGCGTTACAACCTGATGTCGCAGATCGACCGCCGGGTGATCCACTACGTATTCCGCTACCTGGCGGAAACCGGCCTGGGCAATCAGGACCACGGCACCTATTTCGTGAACCTGTCCGGCTCGTCACTCAGTGACAATACCCTGTTCGAGGACATTCGTTCCCTGCTCGCTCAGTTCGCGATCAAACCCCAGCGCATCTGCTTCGAGATCACCGAGACCGCCGCCATCGCCAACCTGGCCGATGCGGTGGAATTCATCAAGGAGATCCGCGAGGAAGGCTTCGCCTTTGCCCTGGACGATTTCGGCTGCGGCCTCAGCTCCTTTTCCTATCTCAAGACGATTCCCGTGGACTACCTCAAGATCGACGGCAGCTTCGTTCGTAACCTGCTCAACGACCCCATCGACCAGGGTATCGTCGAAGCCTGTAACCGCATCGGCCACGCCGCCGGCCTGAAAACCATCGCGGAATTCGTGGAAGACCAGGCGACCAAGCAGCGCCTGATCGAGATGGGCGTAGACTTTGCCCAAGGTTATGGCATCGCCAAACCCAGCCCCCTGTCGACCTGACACCTCCCGGATCTGGCGAAAAGCCTCGCCAGATCCGCTTCCTAGCTGTAACTTGAATATGAGATAGATGGTCGCGTGGGCGGTAATCTGCTGCTATTCTTCATGGGCTAACCGGTACCAAGACGGAATAACAGCGTGCGGCTAAGGCACAACGGTAGAACAATGAGCCACTAACTGAACCGACAGCCATGAGAAGACCCGCCCGATGTGCCCTTGCTCTTGCAGTGGCGACCTCATTTTGCTCCGCAGACGATCACACGCTTTCTGTCGATGACAGTCTCTGGCAGTTGTCGCCGGAAGAACTGGGCCAGATCCGGGTCAGCAGCATCGCGACCGGCACCGCTACGCCGCTGGATAAAGCCGCCGCGGTGACCACGGTGATTACGGAGGAAGACATCAAGGCCATTGGCGCGACAGATCTTGACGAGATCTTAGCGACGGTTCCAGGTCTTCATGTCGGACGCTCTGATCAAGCACTATTTCCAAAATATTACTTCCGCGGCATTACTTCGACATATAACCCCCAAACTTTGTTTTTGGTTAACGGCATTCCGCAAACCTCCATTGTATATGGGCGCGGAGGAGCAACTGTTTGGGCCGGCATGCCGGTTAAGGCAATTGACCGTATTGAAATCATCCGAGGCCCAGGATCCGCACTATATGGTGCAGATGCGTTCTCCGGCGTAATCAACATCGTTACGAAAAGCTACGAGGAAATAGACGGTACTGAAATAGGTGGGAGAGTCGGGAGTTTTGATACTCAGAGCGCATGGATCTTACACGGCGCCAGCTACAATGATTTCAAACTAGGACTTACCATCGAAGCAAGCCAGACCGACGGCTATGAGGAAATCGTTCAGTCGGATTTCCAATCCCAATTGGATCAGCTGTATGGGACCAACGCATCCCGAGCGCCAGGGCCGATGAGCACGGGTGCCGAAATGCTTGAAGTACGATTGGACCTCGAGAAAGACAACTGGCGCCTTCGTAGCGGGTATCAGGGGCGTTACAACGTAGGTACTGGCCCTGGCCTCCTTCAGGCTATAGATCCAAACGGAACGTTCCGTAGCGAACGAGTCAATATTGATATAACACACACTCTGACGGATCTATTCGAAGATTTTCGCCTTGTTAGCCAAGCCAGCTACTTTAGGGCCGAACTGGAGCCCGAAAACAACTCATTCCTGCTGCCGCCCGGTACCTTCGGGAACTTGTTTCCCGAAGGTTTAATAGGCAACCCTGGTGTTCAGGAAGAGAATGCGCGGATTGACGTAACTGCAATCTATTCAGCGTTGTCTTCACATCGGGTCCGTACTGGCGGCGGTGCGTTTTGGGGCGACGTGTTCCGCGTTACTGAGAGTAGAAATTATCGTATCGCAGAAACGGCTCCGGGGTTTGAACCCCGACCGGAAGGACTCGAGAAGGTTGATGACTCTGCGGAAGTATGGCTTCCAGAAAAAGATCGCTATAGCTATTACGCATTCATACAGGACGAGTGGCAATTTGCTACTGATTGGCAGCTTACTAGTGGCGTCCGTTATGACCACTATTCGGATTTTGGCGGCACTCTTAATCCACGGCTGGCCTTAGTCTGGGCGACCAGCGATACCGTCACCACCAAACTCCTTTATGGCCGGGCCTTCCGCGCACCGACCATTCAGGAATTGTTCGTCACCTCGAATCCCGTCGCCCTGGGCAATCCCGATCTTTCCCCTGAAAAGATCGACACCTATGAGATTGCCCTCAGCCATAACCCCAATACGCGGCTTCAGTACAGCATCAATCTGTACTATTACAAGATTCGCGATTACATCACCTTCATGTCGAGCGGCGAGAACATCAATCAGGCGCAAAATGTCGGAAAACGTAAAGGTCGGGGCGGCGAATTCGAGCTCAGCTATCTGATCAATGACGACTGGAAGATCATTGGTAATTACGCCTATCAACGCTCCACTGACGAACGAGCGAACGCTGACGTCGGCGAAGCGCCCAACCACCAAATCTATGCTCGTAGTGAATGGATATTCGCAGCAAATTGGAGATTGAGCGCTCAAGCCAACTGGTCCGGTAAACAAGAACGTGTGAAGGGAGATCTCCGCTCACCAATCGACGATGCGATTACTGTCGACTTGACCGTACGGGCCGCGGTCCTACATGACGCACTAGAGTTCGCATTCTCTGTTCGAAACCTGTTTGACGAAAAAGTTTTCGCGGCCAGCCCTGGCCCAGATGCACGTATCCAAGGAGACTTTCCTCTCGCAGGAAGAAGTATTTATGGGGAAGCCAGATATAACTTCTGAGCCCTGTGACGCATAGGATAAAGGCCTCGTTGTCACCACGATCTTTTTCCAACACCTTGGTAAATAATGCTTTCACAACGCATTGGGAAAACGGCACCTTCAGGCTTTTCTATGGCATCTAGATAACAAGGAACCATGCCAGCAATAAAACATGGTGTCAGGTATAAATGATATTCTTGCGGAGTCAGTCCAAAATCCGCTCCTATAGCCGCTGCTAATGCAGCGAAATTCATTGATAGGCCCTTTTCTCGCTTTAAATACCGGTATATCTCCATCGCCAAACGAAAATGGACGCCATGGCCAAACCCTAGTTCATGTATCTTCTTTACGGCATGAATCACACGCTCATCTACTTTGGCAAGAGGACGCCCATAGCCATAAATTATTATATGCCGCGTCAGTTCTGCGTTAACGATATCTTCAATGGTTGCGCCATCTTTTTGCTGACGAGCAGCCCTTATAAAAAATTCAAGTGCTCGTTTATCCGGCCTCCGTCCATAGATCGATGCTTCTGAAATCGCCAGACCACTCATCAATGACAATGAAGCTGTAGTACGTACACTGCCCGCTAATTCCGTCACATGATTCGGCCAAATGCTAGGATCGGGATAGCTGGTGCAGACCCAGATATAGTTCAGCATGGCCAACTGATTACCTTTGAATAACTTGCCAGTTACTCCATAGAGGTACAACGAAAACCAGTCTTCATGGCCTAGTTCAGCATGAAGATCTTTTCCTCGATACACCACACGTTCACAGAGAAAAGCCTTTCCCATCCGAGTTTGATGACCATCCTCGTTTTCTCGCATTACCCGGTTGGTCATAAGCCTAGCTCCTCCGCGTTTGGTAAGCCCTTGCCGCCTGGATCGTCCGTCAGTTCAATGGCATCGCCATAGAAGGGAAACTTCTTCCACCCCAGTTCGCGTTGTTCCAGGGCATGCACGGCGGCACCCGGCAGGCGCAGCATCAGATACAGCATGGATGCCTGGTGCCCGTTCAGGCCAAGGTCATGGAAAGCCGCAGCCGCCACGGCGCTCATGGCCAGCGGATAACCCAGCTCCCGCTCCAGTCCTTCCCGCTGGGCCTGCAGCCAAGCCAGGGCCGTGCCCGGCGAGATGCTGCTCAACAGGGCCAGGGTCTGCTGCACCGGCGTCGGGCAGCTCTCGCCATTGGGATCGAATCCCGGCGCATGCTCGATGGGCAGCCAGATATCCTCGCGATAATGCTCGTTGGGATTGCGCAGGCGGTGACGCCAGGCGTCCAGGTCTTCACCGCACTCCTGCCAGATGTTCAGCAGGATGTAGACTTCATGGCCGCCGCCGTACTGACCGGCACCCACCGCCAGCGCCGCCATCAAGGAAGCCGCGTTGCGGGAACCGCCGACACCACCGTTCATGGCGGCACGCACACTGGCTTCCCGGGGGCCTGGGTTGGCCAGTGCGATGGCGAGACGTTCCAGCAGCTGAGCCTGCGCCGGACTGGGACGCTCTCCCTGGAAAAGCAGGTAGAGGTACTCAATCCAGCTGGCCTTGTGCAGGACCTCTCCGTAGACATCGTAGCCATGACAATAGCAGGCCTTGGCAGCAAAGGGGTTATCCGCTTCGGGTTCCTCGCGCCAGATCTTGGTGTAATAACCCCTTCTTGCGGGGGATGGATTGGATTCAGACATTCGGGACTCGCTCCATACCGCTACCCGCGGTGAGTACTTTGCTGCGCTGTTGCATGGGTGGCGTTTCATTCGCATCGATCAGCACATCCAGCACGCAGGGGCCGGGTTCATCAAACACCTGGGTCACGTCGATTTCATCCAGTTGTCCCAGGCGCTCGATGCGATGGGCGCGTAGGCCCAAGGCACGGGCCATGGCGGCGAAATCCACCGGTGGCAGGCGGTTGGCGGTGTCTTCGGCACCACCCAGCCGCTGGCCGTGCTTGATCATGCCCAGATGGCTGTCATTGAGAATGATAAAGAGAATGTTGAGATTGTATTCCCGCGCGACCGTCATCTCCTGGCCGCTCATCAGGATGCTGCCATCGCCGGTGAAGCAGACCACCGGAATATCCCGGTGCGCGAAAGCCATGCCCACCGCCGCGCCGATGGCCCAGCCCATGGTGGCAAAGCCCATGCCGATGTGGACCAACTGCGCCTTGCAGCTGGCGCGCTGATAGGTGTGCCAGTAATGGGTGCCCCACAGGAAACTGTTGCCGGTGTC
>JAEZAA010000197.1 GCA_023430625.1 Pseudomonadota bacterium
CACCCCCTCCTAACCTCCCCCTTGGCAGGGGGAGGAACTGGTTCCGCGTGAATCACTAAATCGGCGTGAGAAGGATTAGCGGCACGTCACCAAAGCAGTTCCAACAACCAGATCGGCTAAAACCGCCTGCGATTCCAGGCGGCGCTTTATTCAAGCCGACGATCATGGCACTCGATCCACCATTGCCAAGGGGTATATCACATGCAAAACGGGCAACTCATTCACTGGCGGGCGGCCAGCGGAGGGCTTGGGTATCTGCTACTCAGTCTCTGCCTGCTGTTGAGCGCTCCCTCCTGGGCGGATTCGGATCCGTCTATTGAAAACAACAACGCGGGTAGCGCGGCACAGGCCGCACCAGCAGCATCGGCTTCCGATTCCCTGGAGCCGTTCCTAGTGGCGCTGCAAACGAGCAATTTCAGCAAGAAGGTTCAGGCGGTCGCGGAGCTGGGCGCCCAGGCCGATGAGCGGGTGTTGCCGATCCTGCAGGCCATGCTCAACAACAATCTCTACTTTCATAAAGAGAGCCAGCGGACCTTTATCCTCGATGGGGAAAACCTCATTGATGCGTTGACCAGCCAACCAGAAGTGGTGCTGGAAAAATCCGCGCTGTCCCGCATCTCTACCAATAACCGTCTGCGCAACGACCTGACCGGATTGGTGGCGGCACAGCAACTGATGGCGCCTGAAGAGCAACAGCGTTACGACGCGGCCCGCAATCTGCTGAACAAGCCGTTGCCCGCGAACGCCGCACTCCTGGAGCAGGCCTTGGCGAAGGAGGAGTCAGGTCGAGTCAAGGACGCCATGGAGATGGCACTGAGCTTGATTCGGGTGAAGAGCGAGGACCCGGCGACGCGTCTGCAGGCGGTGGAGGCCATGAGCGGCTCACTGCACCCGGAAGTGCGGGCGGCGCTGAACCGGATTCTGGCCCAGGATGCGACGGGTAATTTCGCCGAACCGGATAAGAAGGTGCGCGACGCGGCCCTGGCGGCGCAAAAGCGCATCGAGTCCAAGTTGCAAATGAGCCGGATTGCCGAGAACACCTATTTCGGCCTGGCGCTGGGCGCCGTGCTGCTGCTGGCGGCGGTGGGGCTGGCCATTACCTTTGGCGTGATGGGCGTGATCAACATGGCCCATGGCGAGATGATCATGCTGGGTGCCTACACCACGTTCGTGATCCAGCAGCTGATGCCCAACCACATCGACTACTCCCTGTTCGTCGCGGTGCCCGTGGCTTTTGTGGTCACCGGTGCGGTGGGGATTCTCATCGAGCGGGGCGTGATCCGCTTTCTCTATGGCCGTCCCCTGGAAACCCTGCTGGCCACCTTCGGCATCAGCCTCATCCTGCAGCAGGCGGTGCGCACCATTTTCAGCCCGCTGAATCAGTCGGTGGCAACGCCCAGCTGGATGTCCGGCTCCTTCGAAGTGAATGCCGCCCTCAGCCTGACCTACAACCGCCTGTACATCATCCTGTTCGCCCTGGCCGTGCTGGGCTTGCTGGTACTGCTGTTGAAGAAGACCTTCTTCGGCCTGCAGATGCGCGCGGTGACCCAGAACCGGCCCATGGCCAGTTCCATGGGAATTCGCACCGGCTGGGTCGACGCCCTGACGTTCGGTCTGGGTTCGGGTATCGCCGGCATTGCCGGGGTGGCCTTGAGCCAGCTCACCAATGTGGGTCCCAACCTGGGGCAGGCCTACATCATCGACTCCTTCATGGTGGTGGTGTTCGGCGGTGTCGGCAATCTCATGGGCACCTTTGTCGCCGCCATGTCCCTGGGCATCATCAACAAGATCATCGAACCCTTCAGCGGCGCCGTGCTGGCCAAGATCCTGGTGCTGATCTTCATCATCCTCTTTATCCAGAAACGCCCGCGCGGTCTGTTCGCGCTCAAGGGCCGGTTCGTGGAGGGCTGAACCATGACCGCACAACCATTGAAACCCAGCCGCCTGAAAACCGGCCCACTGACGTCTTGGCTATTCAACGACAAGGGTGGGCAGGTGTTTCTGAGCGTGCTGATGCTCGTCACCCTGCTGGTGCCGATCCTGAACCTGTTGGTGCCGGAAGGCTCGGCGCTGCATGTCTCCACCTATACCGTCACGCTGATGGGCAAGTATCTCTGCTTTGCGCTGCTGGCGCTGGCGGTGGACCTGATCTGGGGCTACTGCGGCATTCTCAGCCTGGGCCACGGTGCCTTCTTTGCCCTGGGCGGCTACGCCATGGGCATGTACCTGATGCGCCAGATCGGGGAGCGGGGGGTCTATGGCAACCCAGAGCTGCCGGACTTCATGGTGTTTCTGAACTGGCAGGAGTTGCCCTGGTATTGGTACGGCTTCGACAACTTCGGCTTTGCCATGCTAATGGTCGTGCTGGCGCCGGCGCTGCTGGCATTCCTGTTTGGCTGGCTGGCCTTCCGCTCCCGGGTTACGGGGGTGTATTTCTCCATCATCACCCAGGCGCTGACCTACGCCCTGATGCTGGCGTTCTTCCAGAACGACCTGGGCTTTGGCGGCAATAACGGCTTGACCGACTTCAAGGAGATCCTCGGCTTCAACCTGCAAAGCGATGGCGTGCGCGCGGCGTTGTTCGTCAGCTCCGCACTGGCATTGGCAGTGGGCTACCTGATCTGCCGCTATATCGTCAGCTCCAAGCTCGGTCGGGTCCTGGTATCGGTACGGGACGCGGAATCCCGCACCCGTTTTCTCGGTTACCGGGTGGAGTACTACAAGCTGTTCGTGTTCGTGGTGTCGGCAATCCTGGCCGGTATCGCGGGCGCGCTGTACGTGCCGCAGGTGGGCATCATCAATCCCGGTGAGTTCTCGCCGATCAACTCCATCGAGATGATCGTCTGGGGGGCCGTGGGCGGGCGGGGCACGCTGTATGGCGCGGTCATTGGCGCGCTGCTGGTGAATTACGCCAAGACCTATTTCACCGGGGCCTTTCCGGAGCTGTGGCTGTTCCTGCTGGGCGGCCTCTTCGTG
>JAEZAA010000207.1 GCA_023430625.1 Pseudomonadota bacterium
AAAGTGTTGTTCCGGGCCATAGTAGCCGTGGCGTTCGCTGTATTCCAGCAAGCCTGTGCGAAGTGCTTGTTGAGCGGCCTGTTGCAGGTTGCTTTCCAGGGTCAGATAGACCCGATACCCGTCTTCATAGGCTCCTTCACCAAACCGTTGAACCAGTTCCTGGCGAGCCATCTCCGCAATATAGGGAGCCTCCAGTCCCGGGTTGGGACCGTGATAACGCGCAACGGAAGGTTGGGCGACGGCCTCCTGATGCTGTGCGGGAGTAATGTATCCCAGTTCCAGCATGCGGCCGAGAATCCAGTCACGCCGGCTCATTGCCCGAGGTTCATTCGCGAGCGGGTTATAGCGTGAAGGTGCCTTGGGCAGGCCCGCGATCATGGCGGATTCAGCCAGCGTGAGCTGACTGATGGATTTGCCGTAATAGGTGTTTGCGGCGGCCTCGATGCCATAGGCGCGGTTGCCCAAGTAAATCTTGTTGAGGTAAAGCTCGAAGATTTCCTGCTTGGATAGCTCCTGTTCAATTTGTAGAGCGAGCAGGATTTCATTGAACTTGCGGGCAAAGGTCTTTTCGTGGGACAGGAAGAAGTTTTTTGCCACTTGCATGGTAATGGTGCTGCCGCCCGATTGAATGCTGCCGGTGGTCGCCAGTTGCACGGTGGCGCGCAGCAGACCTTTGAGGTCAATACCGAAGTGCTCGAAAAAGCGGCTGTCCTCTGCGGCGAGAAAGGCGTTGAGAAGATTCGGGGGGACGTCTTCAATCTTGACCGGGGTGCGGCGTTTCTCGCCGAACTCGGCGATTAATTTCTCATCGGCGGAAAAGACCCGTAATGGAATCTGCAGCTTGACGTTCTTAAGTTGCTCCGCGTCTGGTAGTGACGGCGTGAGCAGGAGGTAAAAGCTCGTCAGCAAAATTCCGGCGCTAAAGACGACTAGTCCGCATGTCCAGCTCAAAAACCTTAACAATCTCACAAAACGAATCATGGGTTTCCTGACATCTTCAAAATCTGCGTCTATTATCTAAGTAATTGCTTTAGCACCAGCTAGAGCAGGCCATTATAAGCCCTTTTTCATGCTTGTATTAGCAAAGCGCAACGCGTTGCTAAGCTCCCTGTAAAAGTAGCACGCAATCGGTCTTCTATAACTGTGTAACGCAGATAGGGTTTCGCCGTGTTAGGACTGTTTGGAAAAAAAGCGAACGCATTGCTCGGAATCGATATCAGCTCGACCTCTGTCAAGTTGATCGAGCTCAGCAGAAATAACGGTCGCTATCGAGTCGAAAGCTATGCGGTTGAGCCGCTGCCGCCGAACTCGGTGGTGGAAAAGAATATTAACGATGCGGAGGCGGTTGGCGATGCGGTAAAACGCGTAGTCGCCAAATCCCGCACCAATGTGCGGACTGCGGCGGTGGCGGTGGCAGGCTCTGCCGTCATTACCAAGACGATCCACATGCCGGATGGATTGCGGGAACGCGATCTTGAAAGCCAGATCCTGGTCGAGGCGGATCAATACATCCCTTATCCTCTCGATGAGGTTTCGATTGATTTTGAGGTAGTGGGCCCATCGGAACAGAGTCCCGGGCAGGTCGAGGTTTTGCTGGCTGCATGCCGCAAGGAAAACGTCGAAATGCGCGAGGACGTTCTGGAAATCGCGGGCCTGCGTGCCAAGGTGATCGATGTTGAGGCCTATGCCATGGAGCGGGCATTCGAGTTGGTGGCCACGCAACTGACCGATCTCGGCGATGAGCCTGTCATTGCAGTGGTGGATGTAGGTGCGACCATGACGACGCTGAGCGTGCTGGCGGAAGGCAAGACCATCTACACCCGTGAGCAATTGTTCGGTGGTAAGCAATTGACCGACGAGATTCAGCGCCGCTATGGCCTTTCCCAGGAAGAAGCGGGGATGGCAAAGAAGCAGGGCGGTCTGCCGGACGATTACGAGCTCGAGGTGCTGCAACCGTTTAAAGAGGCAGTAGTTCAGCAGGTGAGTCGATCGCTTCAGTTTTTCTTCTCGTCCAGCCACTACAACGAGGTCGACTGTGTCGTCCTGGCCGGTGGCACGGCGTCGATCCCAGGTATTTCGGAGATGGTACAGGAGCGAACCGGTACGCCGACGCTGGTTGCCAATCCCTTCGCCGACATGGCGATTGCCTCCCGGGTCAATGCGTCCGCACTCAGTAACGACGCGCCTTCCATGATGATTGCCTGCGGTTTGGCAATGAGGAGTTTCGACTAATGGCCCGCATTAACTTAAGGCCATGGCGCGAAGAGCGCCGGGCGGAACGGCAGAAGCAATTTTTGACGGTTATTGGCGGCGTCGTGGTTCTGTCGGCAGGACTTGGCTTCCTGTGGCATGAACACCAAGTCGGCGAGATCGAGCAGCAGCATGCGCGGAACAATTTCCTAAAATCGGAAATGGCGCAGTTGGACAAGCAGATTGTTGAGATTCGTGAGCTGAAGAAGCGTCGAGACGAACTGCTGGATCGGATGCGGGTGATTCAGGATCTGCAGGGGAAGCGGCCGGTTATTGTGCGTGTATTCGATGAGATGGTGCGTACGCTTCCGGATGGCGTGTATTACGAAAAGATGGGTAAGACCGCCGATACAGTGAGGATCACGGGAGTTGCTGAGGCCAATAGCCGCATCTCATCTCTGATGCGAAATCTGGAAGCCTCCAGTTGGTTTTCAGGGCCGAACTTGACCTCGGTGAAAGCTATTAATGCGGATTCCGGCGAGAGCCGGTTTGAGCTTTCGGTGAAGCAGGTTACTCCAGACAGTTCCGTCAAAGAGGGAGAAAAACAGTGAGTCTCTCTAGCAGTTTGGCAAGTTTACAGGATTTTGACGTAAACGATTTAGACATTAACAGCGCTGGTGAATGGCCGGTCCCGATCCAGGTGCTTGCGTGCTTGATTGTGGCCGCATTGGTGATTGGTGGAGTGTACTGGTTTGATATCGCCGACCGTAAGCTGGAGCTTGAGAGTGTTCGTGCGCAGGAGGCTAACCTCAAACAACAGTTCGAAAGCAAGGCATTCCAGGTCGCTAATCTTGCTGCATATAAGCTGCAGATGCAGGAAATGGAAGAATCTTTTGGCGTGTTGCTGAAGCAACTGCCGACAGATACAGAGGTTCCAGGGCTGTTGGAAGACGTATCGGCAACAGGTTCGGGAAGCGGACTGGATATTCAGTCCATCGCCTTAAAACCAGAAGTGTCAAAGGAGTTTTACGTCGAGTTGCCGCTGGAGATCAAGATGCGCGGGGGTTATCACGACTTGGCGGCATTTGTCAGTGGTGTGGCGGGGTTGCCGCGTATTGTCACCTTGCATGATTTCACCATTGGGGCAACCAAAGATAGTAGCTTGCTTGATATGACAATCATCGCCAAGACCTATCGCTATAGTGGGCATGGGGGCAAATGATGTCGGCACCTAGAAAGATTTTGCTGATTGCAGGCGTTTGTCTGGGGCTTACGGCTTGCGGCCAGGGCTCTTCGTTCGAAGACCTGAACGCGTTCGTCGAGGAAATTCGCGCCCGCCCTAAGGGTAAGATCGAGCCATTGCCAGAATTTAAGACCTATCAGGCTTTTACCTATAGCGCAGCGAATCGGCGGTCTCCCTTTGATGCGCCTCAGGACGTGAAGGCTGCCGCCATTGCTGAGCCGGAAGACGCTAACGTCAAGCCGGATCTGGATCGGCCAAAGGAGTTGCTTGAAAACTTCGCGGTGACGGATCTTCGCATGGTGGGCACATTGAAGCGGGCTGAGAATGCGACGCTGTGGGCATTGGTTAACGATAACGCTGGTGGCGTACATCGAGTACGCGCTGGGCAGTATATGGGTAAAAACCACGGAAGGGTGGTTGCCATAAAAGAAGGGCAGATCGATCTGGTTGAGATCGTTCCGAATGGGCGCGGCGGTTGGGTTGAACGGCCGCGTTCATTGGCCCTGGAAGAGCAGAAACTCTGAGTTCAGGGTGGGTATGATGAAGATCAAGAGCTGTCTTTCGCAACGTATTGGGGTAAGGCCTGTGGCGCAATTTTGGGTAAAAGCTTCCCGTATAGTAATTGTGGGTCTTGGGCTTGGTGTGGCTCAAGTGTATGCGGATCAGGCAAGGCTGACGGACATCGGTTTCTCGGCGCTGCCCGGAGATCGGGCGGAGGTCAGATTGACGTTTGACGATACGCCGCCCGAGCCAAAAGGCTACACCATTGAGCAGCCGGCCCGGATCGCGCTGGATCTGCCGGGTGTCACAAGTGCCTTGGCCTCCAAGCATCATCAGTTGGGACAGGGTAATGCCCATAGCGTTACGGTGATCGATGCTGGGGACCGAACCCGTCTGGTGGTCAATTTGCAAAAATTGGTTCCTTATCAGACGCGTGTTGAAGGCAACAATTTGATCCTTGCGGTCGGCAAGCAAAGTGATGCTGCTTCCACGGTATCAGCTTCTGCTGAAGATAGTCATACGGTTTGGGCTGCAGCAGATAACTCTGCTCCTAGCACTAAGGCTAAGGGAGCCGGCAAGCCGACGGTAAGAGATGTGGATTTTCGTCGTGGCGAAAAAGGCGAGGGGCGCGTGATCATTGGCTTGTCCTCCGCCAATGTCGGGGTTGATATGTCGGAGGAAGGTGGCCGGATCCGGCTGCAGTTCGAAGATGTTGTTCTGCCCCAGGAGCTGCAGCGTCGTCTGGATGTAACGGATTTTGCAACACCTGTGCGTAATATCGACATTTTTACTGAGGCAGGCAACACCGTTGTGATGGTGAAGCCAGAGGGTGATTTTGATTACTTGGCCTATCAGGCTGATAACCAATTTACGCTTAGCGTGGAATCTCTTTCCAAAGAGGATGTTGAAAAGCGCAAACAGGAAAAGTTTCCGTTTAGTGGCGAAAAGTTGTCCCTCAATTTCCAGGATATTGAGGTCCGCTCGGTTCTGCAGTTGATTGCTGACTTTACGGGCCTGAACCTGGTCGCCAGTGATACGGTTGGTGGCAAGATTACATTACGACTCCAGAATGTGCCCTGGGACCAGGCTCTCGAGCTGATCTTGAAGACAAAAGGGCTTGATAAGCGCACCGTGGGTAACGTGATGCTAATTGCGCCTGCAGCGGAAATTGCTGCGCGTGAGAAACTTGAGCTGGAATCCAATAAACAGATTGCTGAGCTGGCACCGATTCGCCTGGAGATGATTCAAATCAACTATGCCAAGGCTCAGGATATTGTTGAGTTGCTGCGTGCGGATAAAGATTTAATCTCTGAACGAGGCTTTATCTCCTCCGACTTGCGCACGAATACGATTAGTATCCGTGAAACGGCCGATAAGATCGAACAGGTACGCCGCCTGATTACAACCTGGGACATTCCTGTGCGTCAGGTTTTGATCGAGGCACGTATTGTGCGGGCGTCGACCAATGTCGGTAGGGATATCGGCGTGCAATGGGGTGGCGGCTATTTTAATCGTGACGGCCGTAATTTGATTCGCGCTGGTGGTTCTCAGAACACGCTTGGAGAACTTACGGACGTTGCCGCCGGTCGGTCTAACTCTGTCAGTTTCCCTGATGCGCTGGTGGTGGATTTGGGTGTCTCTAAGGCAAACACCACATCCTTCGCGCTGGGGTTCGCCCGTGACGATCTGCTGATTGACCTGGAGCTGTCCGCTCTGGAAAGTGATGGTCGTGGCGAAATCGTGGCTCAGCCCAAGGTTGTCACTGCAGATCGCCAGACCGCCAGCATCAAGTCTGGTGAGGAAATCCCTTATCAGGAAGCTTCATCCAGTGGTGCAACGTCCGTGTCCTTCAAAGAGGCGGTGTTGTCGCTAGAGGTGACTCCGCAGATTACGCCTGATGACAAAATCATCATGGACCTTAAAGTTAGTCAGGACTCGCGCGGTGAAGTCACGGCTGGGATTCCGAGCATTGCTACCAATGAAGTTGTCACGCAGGTGTTGGTGGGTAACGGCGAAACGGTGGTCCTGGGTGGTATCTATCAGTCGGAGGTTGTGAACACGGTGGTGAAAACCCCGTTCCTGGGCGACATCCCCTACCTGGGAGCTCTGTTCCGTCGTAGCGAAACGTCTGACGAGCGCTCAGAGCTGCTGATCTTCATCACGCCCAAACTTCTTAAGGACGGGCTGGTGACACAGTAATAGCGAGTACTGCAAGTACTAGAAGAAACACGAAGCCACCCTAGCGGTGGCTTCGTCGTTTCCCGCAGGCGGCTTTTGTTTGATCCGCGTGCTATGGCATCGCAAGGCGCTATGCTATCCTTCACCGCCGTTACTATCACCGGAACGGCGAGTCATGACTGTACCCCGTCGCATTGTTTTGATAGGTCCCATGGGGGCCGGCAAAACCACCATTGGTAAAGCCTTGGCAAAAGAGCTGAGCTTCGAGTTCGTGGATTCGGATCGCGAAATCGAGCGCCGTTGTGGTACGGATATTCCCTGGATTTTTGACGTGGAAGGCGAAGCCGGCTTTCGCGAGCGGGAAAGTGCCGTAATTGAAGAATTGAGCCAGCGCGCTGGCATCGTGTTGGCCACGGGCGGTGGTGCGGTGATTCAGCCGGAGAATCGCCGCCATCTCGCCAGGGATGCGCTGGTGGTTTATCTTCAGACGTCTGTTGATCAACAGTTCGAGCGCACGCGGAAAGATCGCCACCGGCCGCTTCTGCAGCGGGAAAATCCCCGCCAGATCCTGCAGGATCTCCTGGAGAAACGCGACCCCCTATACCGGGAAATCGCGACGATCATCATTTCTACAGATAGTCGGCGGCCGAAAGCGGTTATTCGCGAAATTGTCGAGGCGTTCGAGCGCGGTCTGTAACTCATAGAGGCTGGTAGGGCTATACATGCGGGAACTTCAGGTAGAGCTGGGCGAGAGAAGCTATCCGATTCTGATTGGTGAGGGATTGCTGGGGCAGGGCGATCTATTGCGTCCTTATATCCATGGCAAGCAGGTCATGGTCGTCAGCAATGAGACCGTAGCCCCGCTGTACCTGGAGAAGTTGACGAGCAGCTTGAGTGGACTACAGGTTGACTCCGTCATCCTACCGGACGGTGAGAAGTACAAGACGCTCGACTACCTCAATCAGATTTTCGACGCCCTGTTGGCGAAGCGGCACTCACGCAGTACGACGCTCATCGCCTTGGGCGGCGGCGTTGTCGGTGACATGACTGGCTTTGCCGCAGCCAGCTATCAGCGCGGCGTAGCCTTCATTCAGATGCCCACGACGTTGCTCGCCCAGGTCGATTCATCCGTCGGTGGGAAGACGGGTGTGAATCATGCTCGAGGCAAAAACATGATCGGCGCCTTTCATCAGCCAAATGCGGTGCTGGTGGATCTGGAGACGCTGAACACCCTGCCGCCACGAGAGCTTACGGCGGGCATGGCGGAGGTCATTAAATACGGCGCCATTCAGGACATCGAGTTTCTCGAATGGCTGGAGGCGCATGCGGATGCGTTGATGGCGCGGGATTTTGATGCACTGGCAGAGGCGATTGAACGCTCCTGCCGCTGCAAGGCGAGAATCGTTGCGGCAGATGAGCGTGAAGGTGGCATCCGCGCCATTCTCAATCTTGGCCATACGTTCGGGCATGCCATCGAGACCTTTACCCAATATACCAGCTGGCTGCATGGCGAGGCCGTCGGCACGGGCATGGTGATGGCGGCTGATTTGTCTCGCCGGCTGGGGCGAATCAGCGAGGCGGATCAACAGCGCCTGACGCGCCTCATTGGAGCCTGTGGCCTGCCATTAAAACCGCCGTCGGACATGACGGCAGCCGATTTTATGCGGCTAATGGCGGTCGACAAGAAAGTACTGGATGGCCAGTTGCGCTTGGTATTGTTGCGCAGCTTGGGTGATGCCGATGTGACGGCGGACTTTGAGCTGGGCAAGCTTGAGGAGTCGTTACGGCATATGACCCAGGATGCTGCCGGCTAACACCATGGCAGAGCCCGTTCACCCAGCCTCGCCGGATTCCTCGTTTCGGGCCGTCGAGCGTCAGGAGCAATGGCGCCAGCAATATGGCGTTGAACGGGATCCGTTTATTTCCAATGACACTGTTTTCTATCCCGGTGCGCAACGTGCACAGACACTTGAGAAGCTTGCTCATTTCGCCCACTTTGGAAGCTTGGCGTTATTGCTCACCGGCCCGTTAGGTGCGGGTAAGTCCGCTGTGGTCGAGCGATTGCTGCAGGAGGAGGCGGGTCGACTTCGCGCACTCCGTTTGCCGCTGGAGATGGACGGGCCGGATCATCTGCTGCAGTGGCTAGCGAGAGCGCTGGAGCTTCAGATATCGTCACAGTCGTCCACTCAGCAGTTGCAGCATGACATCGTCGCGCATTGCCGGCATCTGGCCAGACAGGGCGAGCGAGTGCTCGTTCTGGTGGAGAGCGCCGAGAATCTTGCCTCAGTGGCTTTGCAGTGGCTGGCGGATTGGGTACGGCCGATGGTGGCGGCGGGGGATCTGGCACTGCTATTGGTGGCTGATGCAATGGCGGCGCAACCGATGGAGGCCGTGTTGGCTCGGCCAGGCGAGTCTGCCTGGTGGTTGAGGTTGGAGTTGCCGGTCTTAACCAGAGAGGAGGTCGAGGACTATCTGGCGATGCGGCTTCGAGCGAGTGGCTGGAGCGGTCATCCGCCCCTGGTTGCTACGGATGTGGCGAAAATTCGTGTCCAAAGCGGTGGTTTGCCTGGACGTATTCATCAAGTGGCGCCTGAGATCCTGTTGGCACCTCGGTCTCAAGCTGGCGCCGGGGCGTCGCTAGTGGCTCCGCCCGAACGGAAAAGCGCAAAAAAGTCGTCGGTCCGCTGGTACTGGGCTGTTATTCCTGTGTTGCTGTTGGTGGGCTGTTTCGCGTTGGTCGCGATGCTTTATCAAGAGGATCCGGATCTGGAAGACTCTGTTTCCAGCTCAGAGCCTAATTCGTCACAGCAGTCTCCGGTTGAGGAGATGGAAACGCTGGAGAGATTGCGGTTGGCGGAGGAGCGTCTGGCGCGTGATAGCGAGCGCGTTCGTGAAGAGTCGGAGCCGATAGACGCGGAGGTACTGACGGGTAGTAATGAAATCGATGTGGCGGCACCTCCGGTTTCAGAGCCTTCTAGTTCATCAGAGCGGGCTCCTGGAGCGGGCGAGGATCCTGTGTCTGGCGAAGAGGCTGCTCGCGCAAGTGAGCCGGCGGAGCCTGCGTCAGGCGTGGCAAATTCTGAGGGGCTGATAGGGCAGGAAATGGCAG
>JAEZAA010000283.1 GCA_023430625.1 Pseudomonadota bacterium
GCCCCATGCTCAGCGTCAACATCAGTTGCTGCTGGTTCAGGCTGAACGGTCGGGTAAAGGCTTTCTGGATCTTCTGGGCGACCTGGACCAGGCCCTCGTCCTGATCCAGCTCCTCCAGAATCACCGCAAATTCGTCGCCGCCCATCCGGCCCAGGCTGTCACAGCGCCGCAGCACGCCTTCCAGCCGGGAGCTCACCAGGCGCATCAGGAAGTCACCCGCCTGCCGGCCAAGGCCGCTGTTGATCCGCTTGAAGTCATCGATATTGAGAAACAGAAGTCCCACCCGCTCGCGCCGGCGCTCGGCGCGCAACAGGGCCTGCTGCAGGCGGTCCTCGAACAGGCTGCGGTCCGAGTTCGAGCGTAGTTCCTGGGCGGCGGTCAGACGCAGTTGGGTACGCTGGCGAAAGATGGCTTGTACCAGGGTGCGGGTCAGGCCGGCACCATCCAGCTCGCGCTTGGGGAAATAATCGCTGGCACCTGCCTGGAACAGGGAGCGGGCAAAGGGCACGGTAGCTTCGGCGGAGATCGCAACGATGGCGGCCTGATGGCTCTGGGCGCGCATGTGGCGCAAAAACGAGAGGCTGTCCTCGGTGCGGAACTGGCAATCCCAAACGATCACGTCATAGCGGTGGCGCTGCAGGCAATCTTCGCCCACGGCCACGCTGTTGCTCCAGGACACCCGCCAGTCGACAGCCGGGTCCTGCGCCAACATGGCTGACAGCCAGAGAAATTCCGTGTGATGTGGCGTTAGCAGTAAAACCTGATACGAATCCCGTCGGGCAACCTGACCATCCCATTCCATGCCGCAGTCCGTAACTTTTTGTTATCAATTTGTAACGCAAGCATAAATAAGCCCACCAAAAAGTGCGAGTAAGTCCTTATTGTGCTTCACAAACTGTGACAGCGCGCACTTACTTCCACATTTTCGCCCAGAAATGGGTCGCCTCCTTGACTCTGGAAATCGTCGCCTTCAGAGCCGGTCCGAAGGTGACCTTGGACCGGGACATGGGTCATAATCTCGCCCGCGAAACCGCCGCGCCGCCAACATCCGACCGGCGCCCATGCGCCTCATCGTCCACCAGGTATTGAAGCAGTGTCTCAACTGAATCCCCGTCAGCAGGAAGCTGTGCGCTACATCGATGGCCCATTGCTGGTGCTGGCCGGCGCCGGCAGTGGCAAAACCAGTGTGATTACCCGCAAGATCGCCTATCTGGTGGAGGAATGCGGCATTCGCGCCGCCCATATCGCGGCGGTGACCTTCACCAACAAGGCCGCGCGCGAGATGAAGGAGCGGGTGGGCAGGCTGATCAAGGGGTCCCAGGCGCGGGGCCTGACCGTGTCGACCTTCCACAACCTGGGCCTCAACATCATTCGCCAGGAGCACAAGACCCTGGGCTACAAGGCCGGCTTCTCCATCTTCGATTCGGAAGACGCCAAGGCCCTGATCCGGGACATCGTGCTGCGGGAATACGCCGAGGACGGCGACGAGGTGGGCGACCTGCAGATGAAAATCTCCACCTGGAAGAACGACCTGCGCTCGGCCCAGTACGCCCTCTCCCACGCCCAGGATGAGGAAGAAGCGCGCGCGGCGCGGGTCTATGCCCTCTATAACCAATACCTGAAGGCCTACAACGCGCTGGATTTCGACGACCTGATCCTGCTGCCGGTCACCCTCTACCGGGAACATCCGGCGGTTCTGGAGAAATGGCAGCAGAAGATCCGCTACCTGCTGGTGGACGAGTACCAGGACACCAACATGGCCCAGTACGAACTGGTGCAACAGCTGGTGGGCGGCAGCAAGCGCTTTACCGTGGTGGGCGACGACGACCAGTCCATCTACGCCTGGCGGGGCGCCCGCCCGGAAAACCTGGCGCGGCTGCAGGAGGATTTTCCCAACCTGCGCCTGATCAAGCTGGAGCAGAACTACCGTTCCACCGCGCGCATCCTGAAAGCCGCCAACACCGTCATCGCCAACAACCCCCACGTGTTCGAAAAGGCCCTGTGGAGCGAGTTCGGCATGGGCGAGGAGATCCGCATCATCCGCACCCGCAACGAGGATGCCGAGGCGGAACGAGTGGCGACCGAGATCATCGACCAGAAGCTCAAGCGCAAGGCGGAATTCCGGGATTTCGCCGTGCTCTACCGGGGCAATCACCAGTCGCGCCTGCTGGAAATGAAGCTGCAGCAGTACCAGATTCCCTACCGCCTGAGCGGCGGCACCTCGTTTTTCGCCCGCAACGAAATCAAGGATGCCATGGGCTACCTGCGCCTGCTGGTGAACCCGGACGACGACGCGGCGTTCCTGCGCATCGTCAACGTGCCCCGGCGCGAAATCGGGCCCTCTACCCTGGAAAAACTCGGGCAGTACGCCACCCAGCGCAACGTCAGCCTTTATCGCGCGGTGCATGAATTGGGGGCGGAGCAGCACCTGAGCGAAGCGGCGCTGGGCCGGCTGCGCATGTTCTGCAGTTGGGTCAAGGACACCACCCGCCGCTGCTACGACGACGACCCGGTGCGCACCCTCAAGCAAATGTTTACCGACATTGATTACGAGGACTGGCTTCACCAGAATAGCTCCTCGCCAACGCAGGCCCAGCGCCGGATGCAGAATGTCTGGTATCTGATGGACTCGCTGGCGCGCATGCTGGAGCAGGACAAGGGCACGGCCGATGAAATCACCATCGAAGACGCCGTCAGCCGCATGATCCTGCGCGACATGATGGAACAGCGGGAGGAAGAGGACGACACCGACAAGGTGCACCTGCTGACCCTGCACGCGTCCAAGGGACTGGAGTTTCCCCACGTGTTCATCATGGGGCTGGAGGAAGACCTGCTGCCCCATCGCAACAGCATTGAAACCGATCAGATCGAAGAAGAACGCCGCCTGATGTACGTGGGCATTACCCGTGCCCAACGCACCCTGACCCTGACCTACGCGGGCGAGCGCAAGCAGTACGGCGAAAAAATCGAAAGCACGCCCAGCCGCTTTCTCGATGAGTTACCGGCGGACGATCTGGTGTGGGAAGGCATCGGCCCCAGCGATCCCGCCGCGAACAAGGTGAAGGGCAAGGCCACCATGGCCAGTCTGATGGATCTGATGAAGAAATAAGTTCCGTCGCGCGACCTGCCGATCCAGCCCGGCCCCATTCCTGATGTACGGAGTTTGTTCATGAATAACCCTTTACACACGATTCTCATCGTCGGTGGCGGTGCCGGTGGACTGGAGCTGGCGACCAAGCTTGGTCGTCGCCTGGGACGCGGGAAGAAAGCGCGCGTGGTGCTGGTGGATGCCCATCTGACCCATGTGTGGAAGCCCCTGTACCACGAGGTGGCCGTGGGTTCGCTGGACGCCAGCGCCAACGAAGTCAACTTCCGCGCCCACGCCCGGCGTCACCATTTCGAGTTCAGCCTGGGCCGGCTGACTGATATCGACCGCGAGCGCAAGGAAGTGGTCCTGGCGCCGATTATCGATGATGAGGGCCAGGAGGTGGTGCCGGAGCGGCGCAAGCAATACGACACCCTGGTCATCGCCATCGGCAGCACGGCCAACGATTTCGGCACCCCCGGCGTGCAAGACAACTGCCTGTTCCTGGATACCCTGCCCCAGGCCCGCTCGTTCCACCGCCTGATGCTGAACCGGTTCTTGGCCAAAGAATACGAAGCCCAGATGTCCGGCAACCAACGCATGCACATCGCCATCATCGGCGCCGGGGCGACCGGCGTCGAACTGGCCGCGGAGCTGCGGCTGGCCTCCCGCGAGCTGCCCAGTTACGGCCTGGATCACCTGGAGTCGTCGAGTGTAAGAATTACGGTCATTGAAGCTGGCGAACGTATCCTGCCGGCCTTGACCGAGCGTCTCTCCGCCGCCGCGCAGCGGGAGCTGGGGCGTCTGAACATCGAGGTTCGCACCGGTGCCCGGGTCACCCGGGTGGCGGCGGACCGCCTCTGCCTGGAGGGCGGCGAGGAGCTGCCCGCCGACATGATGGTGTGGGCGGCCGGCATCAAGGCGCCGGAGTTCCTGAAGGACCTGGCCGGGCTGGAGACCAACCGGGCCAACCAGCTGATGGTGCGGGACACCCTCCAGACCACCCTCGACCCGGACATCTTCGCCTTTGGCGACTGCGCCTCCTGCCCGCAGCCGGACACGGATCGCCCGGTCCCGCCCCGCGCCCAGGCGGCCCATCAGCAGGCCAGCCTGTTGGCCAAGACTTTGGCGCGCCGGCTGCAGGGGCAAGATCCCTTACCCTTCCGCTATCGGGATCACGGTTCTCTGATTTCCTTCAGCCACTACGGCAGCGTCGGCAGCCTCATGGGCAACCTCACCGGCGGCAGCCTGATGGTGGAAGGCAAGCTGGCGCGGATGTTCTACATCTCCCTCTATCGCATGCATCAGATCGCGCTGCATGGTTTCACCCGGGGCTTTCTGATCTGGCTCACCGACAAGATCAATCGGGCGATTCAGCCGCGGTTGAAGTTGCATTGAGCGGCCTACTTCAAACTATATAAAAGCCATATAAAACTTATATCAAATCAATTTTTTGCTATATGGCGCGGCTATTTAGCCGCCCCCATCCAAACCTGCTTACACAACAAAATGCTTCGTTACAAAACGATTCAAATTAAAAACTGATATTTCCTCGCTCTTTTGAATTTTCCGTATAACCTTTTCCATTGCATGGTCTTAGCCACATTGACATTGCCTGTCGATAACTCCCCTTTTGGGCTCAGACCTGCACAATCAGTTGCTGCCCTTCGCCGCAGTGTGCGCCCGGCTCCTCATGCCTAAACGCCCTCAGGCGCAAATCCTAACTCGCCGCTTTCCATCATGCCAGATGCAACCGCTGAGCCTGCATGTGGGCGGCGGCAGATATTCCCGGGCGCCCCATTACAACGGCAGGTTGGCCATCATTGGTCATCGAAATTAGTTTCTACTCGGAGTTGGTGAATGTTCAAGAATATGAAAATCGGGATGCGGTTAGCACTCGGGTTCGGTACCGTTCTATTACTTCTGGTCGCGATTTCGGTGATCGGCATCAACCGTCTGGGGGCGCTCGATCAGGAAGTCAAACTGATGGTGGAGGATCGCTATCCCAAGACCGTCTGGGCCAACAGTATTATCGACAGCCTGAGTGTTGTCGCCCGCGCCGTTCGCAACATGCTGCTGGAGACGGATCAAGGGAAAATCGACCAGGAGATTCGCCGCGTCGAAGACGCCCGTGAACAGATCGGCGAAAATCTGGAAAAGCTGCGGCAAACCATCGACTCAGATGAAGGCAAACAACTGCTGAAGGCTGTCGAGGACATGCGCGCGACCTACATCGTTTCCCAAAACACCTTCATTGAGTTGATACGCAACAATAAGCGGCAAGAGGCTTTAACATTCCTGGTCTCCGTCATTCGAGGCCAGCAGGCCGCTTACTTCAAGGCCATTGACGACCTCATTCACTTCCAGGGGCGGCTGATGGAGCAAGGTGCCCAGGACGCCGCGGAATTATACAGCTCCGCTCGAGCCATGATGATTGGACTGGCGGCCATTGCCATCTTCCTGGCGGTCGCCATTGCCTTCTGGGTCACCCGTAGCATTACCCGACCGATTGCGGACTCGGTGGAACTGGCCAATCGCCTGTCACAAGGAGATCTGACCGCCCAGATCAGTGCCGACAGCACCGACGAGACCGGCCAACTCAAGCGCGCCATGCAGGCCATGGTGGAAAAGCTGGTGCAAATCATCGGCGAGGTCCGCGGGGCCGCTGACAACCTTTCCAGCGCCTCCACTGAAGTCAGTGCCACCGCCCAGACCCTGAGCCAGGGCGCCAGCGAGCAGGCCGCCAGCGTCGAGGAAACCAGCGCCACCATGGAGCAGTCCACAGCCTCCATCAATCAAAACAGCGAGAATGCGACCGTCACCAACGGCCTCGCCACCAAGGCGGCCCAGGAAGCGGAAGAAGGCGGCGCGGCGGTGCAGGAAACAGTGGAGGCCATGAAGAACATCGCCGACCGTATCGGCATTGTCGACGATATCGCCTATCAGACCAATCTACTGGCCCTCAATGCCGCGATCGAAGCCGCGCGGGCGGGCGAGCACGGCAAGGGCTTCGCCGTGGTGGCGGCGGAGGTGCGTAAGCTGGCCGAACGTAGCCAGGTGGCCGCCCAGGAGATCGGCCAGTTGGCTAGCGACAGCGTCGCCCGCGCCACCCGCGCCGGCGAATTGTTGAAGAACATGGTACCCAGCATTCGCAAAACTTCGGATCTGGTGCAAGAGATCGCGGCGGCCTGCAAGGAGCAGTCCTATGGTGCGTCCCAGATCAACGGCGCCATTAACCAGCTCAACCAGGCGACCCAGCAGAATGCTTCGTCCTCCGAGGAATTGGCGGCAACCGCCGAGGAAATGAGCGCGCAGGCCGAACAGCTGCAGCAGGCCATCAGTTTCTTTCAGTTACGCAACCAGGGGCACGCATCCGATTCGCCCCTGCGGAATTCGGGAAAGGCCGTTAGCCATGCGGCTGGCCGCTCCCACTCCGCACCAAAACCCCGACAGCCCTACGCCGGCACGGGAAACAGCGGCGATTTCGAGCGGTTCTAGAGCAGGTACGAGTTTATGAGCAATCTAGTCGTCGCCGCTGGACATCGCGGCACCGAGCCTGACATGGGCCAGCAGCAGTACTTGTCCTTCATGCTGCGGGGGGAGGCCTATGCCATAGGTATCCTGCATATCAAGGAGATCATTGAGTACGGGCAACTGACCGCCGTGCCCATGATGCCGAAATTTCTGCGGGGGGTGATCAACCTGCGTGGCGCCGTGGTGCCGGTCATCGATCTCAACGCCCGTTTTGGCCGTGATCCGTCGACCATCGGCAAACGCTCCTGTATCGTCATCGTCGAGATTGAGCTGGAGGACCGCGCTCAAGTGGTGGGTATGGTGGTCGATGCCGTCAACGCCGTGTCGGAGATTCCGGCGGAATCCCTGGAACCGCCACCCACCTTTGGCACCGGCATTCGCACCGACTTCATCGCGGCCATGGGTAAACTGGAACAGGGCTTTCTGGTCATTCTCAATCTCCCTCGGATCCTGTCCTGGGACGAGCTGAAGCAGTTACAGGACGTCTCCACGAGTTCGAGACTCGACTAATACTGCGTCGGAGCCGGGCCTGACCGTAGGCCCGGCTCGAACCGACACTCGTCGAGCCCGCCGCTCCTCGGCTTACTTGTCTGGTTCTGAACTGAAGTTCAAATCTGTACTAGGCTATAAAGGCTTTCTGCTATTCCATCAGGTACAAGAATGCATCCCTCTTCACTGCAATCCTTGAATATCAACCGGCTATTCAGCTACCTGCTCTACGGCGGCCCACTCGCGTTCGCTGCAGTTGGCTATTGGCTAGCATCCGATTCCAGTCTCTACTGGACACTCGTGCTGTGCTTGTTGGTTGGGCTAAGTTTGATTGGCTTATGGAAACACCATGATAGCCTGGATAACCCCGCACGGACCGCCGACACCCTAGCGGAAACGGATGCGGCCTCCGAGCCACCGCGCGCCCTCTACCGAGGGCTGGATGAAGCCTGCAACGGGCTCATGCCCCTTTGGCTCAGCCATCTGGAGGAAGTTCATAACCAGACCGAATCCTCCATTCAGGATCTGGTGTTGCGTTTCTCAACCCTAATCGAACGCCTGGATCACGCGCTTCATACTTCTCAGCAGGCGGGCGGCACTGGAGCGGACAGCCAGGTGCAACAAACCTTCGGCGAAAGCCGTGGCATTCTTGAGAACATTGTCGTGTCCCTACGCCACGCAAATGCTCAGAAAGCCCACACCCTGGAAATGATCGAACTGGCCAGCAGCAGCGTTCAGCAGTTGCAGTCCATGGCGGTGGAAGTATCCCGCATCGCCGACCAGACCAACTTGCTCGCACTGAACGCCTCCATCGAAGCCGCCCGTGCCGGGGACGCCGGTCGCGGCTTCGCCGTGGTTGCCGACGAGGTGCGAAAGCTCGCCGAAAAA
>JAEZAA010000182.1 GCA_023430625.1 Pseudomonadota bacterium
CGCTTGATCTGGTGATTTACCAGGTTCAGGTTGGTGGGCTGTACTTTCCCGACGGCCAAACGACCGGCGCCTTTGTCTCCGGCGTCGCCGGTGTGACGCGGCTCGAACCCAAGGACAGCGAGTTCGACAGCCATCATCGCGCGTCCATATCGCTGGGTGGCGGCTATAAGCTTCCGCTTACGGACCAGCTACTGGTGCGGTTCGACCTGCGTGGGATCTACACGGTCCTGGACAGTGGCGGAGCGGTCTTTTGCTCCGGTGGATGCAGTGTTCGTTTTGAGAGTAGCGGGTATTTTCAGGGGGAAGTATCGGCCGGTCTGGCCTTCCGGTTCTAAGGCCGCGTTCATCAATGCCGGGTTCATCAATAAAAGCAACCATCGATGAACCCGGCTCAGGTCTCGTTACGGTCTAGGCCGCTCTCGACGCCTGGCTGTCTTTCAAGGCCACCAACCGTTCCGCCTGCCCCAGCGAGAGCAAGTGGGCGTACACGGCTGGCAGAAAGCCTTTGGCGCGAAGCTGAATAAACTGCTCATTCGACAACTTGTTCAGTTTTTCTTCGCTGATCATGTGGCAGCCGGTGATGTTCTTCGCCTGACTGTTCTGAGACACCCGCATTTGCAGCGGCGTGAGCAGATCCTGCTCCACCAGAAAGCGGCAAAACGCATAGGTCTGCACTTCCATCTGCTGCAGTTCGCTCAGGTAGCGCTTGGCGTTATCCAGGATGGGCGTCGGCTCGCCGTCAGCCGTGAAAATGGGATCGCCTTCGCTGTCGTTGACCAGGACGCTGCCTTCATCGATACAGACCGTCAGCTGATCCGGCTGGTTACCCTGCGCCAGTGCAAAGGGATAGCGACGAACCACTGCGGGAATATAGGTCGCCTGCCAGCGGCCACTTGGCTCGACAAACAGGTTCTCGCCCAGATCCAGCCCAAGCATGGCATAGGGGAAGTAGCCACCCTTGCCGTCGTCGAGAAACACGATGGGATAAATGGGCGCGGCGCGGGTGAACTCGTGAATCATGAGCGACGCAACGTGTGCCTGGGACGCAAACTGGTATCCCTCCAGGGCTTTGATCTTTTTGTTAGCATGCTGAACGCTGTTGAGCGGCACGAGTTTCTGAAACATTCAATTCTTCTCCTGACGGATGGTTCGAGGTTGCACGTTCTGGGCGCTCCGGCCCGTTGTTATATGCCTTGTATACCAGAACAGGGCGCCCCAAACATGGCGCGAGTACTCAATCTGGTGACCAGTCCTCTTTATTTCCCCGCCAACCGCTATAGAATCGCCGCACATTTATTTGGGCCAATTCAACCACTGCCATGTTCCTGGAGGGACCGATGAAACATCGCCGTTACTTTACCGCTGCATTGCTCGCAGCAACGCTGGCATACCAGCCCACGTTTGCCGCCGAGGAAAGCACCGACGCCAAAGCACCCCAATGGTATGAAATCGATAACAGCGACGGGGTCAAGATCTGGAAGCTGGACATACCGGACGCAGTCATGCCCGGCTTTCGCGGAGAAGCCCGCATTGCCGCCTCGGCCGAGCAAATTCTAGCGGCCATCAAGGACGTGGACAGTCACACGGAATGGATGCACCGCTGTGCCGATGCGCGCCTGTTGAGAGTGGTCGACGAACAGGAAACCATCCTTTATAACCGCACCGATTCGCCCTGGCCCGTGTGGGACCGGGACGTAGTGGTCAGCTCTCGGATCGAACGCGCGGCGGACGGCAGCCAGATCAGCGTGCTGTTCCGCAACGTGGATGCCGAGGAAATGCCGGTGCAGGACGACGCCGTGCGGATGCCACGTTTGGAAGGCTCCTACACCCTGACCGCCATCAGCCCCGAGGAAACCCAGGTTACCTACACGGTGGAAGTGGATGTGGGCGGCTCGATTCCCGGCTGGGTGGCCGAGATGGTGGCCCGCGACCTGCCTTACAAGACGCTGACGAGCCTACGCCAGCGCACCCAGTCCCGTTAATCCCTCATAAGGGCCTGGCTCCTGAACAAGGAGCCGGGCCATTAGAACTGCAAAAGGCGCTTCTCGCTGCGCAACTCAATGCAGGCGCTTTTGAAATCGATTGACCTAGCGCAAAGGTTACATTGCTTTATTTCGCGATAATTCCTACCTATCCTATCGGCTTTTCCAGGGGGTAATCATGGCGCTCAAAAATCTGTTGCTGACCGTGCTGGTGGCAACGCCCGCCAGTGTGCAAGCACTCCACAGCGAAGCGGACAATTCGGTCCCGGAATCCGACGAAACGACCTTTCAATTGGATGCCATCGAAATCACCGCCGCTCCCACGGCTGAACCGCTTACCGTCGTCACCGATCCCAAGCAGCCCCGCCAGCCGGTTCCTGCCCATGACGGCGCGGATTACCTCAAGACCATGCCCGGCTTTTCCGTCATCCGCAAAGGCGGAACCGACGGCGATCCGGTGTTTCGCGGCATGGCGGCATCGCGGGTCAATATCCTGATCGATGGCGAAGGCATCCTGGGCGGATGCGGCAGCCGAATGGATCCGCCCACCGCCTACATTTATCCGGAAACCTTTGATCGAATCACCCTCATCAAGGGCCCACAAACCGTCGTGCATGGTCCCGGCAATTCCGCGGCCACCGTGCTGTTCGAGCGTGATCCAGCCTACTTTACCGAACCCACGGCCCAGTTCACGGGCAGCAGCACCGTCGCCAGTTTCGGCCGCCGCGATTTTGTCGCCGAGGTTCTAACCGGCAACTCGCTGGGCTATATCCGGGCTAACGGCACCCATGCCAGCGCCGATGATTACCGGGACGGCGACGACAACCGGGTCCATTCGGAATACG
>JAEZAA010000040.1 GCA_023430625.1 Pseudomonadota bacterium
TGGCGGGAATGGTCAGCAGGGACACTTTCAGGATACGTAGCAGCATATTCGCATTCTCCAGGTTATTGTTTTGATCGGTCGGAGTCCGGCGCGGGCTCACTTAATCGCACCGGAGCCTGGCGCTATCGGTGTGGCCCGACAGGGCAGACGAATGTCATAGGAGGGTTTGGAGGCACGCCCCTGTGCACGACGACCGGCTCAAATAAGCTTAGTTCAGGCATGGTTTTACGCAACGAAGCGCAAGCAAACCCCACAGGCGGCAGATGTCCAGTGATAGAGCAACTGAAAAAGCGGTTTTATATCAGTGAAGTGGCGCGGTGGCTGATCGCACCTCACAGCAGAGGCGGAGTGGGACGTAAGAGGTAAAGAAAGAGGAGGAGGGAGACAAAAGTTGAGATCAGCGCCTGGCCGGCCGTCGTCCCTGATGGAACGAACGGCCAACCAGGTATCGGGTTTTATTCCTGATCCAGTGCCCGCTTCAGGAACTCTGGCATCGCCAGCGCGCCCCGGTGCACGTCGTCATTGTAGTACTGGGTGACGAAGGGGCGCTCGGCCGCATCTTCCTCGCGGAAATGCTCAACGCGCTTCTTCTTGCCGGCCATGGTGCAGCTCCACCAGCCCGTGGGATAAACCGGCTGCGGGAATGGCAGAGTACGCACGTGATCGAAATCCGCCGCCTTCATGTCCTTATGGATGTTCTTGATGATGGTCTCGGCGTGCAGCAGCGGGGATTCGCTCTGCTGAACCAAAATGCCGCCTTCACGCAGCGCCAGGAAGCAGTTGCGATAGAAGTCGACCGCAAACAGACCTTCCGCCGGGCCAACCGGGTCCGTGGAGTCGACGATGATGACGTCGATGGAGCCGGGATCGGCGTCCGCCATCCACTTGATGCCATCGCCAAAGAAGAAGTTGGCGCGGGGATCGGTGTTGGCGGTGCAAAGCTCGGGGAAGTACTTCTCGGCCAGGCGGGTCACCCGCTCGTCGATTTCCACCTGCCAGGCTTCTTCCACGCCGGGGTGCTTCAACACTTCCTTCAGGGTGCCGCAATCGCCGCCGCCCACGATCACCACCTTCTTGGGATTCTGGTGGGTGAACAGGGCCGGGTGGGACATCATTTCGTGGTACAGGAAGTTATCGCGGGTCGACAGCATCACCGCGCCATCGATCACCATCAGGTTGCCGAAGGTCTCGGTATCGTAAATTTCGATGAACTGGTAGCGGCTCTGCTCTTCGTGCAGCTTGCCCTTGACCTTCAAGGAAAAGCCGGTGCCGTAATCCTGGAAAATTTCGGTAAACCAGCCCTTCATCTGTTCACTCATGATGCTCTCCATACCTGCGTGGAAGGTAAAGGGCGCTATTCTAACCTTAGTGCCCGCTCCGCCCAACTACTGTTTTGGACCTGCCAACCGTTTCGGTCGCCCGGAATAGTGGCCTCAAAAATTTACGGTCAGAAAATTATACGGATCACCGCCGACGGCACCGAAGCACCGCCCTAAGCCACCGGCCCCACGTATTCAAAGCGTCGCTGGCGTCGGCCATCCCGTTCGACCTCTTCGGTAAACATGGCCAGTGGCCGAATCCAGAGGCCCCGTTCGCCGTATTGCGGCCGATACACCACGAATGGCTGCTCGGTTTCTGAATCACGGGCCACGCCGATTACCTCATACAGCGCGCCCTTGAAATGACGGTAAATGCCGGGCTCCAGCATTTGGTGAATCTCCTGTGAGGTTGGATCTGCCCTCGAGACGACCCCGCAAGGCATCCGGTTGATGAATCAGCCGCGCATTGTAACACCCGTCCAGCCTGGACGGTCCGCCCTGCACGCGTCGGCGAGAAGCGCGGGACAAACGTAGCCCCCACCCTATTCCATACCGTAGAATACGGGGTTTTCGGCGAGACCACTGCGGCCCGCCCAAGACGAAATCTTTCGCAATCCTTCGCACCGATACCTGGGGGCTCCCGACGCAATGAAAAGCTGGACGCGCAGCGACGTTCTGACCGCCTACAACATCCCCTACTGGGGAGAAGGCTACATCGATGTCAACGACAGCGGCGAGATCCTGATTCGTCCCAGTCGCACGGAGAACGGCAGCATCAATCTGCCGCAACTGACCCGTCAGATCGTGTCTGAAGGCTTATCACTGCCGGTTCTGGTGCGCTTCAGCGATATTCTCCACGACCGCGTCAATCGGTTATGCGATGCGTTCAATCAGGCCGCCCGCCAGCAGGATTACCAGGGCCACTACACCGTGGTGTATCCGATCAAGGTGAACCAGCAACGTCGCGTGGTGGAAGAGATCATCAAGGCGTCTCCCGCCATGGAAAATGGCCAGGTGGGCCTGGAAGCGGGCAGCAAGCCCGAACTGATGGCCGTGCTGGCCCTTTCCGAGCGCCCCGGCTCCACCATTGTGTGCAATGGCTACAAAGACCGCGAATACATTCGCCTGGCCTTGATCGGGCAGAAGCTCGGCCACAACGTCTACATCGTGATCGAGAAGCTGACCGAGCTGAACCTGATCCTGGAAGAGGCCCAGCGCCTGGACGTGCGCCCACTGGTGGGCGTGCGGGCGCGCCTGGCCTCCATCGGCAAGGGCAACTGGCAGAATACCGGGGGCGAGAAATCCAAGTTCGGCCTCTCCTCCACTCAGATTCTGACGGTGGTGCAGCGCCTGCGCGACGCCAACGCCCTGGATTGCCTGCGCCTGCTGCATTTTCACCTGGGCTCGCAGATCGCCAACATTCGTGACATCCAGCGCGGCCTGGGCGAGTGCGCGCGCTTCTATGGTCAGCTCCGGCAATTGGGCGCGCCAGTGGATGTGGTGGACGTGGGCGGCGGCCTGGGTGTCGATTACGAAGGCACCCGTTCCCGCAGTGCCTGCTCCGCCAACTACAGCCTCGATGAATATGCCTACCACGTGGTGCATGCCATCAAGGAAGAATGTGCGCGCAACAAGCTGCCCCACCCGGCCCTGATCACGGAATCGGGACGCGCGCTCACGGCTCATCATGCCGTGCTGATCACCGATGTCATCGACGTGGAGCAGATCGAGGAACAGCCGCTCGCGGCCCCCTCCGAGACCGCCCCCTCGGTCATCAAGAACCTCTGGGGCGATTACCAAGCCCTGCTCGACAGCCGCAATGGCCGCTCGTTGCTGGAGATCTACCACGATGCCGCCTATGCCCTGTCGGAAGCCCAGGAACTGTTCGCCCATGGCGTGCTGAACCTGGAACAGCGCGCCCAGGCGGAACAGCTCTACCAGGCGGTGTGCCTGCGCATCCGGGCCGGGCTCAACCCGGACAACCGGGCGCAACGGGAGGTCATCGACGAGCTCAACGAGAAGCTGGCGGACAAGTTCTTCGTCAACTTCTCCCTGTTCCAGTCGCTGCCCGATATCTGGGGCATCGACCAGATCTTTCCCATTCTGCCCCTGGAAAACCTCGACCAACCGCCGACACGGCGTGCGGTGCTGCAGGACATTACCTGTGACTCGGATGGCCGGGTCGACCTCTATGTGGATCAACAGGGCGTGGAAACCACCCTGCCGCTGCCTCCGTACCAGGCCGACCGCCCCTATCTGCTGGGCTTCTTCATGACCGGCGCCTATCAGGAAATCCTGGGGGACATGCACAACCTGTTCGGCGACACCAACTCGATTGACGTGGCCCTGAACCCGGACGGCTCCTATCGCCTGGAACACGCCATTGAGGGTGATACCGTGGCCAAGGTGCTGCGCTACGTCAACCTGGACCCGGCCACGCTCAAGGCTTCATACCAGCGCCAGCTCGAAGACGCGGAACTGCCAGCCTCGACCCGCACCAGCCTGCTGCAGGAACTGGAACAGGGCTTTGAAGGCTATACCTATTTAGAACGTTAAAGCGTTAGAACGTTAAGGCTCTGAAGCACGCGGGATAGAGCACGATCTCTATCTGGAGCGTCACGCCAGCCCATTGCCTGAAGCAATTCCTGCCCCCTTTTGGCCCCTCGTAATCAGACGCAGGGGCTTTCCTTCGCCAACATGAGCGCTAGTGCACACTTATTAAACTAGTACTCCTGTTTGGGGTAGCGCCTGGCCTGGCGAATCTCTAATCTAGGCAGGCCGTCTGTCCCCAGCGACGCGAAAAATGTGACACGTGTTTCATTTTTGGGTTAGGCGGTACTGTGTACATTCGTCTTAATGTAAATTGCCGTCTTTGCAGTCCCGTAAAGAACCAGGATGGTCCTTGCAGATTGCAACCGCAACGAACTTCGAATTCGTACGTTCCGGTGTCCAGACGACAGCGCCGGTGACGGTATTACCCTAAAAGAATATGTGGAGAACACCATGAAACGGAGACTACTTGCCTCATTGCTTGCGACCCTGGTCAGCGCTGGAAGCGCCGCCACCGCAACCGCCGCTGAATCCCGCAGCTTCTGCGTTTGGGACCCGCTGGGAGCCTCCGGCCCCTATGCAAGCCACATGAAAGACATCCGGGTTGAGGCGCTGGCCGCCGGTTTCGATCTGCAGATCAAGCCCTACACCGACGAAGCCATTGCCGCCAACGATTTCCGTGCCGGCCAGTGCGACGCCGTGTTGCTGACGGACATCGCGGCCCACAAATTCAACAAGTTCACCGGAAGCCTGGTTGCCCTGGGCGCCATCCCGACCAATGAAGACCTGAAAGTGCTGCTGCAGACCCTGGCGCAGCCGAAAGCGGCTTCCCTGATGGTCAACGGTGAGTACGAAGTAGCTGGTATCTTCCCCGCCGGCGGCATCTACGTGTACACCCGTGATCGCAAGATCCACAGCGTGGACACCATTCAGGGCAAGAAGATCGCCACTTTCGACTATGACCCCTCTTCGGTCACCATGGTGCGTCACGTGGGCGCCTCCCCGGTTCCCGCGACGACCTCCAACTTTGCCGGCATGTTCAACAACGGCAGCGTGGACGTAGCCTATGCCCCGGCCCTCGCGTACAAGCCCATGGAAATGTACAAGGGTGTGGAGCCGAACGGCGGCGTGTACAACTACA
Organism: Pseudomonadota bacterium; assembly: GCA_023430625.1. GTDB lineage: Bacteria > Pseudomonadota > Gammaproteobacteria > Pseudomonadales > Oleiphilaceae > JAEZAA01. Next base: position 5,011 of record JAEZAA010000040.1, read on the forward strand.
AGTTCGCGCAGATGACTCACCAGATGGTCGTGCATCGCAACAAGTTCACACCGGAATTCACCCAGAAGACCCGTGAGATCTTCTTCAACCGCTTCGACAAGTTCATGGATCAGGTGAAAGCCGCCGAGGCCGACATTCCAGCCAACTACTGGATCCAGCCCACCAAGGAAGACGGTAGCGGCTTCGACAGCATGCTGCGTGGCGTGCGCGTAGCGCTGAAGGACGAAGGTCACTACGACCCCCGTACCCTCAACCTGATGCTGAAAGTGCGCTGCAAGCACAATCCGACCCGCGCGGAATGCGCCGCTGGTACGGAATAAGCTCAGCGTCACTGCTGCAGAAACTAAAAAAGGCCGTTCACCGGCCTTTTTTAGTTCTATTTCTATTTCAGGTTCTAGGACATCGACGTCCAACACCCACAAACAGCTCGCTCAGAGCAGGCTTCGCAACATCCAGGCCGTCTTCTCGTGAACCCGCATGCGATCGGAGATCAACGACGCGGTCGACTCGTCATTGGCGTTTTGAGCCAGCGGCAATGACTCGCGGCAGGTCCGGATCACCGCTTCGTTACCCTCGATCAACTGGCGAATCATCTCGTTCGCGGGCGGCACACCGTCCGGCTCTTTCAGAGACGTCAGCTTGCCGAAATCACGGTAGGTGCCCGGCGCGGCATAACCCAGGGTGCGCACCCGCTCAGCCACTTCATCCACCGCCGTCGCCAACTCCGTGTATTGCTCTTCGAACATGAGGTGCAAGGTCCGGAACTGAGGGCCGGTCACGTTCCAATGAAAGTTGTGGGTCATCAGATACAGGGTGTAGGTATCCGCCAGCAGGCGCGCCAGCGCATCCGCGATCCCCTTACGGTCACCTTCGGCAATACCAATGTTGACGCTTGGTTTTTCCATCTCTAAGACTCCGTGCAAGAAAGGATGTCTAGAGCATAAACCAAGGTACGGGGTTCACAAAGCCCGTAACACCAATAGACACAATAGACTGACACTATTGCCACATTTGCCGCGCATTCGGCCCGGACTCAGCCCCGGCGCACATCACCTGGCGCACGTCCGGTCCATTTGCGAAACGCCCGGCCAAAGTTGGAGGGATCGGTGTAGCCCAGCCGCTGGGCGATCTCATCCACCGATTTATTGGAATATTGCAGCAAACGCAGCGCCTGACGGCAGCGGACCTCCGCCAGAATCTCCTGATAGCTGGTGTTGTAGGTTTTGAGCTGGCGCCGCAACGTGCGGGAGGTGACACAGAGGCGGGCAGCGATTTCCTCCATGTCCGGCAGCTCGTCCTCGCTCAGCTCCAGCATGGACTGCACCTTGGCGACCACCGTCTGCTTGCTCTCCTGCTCCCGCAGAAAAGCCTCGCACTGACGCTCCGCCAGCTCACGCGCCACGGGATTGGCCAAGGCCATCGGCAGCTTCAGGAACCGGGCGGGAAACCGCAACTGGGTATGCGGCTGGCTGAACTCGGCATTCTCGAAGGAGAACTCGGGATAGCGCTCATCATAGGCCGGACGATGATAGTTAAACAGGCAGCGCCCGCCTACCGTCACCCGCTGGCCGAAAAAACAGCGCCCGATCTCGATCACGCTGACCAGCACGGCCTCGATCAGAAAGATCTTCAGCTCTCCAAGCTCAGCCACTTCATCCAACTGCACCACCGCTTCCTTGCCATCGACAAAAAAGCTGATGCGGATAGCCGCAATGCGGGTACGGAAATATTTAGTGAGGATTTCCAAAGCCTGCTGGATGGCGGCCGCGCTGAGGATGGCCTGGCCCAGAATGCCATGGGTCATGGGATTGAGGCAGCGCCCGAAGTGCAGCCCGAGCGAAGGGTCCTGGGTTAACTCGATGGCATTGTGAACGAGCCGGCTGAACTGGGCATAGGAGAGAAAACCCTCCGCATTGGCCAAAAACGAGGGCCTGATGCCGGTGCCTTCCAAAAGCGCGCTGCTATCGCCGCCACGCGCAATCACCAGCTGGCGCAAAATCTCGCCATAGTGAATCAGGATCACGTCATCTTTCAGCGGATAGAGATCTCGCCGCGACAAGTTCACCACTGCAGCCGTCCTAAAAAGTTTCGTCAGGGGGCGTCCGTTCACCAGGGGTCAGAAGTCCAGAACGGCGCCCTGCATCGGTGCCCGTTCGGTTTTCCAGTATGGCACCATGCGCGGCTGCAAACTGTGACTCGGTTAATCAAAGCGCCCCCGCCCAGTTCACGGCCGGCGGGAGATCTTCCCCCAAAACGAAAACAGGGCCCGAAGGCCCTGTTGTTCACGACTGCAGATCTCTTTCACAGCGCTGGTTAACAAGCAAATCGGTGACTGCTCGTTAACCTTCGTGTTACTTGCTGCCGTCCACCATGTACTGCAC
>JAEZAA010000115.1 GCA_023430625.1 Pseudomonadota bacterium
TTCACGCCAGGGTGCGGCATCCTGCCGCTGGAGCGCCCCGACGGGCGGCATTTCGAAGTTGCCCGCTTCGCCTCTCCATACGCCTCGGTGCAGAGTTATCTCACCAACCTCAATCGCAATGAAAGCTATCTCGGGTTAAGAAAATTCCGGGAGCAGTTCCGCCGGGAGAATCGCCCCTTGAGTGGCACGAAGCTGGCGGAAGGCCTGGGCCGTTATTCCGAACGAGGCGCGGCCTATATTCAAGACATCCAGTCCATGATCCAGCACAACGAGCTGACCCGCTATGATCAACTATCCGAGACTCCTCTGCAGCGGGCAACGTTAAGCGGCCTTTCGCAACAGGCACCCCGTCATTAGCCTGTAGAGCCGGTTCATCATGATCACCTCTATCCGGCCGCTGCTGTCTGTGAACACTGCCGTTGTAAACACGCACCCACCGCGTCGAACGGCCGTAAACGCCCATTAAAATTGAGCTCGTACCGGGAAGCTCTTAGAATTGTGGCTATTCTTCAACCGCCGGCCGGATTGACCGCCCGGCAACACCTTTTGACCCGAATAGAGAGTCGTCCATGTTGAGTTTTTTGCCTTCCTGGTTGCGCGGTAGTCTGACGGGACTCCTGATCGCCTTGAACACCATTATTCTGGTCCCCTTTGTCGTCGTGCTGGCCATCTTGAAGTTGATTATCCCGATTACCGGCTGGCGCAAGGTCTGTACCTGGATTTTGATTCAGATCGCCAACCTCTGGGTGAGTATGAACAGCCTCTTTTTCCTGCTGTTCCACCGCATCGAATGGGACGTGCGCGGCTTAGCCTCCCTGGATCCGAAGCAATGGTATTTCGTGACCTGTAACCACCAGTCCTGGGCAGACATCCTGGTGGTGCAGCATGTGCTCAACCGCCGCATCCCCATGATCAAATTTTTCCTGAAGCAGGAACTCATCTGGGTTCCTGTCATCGGCATCGCCTGGTGGGCGCTGGACTTCCCGTTCATGAAACGCTACAGCAAGGAGCAGGTCGAAAAGAACCCGGAACTCAAAGGGAAAGACCTGGAAACCACGCGCAAAGCCTGTGAGAAGTTCAAGTACACGCCGGTCACCGTGTTCAACTTCCTGGAAGGAACCCGCTTCACTCCGGCCAAGCACGCGCAGCAGCAATCTCCCTACCGTCACCTGCTTCGTCCTAAGGCCGGCGGCGCGGCCTTTGTTTTGGGCGCCATGGGCGAGCAGTTGCACACCATGCTGAACATCACGCTGTATTATCCGCAGGGCGCGGAAGGCTTCTGGGGCTATCTCTGCGGGCGTATTCCCCAGGTCGTGGTCAACATCGAAACGCTGGAGATTCCATCCCAGTACCGAGGCAAGGACTACATGGAAGATGAGGTGTTCCGCCGGGATTTTCAGGCGTGGGTCACAGAGCTGTGGGAGCGGAAGGATGCCTTGCTGGACGAATTGGCGCGGGAATATGATCGCGCCCCGGCACCAGCGGCGCAGCCACAGGCGTAGGTCGCCTGACCTCCCTTCTCAGCTGAGGCACGTCCTCAGCTGAGACACATCAACCTAACCGGATACTCCCTCGCCGGATACACCCTACCAGCGATCATCTTTGGCAGCCTAAAGGTGCCCCCGCAGCCCTGTAGGCACTGCTGCAGCTGACTTCAGTTACCGAGGATCGCAGGACCCGCAAGCGCGGCCGTATAAACAAGGATTGGGCTACCCGTTCGTGAGGCAATAAAAAAGCCGATGGCGTAAACCATCGGTTTTTTGTTTGGCCGGGTCGTGAAACCCGGCCGGCTCGTCCAGAGCAATCAGGCGATCTTAGCGAACACCTGAAGCGCGCAGCGCTGCTGGCGTGAAGTCAGCCTCAGACGCCTTGGTACCCATCGTGTAGGTGTTGGGCGCTTCTTCGTTGTTCATACCCAGGGCCAGGTAACGGCCAGACAACAGGTCGTACAACGTCTCCACGGCCAGACGGCTTACCTTCGCATCGTAGTATGCGATGGTATGGCCTTCCGCAACACGCCACAGCTCGCCACGACCATCGTAATGGTCGATCACGCCGGCCTGCCAGGTGTCTTCATCAACAAAGAACACGCGCTTGCCGTAAACGTGACGCTGGCCTTCCTTCAGGGTTGCCTCAACCACCCACACCCGGTGCAATTCATAGCGGGTCAGGTCTTGGTTGATGTGGCCTGGCTTGATGATGTCTGCGTAGCTCAGGTTGTCATCGACCAGCTTGTAGGAGTTGTAGGGAATATACAGCTCCTTCTTGCCCACCAGCTTCCAGTTGTAGCGGTCAGGTGCACCGTTGAACATGTCGAAGTTATCGGTGGTACGCATGCCGTCGGACGCGGTACCCGGACCGTCATAGGCAACCTGCGGCGCACGACGTACACGACGCTGACCAGCGTTATAGATCCACGCCAGACGCGGCTCCTTCACCTGGTCGATGGTTTCGTGTACCAGCAGTACGTTACCGGCCAGACGTGCGGGGGAAATGATCTCCTGCTTGAAGTAGTACAGAATGTTCTGACTCTTCTTGGGATCATAATCCGTCAACGCCGGACGGGACGTAATGTTTTCCTTGAATCGGACAATCGAGTAAGCCCCGTTCGCCAGAGGCGTGGCCTGCGCGATGACCCGATCCACGGAGTCGCCTAGATAACGTGCAATGTGGTTCCACACCACCTGGATAGCCTGCGATTCGTTATCGCCATGCAGAACGGGAAACGGATACGCCTGCTCATAGTTGGTCATACCGTTGCCGCCAGGTACCAGGCTGACTTCAGTCGCATTACGCTTGGTGATGTCGTACACCTTTTGCGGATAGGCCGCCGTACGACGGGTTTCATACACCGGAATCCGATAGGTGTCCGGGTACTTGGCCAGCATCGCCAGCTGACCAGGGGACAGCTTGTCCTTGTACTCCTGAGCATTCTTGCTGGTGATCACGAACAGCGGCTTGTCGTTCGGGAAGGGATCGACGTACTTGCCGTCGCCCTTATAGCCCGCGGGAATCTCGGTCAGACCGCCAGTCCAGGCAGGGATTTCCTTGCCATTGCCAGCTTTCTCCGCACCCACGGGTGTCAACTCCGCACCAAGACGCGCCGCTTCTTGCGGTGATACACCGGCCATGACGTTCGCCGACATGATCGACAAAGCCAGGACGCTGCCGGTTAAAAACGCTTTTTTAAGTTTCATTACACTCACGTAAATAATCCCCAGTTCAACTGCGTGGGTTTAATTTAGAAAGAATATGACACGCTGGCAGACACAAAGTCTCGGTCATTCATCATGTTATAGTAGCCACCGCCAAAGAACGCGGTATAACCAATCTCTGCCGTGTACTGGTGCTGATAAGTCGCACGCAGTGCCAGACCTACCGACTTGGAACCTTCTACAAACGCACCACCGGGTTCAGGCGCATTACCTTTGACGTCATGCGACAGAGCCAGAATCGGCGTCAGGTTAACACCAGCCATCACGTCGCTGTAATCCAGCGAGATCCGGGCACGATAACCCCAGGAGAAGTCGGTGGTAAAACCATCGTTCTCACAGAACTTGGGATTGTTGTTAATCGTTGCACCAACGCTACCATCACAGGAAGCCGCATTGCCAACGGATGCCGGATCGAACGGCCCGATACCGAACGCAGAGTTACGACCATAGAAAGCTTTGTCAGTTCCAGGGAAGCCGTGAATATAGGTCGCGCCTACTTCACCGACGACCGTCATCCGACCTGCGCCAAGCACCTGGTCAAAGAACTTGACCACGGTGAACTGCACCTGGGTAATGTCGTATGGATCCCAAGCCCGATATTCCTGGCCATTCCAATCACCCACTGCTACGTCGTCTGGCTTACGCTCCATATACAGACGGCTATATGGGAACTGAATGCCCGCGTATACCATTTCAAAACCGTTCCACTGCACCGGCACATCACGACGGTGGCTGATTTCGCCGCCGATGGAGTAGCCTGACTCGGTCATGGTGTTGAAGCTCAGACCGAAGAGCTGGATATCTTCCGGGTATTCGATGAAATACTTACCAAAGGTTTCACCTTCAGCGCTGGTGATACCACTGGCCAGCGGCAGGCGGCTGTGATAGTTCATGTAGTAGAACGCGAATTCAGAACCGCCCAGCGAATCGGCGAACCAACGCAGAGCCACACCGAACTGGCCGCCATCATCCGGCTCACGGTCGCCTACCCGGTTCACACGGAAGCCTTGTTCAAAGGCATCGTAATCAGACAATTGGCCGGCAACCAGAATCGGGCCGCAACCATCCGCGCCAATGTCGGATCCCGAGAAGAAGGTACCGCACGGGTCAACGCGGGTCTTTTCCCATTCCAACTGGTAAAAAGCTTCCACGGACAGTTCAGAGGTTGCGCCCAATGAGCCGTAAATCATGTTCACGGGCAGCAGGATGTCTTTCACTTCCGCACCGGGCGAACGCGCAGCAGAAGCATCGAGCGGGCTGAAGGAGTTGATACCGCCCGCGATAAAGGTGCTCTCACCCCAGCTGATGACCTGCTTACCCAGACGCACGTTCAGGGGCATGTCTGCAATGTAGAAGTTGCCGTAGATGAACGCGTCGAGGATCTCGGCATCGGCACCTGCCTGGTCCAGTGCGTCGTCGTTCAGCTCACGGTAGTTGCCCTGGTTGTCACGGGCACGACCTTCGTCTTTCAGCTCGAAGTCATAGAAATAACGGGCACGGGTAAAGGCGCCGTAATCCTTGTAGGTCAAGGACAGGTCGGTGGTACCCTTAACAACCTTGGAGAAGGTCTCTCCGCGCTTGAAGTTCCAGTTACCATCATCGGCGTTGTTCGTGGAACTACCCACACGGCCATACTGGGGCACACCCAGGTTGCCTTGCGCCAACTGGTTCTTGTCCCGGGCCTCAACCCGCCAGCTGGCACCTGCCGTCAGCGTGGTGTCCACAGAACCTTCGATTTCCCCCAGATTAAATTGGAATGCACCTACTGGAGCAGACACTGTGGCCGCGATCGCAGCTACCAACGGTAGCTTGGCCAGGTTGTGCCATCGCTGTGTTTTTTTTGTCATCGAACGCTACTCCGCACTTGTATTGACGAGTCGCACTTTAATGAGCGCTAACGTTTGTTATTGATTTACACGCACAAGAAAAGCCGAGCCCTGGCAGCCATGACTCGGCGAATTACTAAAAACCCCGTTGGGAAATTCGTGAAGGTAGGAAACCACTACTTTCCTCTAACAAAATGCCACGTCTAAAACACTATAGACGCTATTTTTTGTTTGCACCAACCGCAAGCGCCATCGTTCTGCAACTTTTGTCCCAGAAGCTTCCCGCAAAATGAGGCAGCTCGCGATAGTAAGTATTCAAGCGCATAAGCAATGAGCAGGTCTGGTCAGCCAAAGCCCGGCTGGCCACACCTGCTTGTGGCTGGCACCAGAGTTACAACTGAAGTGCAGAATCAGGACTTGTGGGCTTGGGCCAGGTACTCGTGGGACTGCATTTCCAGCAGGCGGCTTTGGGTACGTTCAAACTCGAACGCCAGTCGTCCGCCACTGTACAGACTGAGAATGGGCGCCTCGGCGGAGATAATCACCTTGACGCTGCGGTCGTAGAACTCGTCGACCAGATTGATGAAGCGCCGCGCCTGGTCGTCCTTATCGCCGCCCAGCACCGGCACATTGCTGATCAGGACGGCATGAAACTCCCGCGCCAACTCGATGTAGTCGTTCTGGCTGCGGGGACCGTCACACAGCTCCTTGAACTCGAACCAGGCCACGTCGTCGGCCCGCCGCACGGCTTTCAGCTTACGTCCGTTGATATCCATCTCGAGATCGTGGCTGCCGGCCTCAACCGCCAGGCTCTCAAAGCTCTTGCGCAAACTGTGGTACGCCTGATCGTCGAGTGGCGTGTGGTACAGCTCGGCCTGGCTCAGCGAGCGCAACCGGTAATCCACGCCGCTGTCGACGTTGACTACCTCGGTGTGGATCTTCAGCAGCTCGATCGCCGGCAGGAAGCGGGCGCGCTGCAAGCCATCCTTATAGAGACCGTCGGGCACGATATTGGAGGTGCACACCAGCGACACGCCATTGCGGAACAGCTCCTTGAGCAGTCCGGCCAGGATCATGGCATCACCAATGTCGGTGACAAAGAATTCGTCGAAGCAGATGATGCGCGCTTCCTGAGCAAGGCGCTCGGCGACGATATCCAGGGGATTCTTTTCCCCCTTCAGCGCCGTCAATTCCTGATGAACCCGCTGCATGAAGCGGTGAAAGTGCGTCCGCATCTTGTTCTGAAACGGCAGGCTTTCGTAGAAGGTGTCCATCAGGTAGGTCTTGCCGCGCCCGACCCCGCCCCAGAAGTAGAGCCCCTTGACCGGTTCCGGCTTCTTGCGGCGGAGCTTTGCGGTCAACTTACTCAAGCCGCCCCGCTCTCGCGCAGCCTGATCTTCCACCAGGCGCTCATACAAATCCTGCAGCTTTCGGACAGCCATTTCCTGGGCCGCGTCATAGGAAAAACCGGAACGTTGCAGATCCTGCTGATATTTCTCTAACGGCGTCATAGGGAATCCAACCGGAAGCGGCGGACACAGCGGGTGCCCGCCGGCAAAATGGGAAGAAAATGTGGCGCACTATTTTGCATTTTTCTGGCTGGGAAGGCGAACATTTCCTCTGGTTCCATTCCGGGCACAGAAGCCTCACTGCAATCCGATACCCAGGTGGGCGCACCATGGAAATGCCCACCAGGATGTCGCTATACTACCCCTCAACCGCCACTCTAGTTTCCTGGCACTCGTTTCCTAGAACTAGCTTCTTGGCACATTGATATTCTGGATATCGTGGAGCACGCATTCGTGCTCCCCCAGACCAAATGAGGATTTAAGACATCATGACCGAGACGGGCATTACCCTGACCGTTGGCATCCTGTGCTTTGTCGCGGGCCTGCTATTGGGCGCTCTCATTCACCGGCTGATGCAGTCGGAGACCGCCAAGAATCGTCGTCTGGTTCAACAACTGGACCAACTCAAGGAACAACATACCCGCTACCAGGCCGAAGTCAGCGAGCATTTCGCCAAAACCGCCGACATCTACGCCAAGCTCAACACCAATTATCGGGAATTGCTCGCCCATATGGCGAACAGTGCAGAGAGACTGTCGGACGATGTGGATTTCAGCCGCACGTTGAACCTGACCGGTCCGAGCCAACGCCCGGTCCACGTGACCGAGTTCGAACCGGATGCCGATGACTTCGAGCCGCCCAGGGACTATGCGCCCAAGGCCACACCCCACGACAAGGGCACCTTGTCCGAGGATTTCGGCCTGGACACCCAATCAAAGAGCTAATCGCAACGCCCTATTTCACAGACACTGCTACACGGGGTTATCGATATCGATGAACTCGTGTTCCAGGTTGAATGTATCCGCCAGGCGCTGTCCCAGCGCCTGCACCCCATAACGCTCGGTGGCGTGATGTCCTGCCCCGAAGTAATGAATGTTGTTTTCCCGCGCCACATGTACCGTCGGCTCGGAAATCTCGCCGCTAATGTACGCATCGACTCCCAAGCTCAACACCCGTTCGAGATAACCTTGTGCGGCCCCCGTGCACCAGGCCACTTTGCGAATTCGTGCTGGTCCCGCCGCAATATGCTGGGGCTCGCGGCCCAGGCGCTGCGCTAAATGAGCCGCCAACTCATCGCCACTCATTTCGCGCGGCAGTTCCCCTACTCGTATCAGACCGCCCTCGGCACTGTCCTCAACGGGCGAGATTTTAAAATCCAGGTGCCGTGCGAGCTGCACGTTATTGCCGAGCTCTTCGTGCAGATCCAGAGGCAAGTGATACGCCAGCAGACTGATGTCGTTCTGCAGCAGCGTTTGCAGGCGCCGCTTCTTCATGCCCGTGATTGCGGCCGCCTCACTCTTCCAAAAATAGCCATGGTGCACGAGAACGACGTCCGCTCCCGCCGCAACCGCCGCATCCAGTAAGGCTTGGCTTGCTGTCACCCCACTGACGATACGTCGGACCTGGCCTCGACCTTCCACCTGCAAGCCGTTGGGGCAATAGTCATTGATGGGCTTGGGCATCAGCCATGAATTGGCGGTGTTGACCAGGGTGCGTAGCTCCACGGGCATAGGGTGTCCTCCGGGGCGGAATTGGATTCTGGTTTGGCGGCCCATATGTCGAGTAACCGCTATCGATCAGGCCTTGTAGACCTACAGGTTAATGCTCTAAACCAACAGGCCAACTATGGTAACATCCATCGCGGGCGAAACCAGCCGCTGTGTCCCTCCAGCAAATGGGTAGAGGCACGTTGCCTCCGTAACGCCGTCCTTGTTTGAATGTCACCTCGGGGTACCTGCATTTGCTCTCAACCGCCTCCATGATGGACCTGCTGCGCTTTCTCCGCTGGCCCGTGGTCATTGGCCTGTTGCTCGGCATCATCGGCTTGCAATGGATACGGCTGCAGGAGGCGCCGCCGCCCCTGGTCAACTCCTATGCCGCGGCCGTGCAGCGGGCGGCACCGGCGGTCGTCAACATCTATTCCAGCCATCGCCCGGCGCGTCCTCGCAACCCGTTGACCCAGGATCCCCTGCTGGCGCCATTTCTGCAGAACCCACCAAGCTTTCAACGCCCGCTCCAGTCCCGGCTGGGCTCAGGCGTCATCGTCGACCCGCAGGGATATGTGCTGACCAATTACCATGTGATTCAACAGGCCAGCAACATCCATGTTGCCTTGCAGGATGGCCGGGAAGTCGACGCCACCATCATCGGTGTTGATCCGGATACAGACCTGGCGCTGTTGCAGATTGACCTAAGCCCCCTGCCCGTCCTGCCGGTTGACGCTGAACATCAGGCCCGAGTCGGCGATGTAGTACTCGCCATTGGCAACCCCTTTGGCGTCGGCCAGACCGTCACCCAGGGCATTATCAGTGCGACCGGCCGCAATGGGTTGGGCCTCACGACCTTCGAGGATTTTCTGCAAACGGATGCGGCGATCAATCCTGGCAATTCCGGTGGCGCGCTGATCGATGCCAGCGGCCATTTGGTGGGGATCAACACGGCGATTTTTTCCCCCACCGGCGGCAATCAGGGTATCGGCTTTGCCATTCCAACGCCGCTGGCACGAAAAATCATGGTCGACCTGCTGGAACACGGGCGGGTGATTCGCGGCTATCTCGGTGTGGAGATGCATCAGTTGACCCGCGAGGAAGCGGAGTTCTTCAGCCTCCAACACACCAACGGGCTGATCATCACCGGGGTGTATCCCGCAAGCCCGGCGGCGGAAGCCGGCCTTCTACCAGGGGATGTCATCCTGAGCATCAACCAGAAGCCGATTCAGCAGGCCGTGGAGGCGCTAAACCAGGTTGCCCAACTGCAGCCTGGTTCGCGGGTGGAACTGGGGGTTTATCGACGGGGACGGGTATTGGCCATGGAAGCCATGGTCAGCGAGCGGCCGCGTAATCTGTCAGCGCGTTGAGGCGCGGCCGCGTCTCAAAAGCCCCCATGGTGAGAACTCAAAGCTTGCCGGCAGCGCCTCGCAAGGCCTGATGTTAGGACTTTTTATCCTCAACCACCCGGTACTCCGCCGAGCGGGCATGGGCGGTCAGGCCTTCGCCACGAGCCAACACCGAGGCAACCTTGCCCAGCTCGCTCGCGCCTGCCGCTGAACAGAAAATCAGCGACGAGCGTTTCTGGAAGTCGTAGACCCCCAGCGGCGAGGAGAAGCGCGCAGTGCCAGAGGTGGGCAGCACGTGATTGGGCCCGGCGCAATAATCACCCACGGCCTCCGCGGTATAGCGGCCCATGAAAATGGCACCGGCATGGCGGATCTTGGGCAGCCATTCCTGCGGATTGGCAATGGACAGCTCCAGGTGCTCCGGTGCAATCCGGTTGGTAACCGCCATCGCCTCCTCCAGATCCTTCACCAGGATCAGCGCACCACGGCGCTCCAGGGACTGACGGACGATTTCACTGCGCTCCAGCGTCGGCAGCAGCTTGTTGATGCTGGCAGCCACCGCATCCAGGTGTGCAGCATCGGTCGCGATCAGAATCGACTGGGCGTTTTCATCGTGTTCAGCCTGGGAAAACAGGTCCATGGCCAGCCAGTCCGGATTGGTCTGCCCGTCACTGACCACCAGGATTTCCGAGGGGCCGGCAATCATGTCGATGCCGACTACGCCAAACACCATGCGCTTGGCGGTGGCCACATAGATATTGCCCGGTCCGACGATCTTGTCGACCTTGGGAATCGTATCGGTACCATAGGCCAGCGCCGCCACGGCTTGCGCGCCACCCACGGCAAACACCCGGTCCACACCGGCCAGTGCAGCAGCGGCCAGCACCAGATCATTGGTTTCGCCACCCGGCGTCGGCACCACCATGATGACTTCACCGACCCCGGCGACCTTGGCGGGAATGGCGTTCATCAAAACGGACGAGGGATAGGCCGCTTTACCGCCCGGTACATACAAACCGACCCGATCCATGGGGGTTAATTGCTGCCCCAGCAGGGTACCGTCCGCCTCTTCATAGCTCCAGGACGTGCCGAGCTGCTTCTCGTGATACCGTCTGACCCGCTCAGCGGCCTGCTCCAGCGCACGGCGCTGGGCCACATCAATCCGGGCCAGGGCCTGCTGAAGACGATCCTGGGAGATTTCCAGCTCAGCCAGGCTCGCCACATCCAGACGATCGAAACGCGCGGTGTATTCCAGCACGGCCGCATCGCCACGCTCGCGCACGTCCTTCAGAATAGTAGCAACCCGCTGCTGAACCTCATGATCTTCAGCGTCATCCCACGCCAGGAGATGTGTCAGTTGGCGCCCGAAATCAGAATCCGCTGTGGAAAGACGCTTGATCTGGAGTTCGCTGGTCATGGGACTGGGTCCTTCGACATATTTTCAATGAGTGACTGATCGGAGCAGAGCGATCTCGCTCTACCGCAGTTCCGTTACCCCTTAACGGACACGGCGGCTTCGAGTTGATCGATAATCGGCTGGATGCGGCCATGCTTCATCTTGAGCGAGGCACGATTCACCACCAGTCGCGAGCTGATCATGCTGATCAACTCCCGTGGTTCCAGGCCATTGGCCCGCAAGGTGTTGCCGGTGTCGACGATGTCGACAATCTCGTCGGCCAAACCGACCAGAGGGGCAAGTTCCATGGCACCATACAACTTGATGATATCCGCCTGGATCCCACGCTCGGCGTAATAGCGCTTGGCCAGGTTGACGAACTTGGTTGCCACCTTGAGGCGGGCGCCCGAGGGCTTGGCCTCAACCGGCGCTGCCGTCATCAGGCGGCAGCAGGAAATCTTCAGGTCGAGCATTTCATAGAGCCCATCAGCCCCATGTTCCATTAATACGTCCTTGCCCGCCACGCCCATATCGGCCGCGCCATACTGCACATAGGTCGGCACATCGGTTGCCCGAATTACCACCAACTGCACGCCAGGCTGGCTGGTTTCGAAGATCAGCTTGCGGCTGCGGCCGATATCCTCAAGCGGCTCGATGCCGGCTTTCGCCAGCAGCGGCAGGGTTTCTTCGAGAATACGTCCCTTGGAGAGGGCAATGGTCAGGATATCGTTCATGTCATGCTCTTTCTGCGGCCCTCATGAAAGGCCATCTCAACTCGCCAGCCTTCCGGCCATGGGTAAAGCCAGCGCCCTACCCGTGGCGACCAGGAAGACCGGGCACGAAATCAACCAGGTTGCCGACGGATGGTCGCGCCCAGCAACTGAAGTTTTTCCTCGATGCACTCATAGCCGCGATCGATGTGGTAGATACGGTCCACCAAGGTATCGCCGTTCGCCACCAGGCCGGCAATCACCAGACTTGCCGAGGCCCGCAGGTCAGTCGCCATCACTGGTGCGCCCGTCAGCCGCTCGACGCCTTCGACAATCGCGGTGTTACCTTCCACCCGAATGCGCGCGCCCATCCGATTCATTTCCTGCACGTGCATGAAGCGGTTTTCGAAGATTGTCTCGGTAATAGAACCCGTCCCTTCCGCCACGGCATTCATAGCCACGAACTGCGCCTGCATATCCGTCGGGAACGCCGGATAGGGCGCGGTGCGCAGACTGACCGCGCGTGGGCGGTTGCCCTTCATGTCGAGCTCGATCCAGTCATCGCCGGTATTGATGTGAGCGCCAGCCTCTTCGAGCTTGAGCAGAACGGCTTCCAGGATATCGGCACGGGTATCCTTGAGCTTGACCCGGCCCCGGGTTGCGGCGGCAGCGACCAGGAAGGTCCCGGTTTCCACACGATCAGGCATGACCTGGTAGTGGCAGCCCTTGAGGGATTTGACGCCATTGATCTCGATGGTCGACGAGCCATGGCCTTTGATATCGGCGCCCATGGCGATCAGGCAGTGTGCCAGATCGACCACTTCGGGTTCGCGCGCAGCGTTTTCGATGATGGTCTTACCCTTGGCCAGAGCCGCCGCCATCATCAGGTTTTCCGTGCCGGTGACCGTCACCGTATCCAGGAAAATATGCGCTCCCTTAAGACCCTGGGGTGCCTGGGCGCGAATGTAGCCCTCCTCCACAACGATCTTCGCCCCCATGGCCTCCAGGCCACGGATGTGCAGATCGACCGGACGGCTGCCAATGGCGCAACCGCCTGGCAGGGACACATCGGCCTTTCCGAAGTGCGCCAGCATCGGGCCCAGCACCAGAATCGAGGCGCGCATGGTTTTCACCAGCTCATAGGGCGCCGTCAGATGCTTGATCGTGGTGGCCCGAGCCTCGACGCTCATGCTTTCGTCCACGGTCAATTCGACCCCCATGCGGCCCAGCAACTCGATCATGGTGGTGATGTCGTGCAGATGGGGCAAGTTGCCCACGGTGACTGGTTCATCGGCCAGCAGGGTTGCCGCGAGAATCGGCAGGGCGGAGTTCTTGGCACCGGAAATCCGGATTTCGCCGTTGAGTTGTTTACCGCCCGTAATTTGAAGCTTATCCATCAAGGGTTCCGTTCAGAGACCATGACTCCTGGCCAGGTGTGGTGACAGGCCAGGAAAGATCGAAAGTGTCCGGCACGTCACGCGGACTGGCCGGGGCAATCCTGAAACTTGATCAGGCTTGTCGTTGCTGCCACTCGTCGGGCGTAAAGGTCTGCATGGTCACGGCATGCAGGGTGCCATCGGCAATCAGATGGTTGATACAGCCATACACCGCCTGCTGACGCTTGACCGGCGAGAGCCCCTGAAACACATCTGCAATCACTACGGCGTGATACTTGTAGCCATCCGTTTCCACCCTCACCTCACTGCCGGGCATACCCGTTTCAATCAGGCCTTTAATCTGGTCGGTCAGCACGTTCATCACTCCACATGAGTCAAGTTATCAGGGGCGTTGAATGGATCCCATGGATCATCGTCACAAGTCCCTGATCCATCGGGATGGCCAAGCTCCGGGGTAAACGACGGGGCCGGCCATAGGAAAAAAGTCAGGCATTCTAGCCAATCGATCCCAATTGACCAAGGCCAATGTCAGGCCGTTGCAGCTGGCTCCGTGCCGCCCAGCGGCAACACCTGGTCCAGTCCGCTAACCCGCGCGACATCCAGGAGTTTGCCGGGAATGCGCTCGATCCGGCATTCCTTGTTGTGGCGCCGGGCCACCGCGAGCCAACGCATCAGCACGGACAGCGCCACGCTGTGCGTTGAAGACAAGCCCTCCAGATCCACCACGAAGGCGCCGGGAGCCCGCTCAATCAAGGCCTCTCCCTGGCGTCGAACGGAAGTGGCGGACGCGAAATCAACCTCACCGCTGACGCGGAGCAGGTTCGGCTCCTGCCAGCTTACGGCGGCGTCGCTCATCAACCCTTCTCCGGCGTCGATTCAGTTTGCAACTCTTCTTCCGCAATCTTGCTCGACCAGTTGGCGATGACCTGGTCCAGATTGCCTTTACGCGCGCTCATCTCCTGATCGAACCGGTCACGGAAGACCAGGCCAATATTGATCCCGCTGACAATCACGTTCTCGATGTACCACTTGCCATCGTCCTTGTTGCGATACATGGAATAGGCAATCGGCACCTTGTTGCCATTGGAGGCGACAACTTCCAGATCCACGTTGGCACGGCCATCGTCACGCGGGTTAATGGAGGCATTCAGAACGGAGACCTTCACGTCCTGGGTTTCCACCAATGCCTTGGAATAGGCATTGAACAGGCTGCGCTTGAAGGCGGTGAGAAACTTATCGCGCTGCTCCGGCGTCGATTGCCGGGCATGACGGCCCATGACCCGTGCGGCGATACGACGAAAGTCGACAACCTCCTCCAACGACTCCTCCATGAGGCGGTAGAACCGTTCCGGATCCTCATAGTAGACGTTCTTCTCGGCCTTGAAGCGCGTGATCAACTGCTCCGAGTTGTTCTGGACCAGGGTGGCCAGTTCATTCGCCGTGGTCGCCCAGGCAGTGGGCATCCACACCAGCATCAGCATGACCGCCAACTTCCATAATCTTTGCATCGCTCGTTCGCCTTTTTTATCAATCACTACACACTAGAGCGTATAAGCCCGAAATAGTTCATCCGGACTTACCACATCACCCCGCCCGTTATTTAAGCTGGGACGAGGCGAAGGTACTCACCAGCTTCTCCAGGGACATTGCCTCCTGGGTGTCGAAAATCGTATCGCCATCGGCCAGGCTGTCCGGGTCGCCACCCACGCTGATATCAATGTACTTTTCTCCCAACAGCCCTTCGGTCCGGATAGACGCGATGCTGTCGCGACTCAGCGTATCCACATCCTTGTTGATCTCCATCTCAACCAGAGCCAACATGGATTTCGAGTCCAGCGTGATGTTGCTGACCCGGCCGATGGTCACGCCAGCGATGGACACCCGTCCCCGCACCGACAATCCGCCCAGGTCCTTGAATTGCGCATAAAGCTTGTAAGTGGGCTGGGTTGGCGTCAAAGACAGGCCGCTCACCTTAAGGGCTAGCATCACCAATGCCAGAATCCCGGCAATGAGAAACACACCGACCGAGATTTCCATGGTTCGCACACGCATCAAAAGTCTCCAAACATGACAGCGGTAAGAATGAAGTCCAGCCCAAGTACGGCAAGAGATGAAATGACCACCGTTTTCGTGGTCGCATTGCTGATCCCTTCCGAGGTGGGAATCAAGTCATACCCCTGAAACACAGCAATCCAGGTACAAACTAAGCCAAAAACGACGCTTTTGATCATACCATTGAGCACATCTTCGCGAAAATCAACGGAAGCCTGCATGCTGTTCCAGAACGAGCCTTCATAAACACCGAGCCATTCCACCCCGACCACCATGCCGCCCCAGATACCAACGGCACTAAAAATCAGGGCCAACAGAGGCATCGCGATAAAGCCGGCAAGCAAGCGCGGCGCCACGATCCGGCGCAGCGGGTCGACGCCGATCATCTCCATGCTCGACAACTGTTCGGTTGCCTTCATCAGGCCAATCTCGGCGGTCAGTGCCGAACCCGCCCGACCCGCAAACAGCAGCGCTGTCACCACCGGCCCCAGCTCGCGCACCAGGGTCAGCGCAATCATCTGGCCAATGGCCTGCTCCGAGCCGTAATCCACTAGAATGCTATAGCCTTGCAGACCCAGCACCATGCCGATAAACAGACCGGACACCACGATAATCGGCAACGACAACACGCCAACGCTGTACAGCTGGCGAACCAGTAAGGGCATGCCGCGCCAACTGGGCACCACGAACAGGCTGCTTACGAAAAAAATGACGGCACGCCCCAGTGTGGCGACCGTGGTCAGACTGGACCGCCCCAGCCGTTGCAAGGCATCAAGCATGGCGTCCTCCTTTTACACGTCCACCACGAGCCCCGTTTCCAGAGGACGAGCCAGCCGCCAATAAATCCTCACCGAAGTCCACCGCGGGATAATGGAACGGCACCGGGCCATCCGGCAATCCGTATAAAAACTGCTTCACGAAATCCGATCCTTCCCGTTTCAGGTCATCCGGAGTGCCCTGCCCCATGACCTTACCGTCGGCGATGATGCAGAGATGGTCGGAGATACCGATGGCCTCTTGTACATCGTGGGACACCAAGACGCTGGTGAGCCCCAGGGCATCGTTCAAAAGCCGGATGAGTTTCACCACCACGCCCATGGCGATGGGATCCTGACCGGTAAAAGGCTCATCATACATGACCATTTGCGGGTCCAGCGCAATGGTCCGGGCCAACGCAACGCGGCGTGTCATGCCGCCGGACAGCTCGCTCGGCATCAAATCACGGGCACCGCGCAGCCCCACGGCATTGAGCTTCATCAGCACCATGTCACGGATCATGTCTTCTGGCAGGCGGGTATGGACGCGAAGCGGAAAGGCCACGTTTTCAAACACAGACAGGTCGGAGAAGAGTGCACCGCTCTGAAACAACATGCCCATGCGCTCGCGCATTTCATAAAGCTCGCGCCGGCTGACCCGGGTGATGTCCTGCCCTTCGACCAGAATATGACCGCTATCCGGTCGCAGCTGTCCGCCGATCAATTTAAGCAGGGTGGTCTTGCCCGTGCCGCTGGGTCCCATGATGGTGGTGACCTTGCCGCGGGGAATATCGATATCGACGTTGTCGAAAATCAACCGCTCGCCCCGAGAAAAACTCAGGCCACGGATCTGGACGTACTGATCTAACTGGTTTTGCATGTCTTGCCCTGAACAACTCCGCCGTGCATCCGCCACTGGCCGGGTCGACAATTGTAATCGCTAACGCCGTTGCGATGTAATAGTCAACTCACTGGCGAGAAACAACCAGCGCGGACAGCCACCCTATACCAGCCGGTGGCGCAAGGCCAAATTTTTTGCCCCAACCAGCCCCACCCCCGGCTGTCACCGCATTGCGGCTTCTCCGTTGGCGTCCACCTTTGTTTATATCTTTCCGCCTTTGTTTATATAATGCGGCACAAAGGTCGCCTGTTCCGCTGGCAGCGGCGGATTCTTCGTCATCAGCATCCGACTATACTGGTACGCTCACCATCTCGACGTCAGCGACCAGACGCCAGGCCTCCGCGCCTCCGCATCGCCTTAGGCCAATACCCAACCAGGTATCCGAGTTCTCATGAATAACCCACACGATTTGATCCAGTCCGCCCAGCGCGCCATCCAAATCGAGCACGATGCCATCGCTCGTCTGTTGGAGCGTATCGACGCCAGTTTCGTCAAAGCCTGCGACATCATCCTCGCCTGTACTGGGCGCGTGGTGGTGACCGGCATGGGTAAGTCCGGCCATATCGGCAGCAAGATTGCCGCGACCCTGGCCAGCACCGGCACCCCTTCGTTCTTTGTTCATCCTGGTGAAGCCAGTCATGGCGACCTGGGCATGATCACCAGTCAGGACGTGGTACTGGCCATTTCCAACTCCGGCAATACCGCGGAAGTCATTACCATTTTGCCCCTGATCAAGCGCATGGGGGCGCCGCTCATCAGCATGACCGGCGTTCCCCAGTCGGTATTGGCGCGCGAGGCCGACGTGAACCTGGACGTCAGCGTTGAGACCGAAGCTTGCCCCCTTGGATTGGCGCCAACCTCCAGCACCACCGCCACCCTGGTCATGGGCGACGCCCTGGCCGTGGCACTGCTGGAAGCCCGCGGCTTCAGCGCCGAGGACTTCGCCTTTTCCCACCCGGGCGGCACGCTCGGCCGCCGCCTGCTGCTCAAAGTCAGCGATGTCATGCATGCGGGTGAACGCATTCCCGCCGTGACTGAAGGCACGCTGCTGCGCGAAGCCTTGCTGGAAATGTCACGCAAGGGCCTGGGCATGACCACCGTCGTAGACCAACAAGGCGTCTTGAAAGGCCTGTTCACCGATGGCGACCTGCGCCGCGCCCTGGACAGGGATCTGGACGTACGCAGCGCTGGCGTCAACGAGGTGATGACCCGAAACTGCCGCACGGTGCATCAAGACATGCTGGCGGCCGAAGCCTTGAACATCATGGAAGAACACAAGATCAACGGGCTCGTCGTCACCGACAGCAACAATCGAGTGGTGGGCGCCCTGAATATGCATGATCTGCTGCGGGCGGGTGTGGTATGAGCATACTTCCCGAACCGACATCTCCAGAGGTTATTGCCAAAGCCCGCTCGATCAAGCTGCTGGCACTGGACGTCGATGGCGTGCTCAGCGATGGGCGCCTGTATTTTTCCGCCCAGGGCGATGAGTTGAAGACCTTCTCTACGCTGGATGGTCATGGAATCAAACTGCTGCAACGTCACGGCATCGACGTCGCTATCATCACCGGCCGCAACTCACCCTTGGTGGCCAAGCGTGCCGGCGATCTGCAGGTACGCCATCTGATCCAAGGGCGCGAGGACAAGCTCACCGCTCTGCACGAAGTGCTGGACCCGCTGGGGCTCTCCCTGTCGCAGGCGGCCTATATGGGCGATGACCTGCCGGATCTGCCGGCCATCCGCGCCGCCGGACTGGGCATGACGGTGCCCAATGGTTATTGGCTGGTCCGTCAACATGCCGATTGGTGCAGCCGGGCTCCCGGTGGCATGGGTGCTGTGCGCGAGGCTTGTGACCTCATCCTCGATGCCCAGGGCCTGCTCGCATCCGTTCTTGACGAGTATCTGCCGGCATTATGAATTTTCTCCGCCTCTCATCGACCGTCGCGAGGATGCCATGCCCGCATTAAGCCGCCTGCGCGACAACCGCACGCTGTTCCTGGTGCTTCTGGTGCTGTTCGCAGCGGCAGCACTCTGGTATTGGCGCGAAGACAGCCCACTGCTGACGCCCGCGACCGAGCCGGAGGACGCCGACTCGCCGGACGCCTTTGTCGTGGCCGGCCGCTATCGCACCTTCAATGCCGACGGCCAGCTCGCTAGCGTGCTCACATCCTCGCGCGCCGTCCATTATCCCCGCGACAACACGGGACACTTGGACAGCCCCCAGGTCGACGTTCTCCAGAAAGACGGCCGCCCCTGGCAGATTAACGCCCAGAAAGGCGTACTCGCCCTGGATACCGACGTCGTCCAATTACGTGAAAATGTGCGGATCCAAACCCTGCCGACCGAGGATCAGCCAGCGCTGACCATGACGACCGAAACCCTGACGCTGGATAACCGGACCGGCTTTATTACCACTGATCAGCCCGTTAACATTGCAAGCTCCCAGGGACAGACCACAGCGGTCGGACTGGATGCGTACGTGGATGAAAAGCGCATGATCCTGAAATCCCAAGTGAGGAGTACCTATGATCCAGCCGCCCCATAAGGCTCGCCAGCGCGCCCTCGCCCTCCCGGCCACACGGCGCCTGCCAACCTTCGCCACAGCAAGTGTACTAGCCTTGGCCGCCGTGCTGGGATGGATGCCCTTCAATCCAGTCCTGGCGATTGGGCAGAACCAGGATCAGCCAATTCATATTGCCGCCGATCAGGCGGAACTCGACGATGCGCAGGGTCGAGCAACCTACATCGGCGATGTTGTTGTCACCCAGGGACTGACCAGGCTGCAGGCCGACAAGGTGGTGGTGCACCGTAACGAGCAGGGGATCACCAAAATTGTCGCCACCGGCAATCAGGCGCATTACACCGATCAGGAAAACGAAACGGCGCCCAAGACCGAAGCCTATGCCGACACCATCATCTACACCCAGGCAGACGAAATCCTCCAGCTCGTTCGCCGGGCGCGGCTGGAGCAGAACCAAAACTCCTTCCAGGGTGACCTGATCCGTTACGACACCCAGAATCGCCGGGTGACAGCCTCTGCCGACAAGAACGGCGGCTCCTCAGGTCGCGTCGAAATGATCATTCAGCCGCGCGCCAAGGGCGCCAACGCCCCGCAACAGGGGGCCTCCCCCCAATGAGCATTCTGCAAGCCAGAAACCTGGCCAAAAGCTACAAGAAGCGCACGGTCGTTCGTGATGTCTCCCTCAGTATCGAGAGTGGTGAAATCGTTGGATTACTGGGTCCAAACGGTGCGGGCAAAACCACCTGTTTCTACATGATCGTCGGCCTGGTTGCGGCCGATGCCGGGTCCATCAGCATGGATGGTGAGGACGTCACAGCCCTTCCCATGCATGGACGGGCGCGGCGCGGGCTTGGCTACCTGCCCCAGGAAGCATCGGTGTTCCGCAAATTGAGCGTTGCCGATAACCTCATGGCGATCCTGGAGACCCGGCGCGAGCTGAGCAAGGAGGCTCGCCGGCAGAAAATGGAAGAACTACTACAGGAGTTTCACATCACCCACATCCGCGACAGCCTGGGGATGAGCCTGTCCGGCGGCGAGCGGCGACGTGTCGAGATTGCGCGCGCCCTGGCCATGGAACCCGAGTTCGTCCTGCTCGATGAGCCCTTTGCCGGCGTTGATCCCATTTCCGTCAGTGATATCAAGCAGATCATCGAGCATCTCAAGAGTCGGGGCATTGGCGTGCTGATCACCGACCACAATGTGCGCGAGACCTTGGACATTTGTGAGAAAGCCTATATCGTTAGCGAAGGCCGGATCATCGCGGAAGGATCGCCTGCGGACATCCTGAACAACGAAAAAGTCCGCAAGGTGTATTTGGGAGACCAATTCCGACTCTAGCAGCCCCTCACCTTGCGGGTCGCCGTAGGAAGCGGCTTGTAGTGAAAATGCTCGTTAGCGAGAGAGTTGAAATGCAAAGCAGCGCAAAAACTTTCTTTTGGAGTGGAGCGAGTTTTGCATTAACGTCGTTTAAACTAAGATTAACGGAAGAAACCATCGCAAAACGGTTCCTTTAAAGAGGCATTACACCGGGTGTTAGACGCTCCATGGTTATGAAGACATCTCTGCAGCTAAAAATGGGCCAGCAGTTGACGATGACCCCTCAACTGCAGCAAGCCATTCGCTTATTGCAGCTGTCGACTCTGGATCTACAGCAGGAAATTCAACAAGCATTGGAAAACAACCCGATGCTGGAAGCCACGGATGACGACAGCGAGCCCGATTATGCCCTGAACCATGATTACTCGCTGGATAACGACTACGACCCGACCTCCGCGCCCAATGGCGAACTCAAGCCAGAGCGGGAGCATCGCCTCGAAAGTGAGAATGACCGGTCGCTCGACTCCTACGCCAATGACTCCGGCGACAGCACAGCGGAAGACAACTGGTCGGAATCCATTCCCAACGACCTGCCCGTGGACACAGCCTGGGACGATATTTACCAGGGCTCCAGCTCGTCCGGTAGCGCCAGCCCCGACGACGATTATGATTTCGAGTCGCGCAATTCCGCTGGCGAAAGCCTGCAGGATCACTTGCACTGGCAGCTGAACCTCACGCCCATGACCGACACGGATCGCATCATTGCCATGGCGCTGATCGATTCAGTGAATCCGGATGGTTATCTGTCGACTCCGCTGGAAGAAATCCATAGCGGTCTGGTCGAGAACCACAGCGACGAAATCGAGATGGACGAGGTGGTTGCGGTACTCAAGCGCATCCAGCAATTCGATCCACCTGGCGTGGCTGCACGCGACCTCCAGGAATGCCTGCTCCTTCAGCTGAATCAGTTGACCCCGGACACGCCCTGGCTGCCCCAGGCCAAGCTGCTGGTCAGCCACTATCTCAACTTACTGGGCAACCGTGACTACCCGCAACTGATGCGGCGCAGTCGCCTGCGTGAAGACGAGTTGCGCCAGGTGATCAAGCTGATTCAGAACCTCAATCCCAAGCCCGGCTCCAGTGTTGCCGACAGCAAGCCCGAATACGTCGTACCCGACGTTATCGTCAAGAAAGAGAGCGGGCGCTGGAAGGTGGAGCTGAACCCGGAAGTGGCACCACGCCTGCGGGTGAATCCAAGCTACGCCTCACTGGTACGCCGCGCCGACAACAGCGCCGACAACACCTATTTGCGAGACCATTTGCAGGAAGCCCGCTGGTTTATCAAGAGCCTGCAAAGCCGAAACGAAACGCTGCTCAAGGTCGCAACCAAAATCGTGGAGCACCAGCAGGGTTTTCTGGAGATCGGTGAAGAGGCCATGAAGCCACTGGTTCTGCATGACATCGCGGAAGCTGTTGAGATGCACGAGTCCACGATTTCCCGGGTCACAACCCAAAAGTACATGCATACGCCCCGCGGAATCTTTGAACTGAAGTATTTTTTCTCCAGCCACGTCAGCACCGACGCGGGCGGGGAATGCTCTTCCACCGCAATTCGGGCTATTATCAAGAAACTGGTTGCGGCGGAATCGCCGAAAAAGCCTTTGAGCGACAGCAAGATCGCGTCGGTACTCGCCGACCAAGGCATCCAGGTGGCACGTCGAACCATTGCCAAGTATCGCGAGGCCATGGCGATTCCACCCTCCAACGAGCGCAAGAGACTGGTGTAAGAGGAGATCCGGTGCAGTGCTGTCACCTGACCTTATCCGGTCAGTCAGTGACAGGTTACTGGACCTGGATCAATGATCACACGGAGTGTTGTGTTACCATGCAGGCACTGCCGGTACTCTCGCGAGCCCTCTTGCGGGTCGGTGTCGGGCAGTCGATGAAACAAGGCACAGGAGCATCTTATGCAGCTTACAATCAGCGGTCACCAAGTCGAGTTAACGGACGCCCTGAAGAGTTATGTCACGACCCGCTTTCAAAAACTGGAACGGCACTTCGATGGCATTGGCAGCGCCCAAGTCGTTCTGACCGTGGAGAAGCAGCGGCAGATTGCCGAGGCAACCATTCATGTAAGTGGCGCAGACCTGCATGCCAGCGCCGAACAGACGGACATGTATGCCGCCATTGATACTCTGTCGGACAAACTGGACCGGCAGATTCTCAAGCACAAGGAAAAGACTGTTGATCGTTCGCACGGGAACACGTCTCGATAACCGCCATGACTGACACGTCCATTTCGCTGCAGTCAATCCTGTCTCCCGCGCTCACCCGTTGTGGTGTGCCGGGAGGCAGCAAAAAGCGCATTCTCGAGACCATCGCCAAGTTGGTCGCGGAGCATTATCCGTTTCTGGACGAAAATGCCATTTTCAACAATCTGGTATGCCGGGAGCGCTTGGGCAGCACGGGGATCGGCCAGGGTATCGCGATCCCCCACTGTCGCCTGGAAAACTGCGACCGGGTGATCGGCGCGTTGATTACACTGGAACAGAAGATCCCCTTCGATGCCATCGACAATGAGCCGGTCGACTTGTTGTTCGTCTTAATTGTGCCCCAGGAGGCAACCAGCGAGCACCTGGACCTGCTCAGCCAACTGGCGGAAAAATTCAATGATCGAGCCTACTGCGAAAAGCTTCGCGCCTGTCGCAGTAACGATGAATTGTATGAACTGGCCTCGGGCAGGAAAGTCCCCACCTGAGGTGACTTTTCTGTTCGAACCACACTGAGTGACTCGGATCCTACGCAACTGGGATCGCTAACAGCGGATACAGGCAATCATCCTATGAAGCTCATCATTGTCAGCGGCCGTTCTGGCTCCGGCAAGAGTACGGCGCTTCAGGTGCTTGAAGATGTCGGTTTCTACTGCATCGACAACCTGCCCATTGGCCTGCTCTTTCCCCTGACCGAGGAAGCCCTGGCGGAACAAGGCCGGCTGAACCGGATCGCGGTCAGTATCGACGGCCGCAACTTATCCCGCGAACTGCATGACTTTGCGGCGATGCATGCCAAGCTCAAGGCCATGCCCATCGACCTGGAGATCATTTATCTCGACGCGGTGAACCAGACGCTGCTCAAGCGCTTTCACGCCACCCGGCGCAAGCACCCCCTCAGCAACGACAAGCTCAGCCTGAAGGAAGCCATCAATCAGGAACGTATCCTGCTGGAGCCAATTAGGTCGTTGGCCGACCTGTACCTCGACACCAGCGAAATGACCATGTACCAGCTGCGCGACCAGATCAAACTGCGCGTGGTGGGCCACAGCGGCCAGGACCTGGCGCTGCTGTTCCAGTCGTTCGGGTTCAAGCATGGGGTACCCATGGACGCGGACATGGTCTTCGATGTGCGCTGCCTGCCTAATCCCCACTGGGACCTGGCTCTGCGACGCTTTACCGGACAGGAGCAGCCGGTCATCGAGTTTCTCGCCAAGCATCCGGAAACCGAGGAAATGGTGCAGGATATCATCCGCTACCTGGAAACCTGGCTCCCCCGCTTTCGCCAGAACAACCGCAGCTATATGACCATCAGCATCGGCTGCACCGGCGGACAGCACCGTTCCGTCTACATCAGTGAGCGCCTGGGCGCGCACTTCTCGAAGTCCTACAACAACGTACAAGTCCGGCATAAAGAGTTGCCAGACCCAACCCAGACGGCTGCTAACGAATGATTAGACGAACCATCATGATCATCAACAAGCTGGGTCTTCATGCCCGGGCCGCCGCGAAACTGGTGGCAACCTCCACGCCTTTCCAAAGCAGTCTGAAGATCAGAAAAGGCGAACGGGAAGTCGATGGCAAAAGCATCATGTCGGTCATGCTGCTGGCGGCCAGCAAGGGCACGGAAGTGGAGGTGATCGCCGAAGGGCCTGACGAGCAGGAGGCGGTCGACGCCGTGTGCGCGCTGATCGACAACAAGTTCGACGAGGGCGAGTAACCGCATTCCACTCGAAGTCGAGTTTTCCTGGGCAATCGCGTACACTGCGCCCGGACTCCCGATGGATTTAACGATGCAAGACAACGAATTTGATCACCTGGACGACGGCGAGGAACTCCCGAAGAGCAAATCCCAGCTCAAGCGGGAGATGCACGCGCTCCAGGACATGGGCCGGCGCCTGACCCAGCTCAAGCCGGATCAGTTGGCAAAGGTCCCCATGAGCGAGACCCTCGCCGCCGCCATTGCGGAATCCCACCGCATTAAACAGAACGAAGCGATACGCCGCCATATGCAGCGTATCGGCAAGCTCATGCGGGCGGAAGACGCCGATGCCATTCAGCAGGTGCTGGATGAGTTCGACAGCAGCAGCCTGGTACACGCCAAGAAATTCCATGAACTGGAGAACTGGCGCGACCGCTTGATCAATGGCGGTTCAGAGGCTCTCACCGAATACCTGAACCAGAATCCGCAAGGCGACCATCAGCATCTGCGCCAGCTGATCCGCAACGCCATCAAGGATGTACAGGAACAGAAGAACCGCGGCCACAGCAAGAAGCTGTTCCAATACCTTCGGGAGTGTCAGGAACAGAACCGCGCCTAGCCCTGAGATGGAGGCGCGGATCGAGCCCCTATCTCAACAATGACGCCGGCTAGACCAGCCGGCGATGTTGCGCAACCGGCATCCGTCGGCGTACGTCCGCCAGGCGCTCGAAATCCAGCCTGGCGACCGCAAGCCCTGCCTCCCGCTCATGTTCGGCCAGGATCTCACCCCAAGGATCGATTACCAGAGAGTGGCCATAGGTTTCACGCGAAGCCGTATGTTGCCCACCCTGCCCTGCGGCGATCAGGAAGCACTGGTTTTCGATGGCCCGCGCCCGCAACAGCACATGCCAATGAGCCGCCCCCGTCACCTGAGTGAAGGCCGCCGGCAGCGCGACCATATCCACCCCCTGCAACTGAAGCGCCCGGAACAGCTCCGGAAAGCGCAGGTCGTAGCAGATTGCCACGCCCAAACGTCCCCAGGGGGTCGGCACCACCAGTAGACTTTCCCCTGGCTCGAATGTCCGCGACTCCTGATATTGGCCCTGACGGTCCGCCACCTCCACGTCAAACAGGTGGATCTTATCGTAGCGCCCGGCGATGCTTCCATCGTCCGCCACCACCCAGCAGGTGGAGCGCACCCGCTGGTCAATCCCGCTGCCATCCGGCCGTATGGCGTAGGGTGTGGAACCCCCAACCAGCCAGATCCCATGGCGCGCCGCCTGCTCGCAGAGAAAATTGCGAACCGGGTGGTGGCTCGCCTCCTCACGCCCGGCCGTCACCATCTGGTGGGTATCGAACAGCGCGAAATTCTCGGGCAAGACCGCCAGTTGGGCGCCTGCCGCAGCGGCCTGGGCAATCAGCTCCCCGGCCTGCGCCAGATTAGCGCCCAGCTCCCGACCACTGACCATTTGGATCGCTGCAACCTGGACCATCGCGAACTCCTGCAACAATATCCGCCCCCGACCCGAGACCGTCCGTTAACGGCGATCGGAGACCTTGGGGTCGGATCCGGTATCGAAAACGTTTTTGACTTCAACGGACGGGGCATCGAAGGTTCCGTTGAGTCGATAAGTGACGCTGGTTAAACGGCTGAGCGGATCGCCGAGCAAGCGATCAATCAGGAAAAGCGCGCCTCCCACTTGCGGCGCGCCAACCAAAACAGCCGCGAGCGGCAGGTTCTTGGTCACGGGCAAAATAGCCACCATCTCCATGTCCAGCCGCTCCTCGTTCAGGTCGGCCTGGCCGGTAATCTTATAGGCGCTCGACGGGCCTTTGATCGCCAGTGGCTGTTCGAAATCCACCACGCCGTAGCTCAGGGAGGCCTTGCCCTCGAGCACGTCATAACTCAGCCCTTTGCCATACAGATCGGAGAAATCCAGACGCAGACGCCGCATCACCGACTCCAAATTCAGCACACCGAAAATCCGTACGGCGTCGGCGGAGCGACTGGTCTCCCGAAACACACCATTCTCCAGTTTCAGGGCGACGCTGCCGGAGGCTTTGGCCACTTCGAATGCCATGGGTGCGGCCGGCCAGACCAACCCCACATCGAACTCCATGCGCTTGCTGGTGACAGACGACGCCTTGCCCCACTTCTCCAGCAAGGTTTCAATCGAGCCGCCGTTCAACGTCCCCGTCAGGATGGTTGTCTGCTGGCCATGATCAGGATCCTGTAACCAGCTCAAGCGTCCGGCTATTTTGGCATCGGCGATCTGCCCGTCGATGTTCTTGAAGATAACGCCATCCGTGCGGCGTTCGGTGATGAACGACCAGGCCCCATAATCCTGCTCACCCACCATCAATGAATGAATTGCCAGATCCAGTACGGGAACCATTGCTGGTGACATGGACGAGGCAGATGATTTCTCGGACCCGGCCGGCAACCGCAGGTAGTCGAAACGCGCCAGCAGCGGTGCATCAGCACGATCCGGCACCACCAGCGTGCCGGCAATCTGGCTTTGGTTGCGCAAAGAGATGCGCCAGCCTGCATCCTCGCGATCCATGACGAAGCGAACCTGATCCAGATCCCGCTCTAACAGACGCAACTGACCAATCCCTAGATCCAGTCGAAGATCGGGGGCCTGGTCATCGGGCTCAGCCGAAGCGACGGCCGGATCGGCAGGCGGCGTCGGCTTAGCGGGCTCAACCGCTATGGTCGAGGAAGCGGGTGCAGTCGAGGAAGCAGGGGCGGCGGAGGACGCTGCTAATGCCTTGTCGATAAAGCTCTTCCAGGCATCCGCATCGGCACGGGCCAGTTGTCCACGAATGAGCGTACCGGAAAAATCGGAGTCGAGATTCTTTTCGTTAAATGCCAATACGCCCCGCTGGTATGTCCCTCCGTCAAACCAGAGCTTGCCCTTGAGAAAGTCCCCAAGCGCAAACTGTGCCTGCGAAGCAGCATCGGCCTGGAATTGATGGATATAGCGTAAAGGAATCTTTTCCTGGGCATCTTTGCGCAAAGGATCCGGCCACTCACTGCGAATACCACTGAGTTCGCTGGCCAGGTCCAGGGTGGTGCGGGTGCCCGTGGCATCCGTATCGATCAGCAACGAGGCCTGGTAGCTGGCAACCCCTTCCAGCCCCGGCACGGGGTTCATCTGCCGCCAATCATACAGATCCTGCAGCGCAATGCTGCCATTGGCTTGTACCTGCACCGTCTTATGGGCGCCTTTTTCCGTATCGGAGGTATGCCAGACCGGGCTGCGCACCGTTAGTGTCAGAGGACGCCCTAGATGCTCGGCACGCACGCCCTTGGCGGATAGGCCCAGAGCCGAATCATACAGCAGGCTGCCGCGAAGCCGATTCAGGGTAACCGGCGCGCTGGGGATCGTCAGGGCCCCATCCTTGGTCGATACCTTGACCTGTGCCTGCAAGGGGCGCTCCGTCAAAGGAACTTGGAGATTCACTTCGGTCTCATACTGGCCCTTGAGCGTCCAGTCCTGCATCCAACTGCCGATCTGATCCCGTAGCGGCGACCGTCGCAGCCAATAGTCCACCCGCTCTTCCGACAGCTGAGTTGCCAGCGACACATGCACATCTTGTGGTGCAGCCTCACCATGCCCATCGGTGCTGTCACCATTCGGCTCGCCCTCGGGCAGCGGCGGAATCCAGACCCGGGCGTCACGCACCGAGGTTTCTGCAACCAGGGCCTGATGTACGGCCACATCCAGCGCCGACCCATCCAGCAACAAGGTCGCGCTAACCTGCTCGGCCAGCGGCCAGTCCTGATGAAAGGCCAGGGTGCCCTCATCGATCTTCAGGAACAGGCGGGAGGCGTAGCTTTCCGGGCTCGCGTCTGATTCAACGGAGCCGTTATAGAGGTAGGAACCTTCCCTGATTTTCCCGCCCCGGACGTTGTCGCGCACCCAGTCACAGATCGCGCCACTGACGATCTTGCAGGGTACGAAGGCTTTTGCCTGGCGCGCATCGACATCACGCACACCAATGGAGAGCGCAAAATGATCTTCCTTCAGCGGCTCAACGCTCTTATCCGCCAGCAGCAGGTGAAAACTGCCCCTCAGTTCGCCCTGGTCATCCGGCAATTGCACCTGCAGCCCACGCCCTTCCACTTCGGTGGCGCTGTCCAGTATCTGCCAGGTCACCAAGCCCTCGCCTTGCTGGAACTGCCAGCCCTGCTCGTATAGCTCAGGAAACACCAGGCCGAAATCGTCGGCCTTGAACTCTACACGTCCCTGGCGCTGATCCAGCGCCAGATAACCATCCAGCCCCGTCACGCCCGGCGCCGCCCAATAGGCCCGCACGTCAACATCGTGCAAATTGGCCCGCAGTTCGAACAGTTGATCGGCGCCCTCCGTCAAGGGCACCCGCAGCGCAAGGTTGCGCAGCTCCCCACGGGGCTTGCGTCCGGAAAGCTCATCCACACCGATGACCGGTAACAGATGTGTCGCTTGCGCCAATTCCGAGAGCAACCCCACCGGCAAGCGATCCACCTGGGCATAGAACTCCCGCCGGGTTGGCTCATCGGGCGATGCCCGGTCAACCGCCGTCAGGGCCGACGGCTTCCAGCGCCGCTCCCGCCAATTGAATTCCAGCTGATCCGCCCACAATTGCCAGCCTGCTTGGCCAAGCTGGACACGAAAGCGAACGTTGAGATCCTCGACGGGAGCAATGGAAAGGTGGTCGTTTTCCCACTGCAACGTGTCCAGCTGCAGGTGCCCGGTGGCTTGCCGCAAGGTTCCGGCAGCGAAGGCAAACCAGGTTTGCCCCCTGGCATCCACATGGGAAATACGCACGTCAGCGATGCGGTAGGCATGAAGAAAGGGATCCAGAAATGGACCCGAACGCCAGTCGGCGTAGATCAGGCCGGTGAAATCCCCTTGGAAGGGATTGCCCTGGCCTTGCAGGGAAAATTGTAGAAAACGCTCTTCCGCGCCCGGCTGCAGCAGGCTACCGCTCGCCTCGTAGCCGGCCCCCAGATCTTTCATATGAACCCGGGGCAGATGCCAGAGACTGCGCTCACCCTCGCTGTTCTCCAGCGTCAGGCTGACTTCGGCAACGCTGACATTGGGTTGATCCAGATAGCTCCGCAACTGCTCCCAGTCCGCGCCGGACTCGGAACTGTCCAGGCTCACACCTTGCACGCCCCAGCGGCCATCGGTGGATTGCTTGAGCCACGCCTGGATGCCAACGGCATAGACGTCGTCGAAAATGAGCTTCTGCCGACGCAGGGATGCCCACACGTTCAAGCGCAGGCGAAACTCCCGCAGGCTGAACGCGACCGGATCATCAAGCTGGCGCATCGGCGGCCGCAACCGCACATCCTGAATACGGAGCACCGGGTCAAAGCCGTCCCAGGAACCGCGCAAGGCACCGATCTCCACGGGAACGCCCAGGGTTTCCTCAAGGTAGGCTTCAATGTCATCACTATAGACGGACACCCAGGGGATCAGGTTACGCCCCACGGCCACATAAACCGCCAGCAACAGCAAAAGACTGACCGCAATCAGCCAGACACTGTTGGAGAGTTTAAGGAGCCTCTGCCGCCACGTCATTACACAGCTTCACTATCGCCTGTTTGTGCAGTTTCGGTCCGCAGCCATGATCCGTGCACCTGGAGTGGCGCGCCACCCCGCATCACAGCAACACAACGTCATATTGCTCTTGGCTGTACATCACTTCCACCTGAAACTTGATGTTCTTGCCAATAAAGGTTTCCAGATCGGCGACGCTGTCAGACTCCTCGTCCAGCAGCACGTCGACAATGGCCTGTGAGGCCAGCACCAGATAGCTGTTTGCATCGTAGGCGCGGTTGATCCGCAGAATTTCCCGGAAGATCTCATAGCATACCGTGTCCGCCGTTTTCACGGTGCCACGGCCATCACAGACCTTGCAGGGTTCACAGAGCATCTGCCCCAGGCTTTCGGTGGTGCGCTTGCGGGTCATTTCCACCAACCCGAGCTCGGACACACAGCTGATCTTGGTCTTGGCGTGATCCCGCTCCAGCATCTTCTCCAGCATGCGGATGACCTGCCGTTGATGATCCGGGTCTTCCATGTCGATGAAATCGATGATGATGATTCCGCCCAGGTTGCGCAGCCGCAGCTGCCGGGAAATTGCCCGCGCTGCTTCCAGGTTGGTCTTGAAGATGGTTTCCTCAAGGTTCCGGTGTCCCACAAAAGCCCCGGTGTTGACGTCGATGGTGGTCATCGCCTCGGTCTGATCGATGATCAGATAACCGCCAGACTTCAACTGCACCTTGCGGCTCAGCGCGCGCTGCAGCTCGTCCTCGACACCATAGAGATCGAATACCGGGCGCTCGCCTGGATAATACTCAAGCTTGGATTTGACCTCGGCCATGAACTCATCGATGAAGCGGGCCACTTTCTGAAAGCTTTCCCGCGAGTCGATCCGGATCTTTTCCGTCTGTGGCCGCACCAGGTCGCGCACCGTGCGGATATAGAGCGGCAGGTCTTCATAGATGATCGAGGGGGTGGCCGCCTGCTGGATCCGTTCCGACACCGACAGCCAGAGTCGCTGCAGAAAATGGATATCCTGCACCAGATCTTCGGCCTGACAGCCTTCCGCCGCCGTTCGAATGATGTAACCGCCCTGCGGCCCCTCGCTGCTCTGTTCCACCGCCTGCTGCACCAGACCGCGCAGGCGCTCCCGCTCACCTTCGTCCTCGATACGTTGCGAGATGCCAATATGCAGCGTGCCAGGCATGTAAACCAGGTAGCGCGACGGGATCGACAGGTGCGTGGTCAGGCGAGCGCCCTTGGTGCCGATGGGGTCCTTGGTCACCTGAACCACCAGGGACTGGCCTTCATAAAGCAGGCTGCTGATATCCGGCACCACGCGCGGCGTATGGCCGTTACGCTCCTCTGGCGTCACACCACCGGGCGTGTAGACATCCGATGCATGGATGAAAGCCGCTCGTTCCAGTCCAATATCGACAAATGCCGCCTCCATGCCCGGCAGCACCCGCACCACCTTGCCCTTGTAGATATTGCCAACCGGGCCGCGGCGACGACTGCGCTCAATGTAGACCTCCTGCAGCATCCCGTTCTCGACCAGGGCAACCCGGGTCTCGACCGGGGTTACGTTGATCAGGATTTCTTCGCTCATCAAGCCTGCCCCAT
>JAEZAA010000129.1 GCA_023430625.1 Pseudomonadota bacterium
GTCTCAACACCATGGACATCCTCCCGGATCTCCAGGCCGCGGGCATCAGCGCCATCAAGCTGGAGGGCCGCCAACGCAGCCCCGCCTACACCGCCAAGGTGACCCGGGTTTGGCGCGAGGCGCTGGATGCCCTCGCCCGCCAGCCCCAGAACTTTGCACCACGGCCTGCCTGGTATAACGCCCTCGACACCATGTCCGAGGGCACCCAAACGACCCTCGGCGCCTATCACCGGCCTTGGCAATAGGCCCGGACACGACTCCGTTCTAAGAGGTAGACCCCAATGCGACTATCCCTCGGCCCCAACCTGTTCTTCTGGGAACGCCAGGCCACGCTGGATTTCTACGAGGAAATGGCCCGCCAGCCGCTGGATATCATTTATCTGGGCGAAACGGTGTGCTCGAAACGCCGCGCATTGCGCACCGAGGACTGGATCGAGTTGGCCCGTCACCTCCACCGGCAAGGGAAGGAGGTCGTGCTCTCCACCCTCACCCTGATCGAGGCGGAGTCCGAGCTGGCCACCCTCAAGCGGCTCTGCGAGAACGGCGAGTTCCTGGTGGAAGCCAACGACCTGGCCGGCGTGCAACTGATGGCCGAGCGCAACCTGCCGTTCGTCACCGGCCCCGCCGTCAACATCTACAACCATCAGACGCTGAACCTGTTGGCGCGTAAGGGATTGAAGCGCTGGGTCATGCCCGTGGAGCTGTCCCGCGCCAGCTTGCAGGCGTTGCTGTCCGAGGTGGCGGTTTCAGGCCTCCGGCAGCAAGTGGAATCCGAGGTCTTCAGCTTCGGCAAATTGCCCCTCGCCTATTCCGCCCGCTGTTTCTCCGCTCGCGCTCATAACCTGCCGAAGGACAACTGCCAGTTCGTCTGTCAGAAGTACGCCGACGGACTGCCCATGAACAGCCAGGAAGGCCAGAGTTTTCTAACCATCAACGGCATCCAGACCATGTCGGGCGAAACTTACAACCTGCTGGGCGAGTTGGACGACATGAAGACGATGGGTGTGGATATTATCCGGCTTAGCCCGCAATCCACCGCCATGGAGGACGTGATCCAGGCCTTTCACAAGGGACGAAACGGAGAACCAGGTGCTGCGTTCAGAAATGATCTGATGCCCGGCAACCCGGAGTGCAACGGCTATTGGCACGGACTGCCTGGCATGGATAAACAAAGCCTGACCGCGGGCTGAGCACAGGCGCGCTTGGCCAATCAGGGGCACATCTTCATCAGTCGGTCAGCCAAAGCGCTGGATATAGGCCGCGCCGCGCTCCAACAAAGAGCGGACCGGACGCGGCATTGCCTCCCAGTCCACACTGTCCATGATGTTCTTCACCCGCAGCCCCAGCTCCGTATCGCCTTCGATCACCAGCCGACGCTGGAAGAACAAGGTATCGGGATCCTCCTGTCGGCTGGCCAGCAACAACAGATCCCGCGCCCGCGCACGGATGCTCACATCCGCCAGGCTATCGCGGGCGACAACACTTAGATGCCCCCTGATCAGGGTAAGGGTCCAGCCCAAGTCCAGGTCATCCACCGACACCGCCAGATAGCGACCCGCCAGAAAATCCAGCTCCCCGTCCCGCAGATGGTCCTTGAACAGATCGTTAAGCGCGACCTGCAATAGCTGTTGCTGAACCGCGTACGGCACCAGCACCGCCGGTTTGAGCACAAACTCAGGCAGTTTCTTGAGGTGATTCTGGAGAAAGGCGGGCGGTTGCAGGTTCATGGCGGCTCCTCGGTCCCAAGACCAGGCGTGCACCGCGCTGGCCGGTTGGCGATGAGGAGCATCATAGGAAACGGCGGTTCGTGACGTGTTGATGTGTATCAAATCAGCTCGATCGCAACCGCCGTCGCCTCGCCGCCGCCGATACACAAGGTCGCGACGCCACGCTGCAACCCCTTCTGCCGCAAGGCGCCCAGCAGGGTCACGAGAATGCGGGCGCCAGACGCACCAATGGGATGCCCCAGCGCACAGGCTCCACCATGCACGTTCACCCGCTCATGGGGCAACTCCAAGGCCTGCATGGTGGCCATGGTCACCACGGCAAACGCCTCGTTGATCTCCCACAGGTCCACATCCTGGGTCTGCCAGCCGACCTTTGCCAGCACCTTGCGCGCCGCCCCTTCCGGCGCCGTGGTGAACCACTTGGGCTCCTGGGCATGGGTGGCGTGGGCCAGCAGTTTTGCCACGGGCTTCAGCCCCAGTTCAGCCGCGGTCGAGGCGCGCATCATCAACAGCGCGGCCGCCCCATCAGAAATGGAACTGGCATTGGCCGCCGTCACGGTACCGTCCTTGCGGAAGGCCGGCTTGAGCTTGGGTATTTTATCCAATTGCGCCTTGGGCGGCTGCTCGTCATGATCCAGTGCCTGGTTACGCCCCTCGCCCACCACCGGCTCAACTTCCCAGGCAAAAGCGCCCTGCTCGATCGCCTTTTGCGCCCGCATGGTGGATTCGATGGCAAAGGCATCCTGATCTTCCCGGCTGAATTTGAATTCAGAGGCACAGAGCTCGGCGAACTGGCCCATCAGTTGGCCTTTGGTGTCCGCCGTATAGGCATCTTCCAAGCCATCGAGAAACATGTGGTCCAGCATCTGGCCATGGCCCAGGCGTAGGCCGCCGCGCGCCTTGGGCAGCAGGTACGGCGCATTGCTCATGGACTCCATGCCGCCAGCCAGAATCACCCGGCCATTGCCCAGTGCCAGCGCATCATGGGCCAGCATCACCGCTTTCATGCCCGAGCCACAGACCTTGCTGATGGTGGAACAGGCGGTTCCGTACGGCAGTCCCGCCCCCAGCGCAGCCTGGCGCGCCGGCGCCTGCCCGAGTCCGGCGGTTAGCACGCAGCCCATGATCACCTCATCGACCAACTCAGGATCTATACCACCACGTTGGAGGGTTGCCTGTAGCGCGACAGTTCCCAGTTGAGGTGCAGTCAATCCGGACAAGGCGCCCTGAAAGGCACCCAGCGGCGTGCGCGCGGCGGCAACGATTACGATTGGGTCATTCTGGTTCATGAGGAGGTTCCTGACATTAATTCCGTCGGACTCAACCCACCGATCAGGTGCGTTGAGCCCAGCATTGTGAAACAACAGCCGGCGCCTCAGCCCCGGGCCAACTCGCGCGCGATGATATTGCGCTGGATCTCGCTGGTGCCTTCATAAATCTGCAGCACCTTGGCATCCCGGAACAGCTTCTCGACCGGATACTCGGTGCTGTATCCCATGCCACCAAACACCTGCAGGGCTTCCGCCGCCGCCCACATGGCCGAGTCGCAGGCAAAGGCCTTGGCCATGGCGCACTCGCCGGTATTGGGCAAGCCTTGGTCCGCCAGCCACGCCGCCTGATAGGTCAGAAGGCGCGAGGCTTCCAGCTTCATGCGCATCTCCGCCAGCTTATGGCCAATGGCCTGATGCTGAATGATCGGCTTGCCCATGGACTTGCGCTCCGTGGCATAAGCCAGCGCCTCATCCAGACAACGTTGGGTCACGCCGAGGCCAAACGCTGCCGCCATTGGGCGGGATTTATCGAAGGTACGCATGGCGATGGCGAAGCCTTCCCCCTCCTGCCCCAGCCGATTGGCTTCCGGCACAAATACATCATCAAAAAACACTTCACAGGTCGGCGCCGCCCGCTGGCCCATTTTGCTCAGCGGTTCGCCTACAGACAGGCCCGATGAATCCCGTTCAACAATAAAGGCACTGATGCCCTTGTGGCCGGCATCCGGGTCCGTTTTGGCAAACACCACCAGGAAGCTGGCCAGCGACGCATTGGATATCCAGACCTTGCTGCCCGACAGTTTATATCCGCCCTCAACCCGTTTCGCTACGGTGCGCAATGCAGCCACATCGGAGCCCGCATAGGGTTCGGTCAGGGCAAAACTGGCGAACTCGCCCTCGACCAAGCGGGAGAAATAAGTACGCTTCTGGCTTTCGTTGCCGGCCAATAGAATCGGCTCCAGCGCCAGCGCGTTGATACAAAGTGCGGCACCAATCCCCAGACAGCCTCGACAAAACTGCTCCGCCACCAGCGCGACTTCGAACGCGCCCAACCCCGCGCCGCCGAACTCTTCCGGCACAGCCAGATTCAGCAGGCCCAGCTCAAGCGCCTTGCGATGAACGTCCAGAGGAAAGGTCTTATCCAGATCAGCCTTGGCGGCAATCGGAATGATCTCCCGATCCGCAAATTGGCGCGCCAGGTCCTGAATCATTTTTTGTTCTTGTGTCAGAGAGAAGTGCACGTGGCCTCCACGAGTTTTTGGGCAAATCCATCGTTATCGAGCGCTGAATACGGATTGCCATCCTACCATCTGAAGCGGCCGTTGGCGGTTACATTTCGTGGCTTTCAGGTATTATCAAGCCTCACCCTTTTCGACACACCGGAGTCTTCGTGCAGGTTGAAATCCTTGTCGCCGACTATGCCAATCCCGACCATTGCAGGGATCTGGTTGATCTCCTGGATCAGTATGCGCGTAACCCAATGGGCGGTGGCGCGCCTTTGTCCGATGAGGTTAAGGCCAATCTTCCATCCGAATTGGCAAGCCGACCCTCTGCACTCAGCTTGTTGTGTTACGTGAACGGCGCTCCCGCGGGCTTGCTCAACGGCTTCGAAGGTTTCTCAACTTTCGCCTGCAAACCATTGATAAATATTCACGATATCGTCGTCTTAAAGGAGTTTCGAGGTTTTGGAATCAGCCAACAACTGCTGACCAGGCTGGAAGAAATCGCGCGGGACAGGGGCTGCTGCAAACTGACGCTGGAGGTGCTGCAAGGCAATGAGGTGGCCGCCAATGCCTATCGCAAGTTCGGCTTTAAAGGCTATGAATTGGACCCGGCCATGGGTCAGGCGCTGTTCTGGCAGAAGTTGATTCGGGACTAAGCCCATGCAGTCGTTCGCTAGAACCGCATAGGCCTTTCCCCGGTGCCTTAACGCTCCATCTACCTCCAGAAATCCTTGGGATCGATTGTCTGCTTACTCTCGGTGGTTGAGGATTTGTCGTCTTTATTGTGGGACGCACCCTGGCCGCCAGACGTATTCCAGAAGTCCACCTTGGCCGCAGCCGTTCGGGTGGCAGAGTTCTTCTGGGCCTTGCCCGCATACTCCATGCCCCGGATCTGGAATCCGCTTTGTTGCGCCAGCCGGATGAAGGATTGGCGCATGGAGTCCGCCAGCTCCTTGCTGGTGTAGTAGCCGATCAGCGTATTCTCACCCGGCACGATCTTACGGATCTCCCGGTTGATGGCATGCTTGAAGGGCCAGGAGCCATCGCCAAATCGCTGGATCGGGAAGGTGTTGGCCAGGGTAATGACTGGCTGTGGGTACTCGATCGTTTTGGGATCGAAGGTATAGGAAAAGAAGTACAGCATATTGGTGCTGACTTTATGGGATGACAGCGGCACGTTGCCATCCGGGAACTGCGCCAGCAGGTTGCGACGCATCTCCAGCCGCATCGCCCTCTCTTTCGCCTCAATTTCAGCCCGCAACCTGGCACGCTGCCGCTCCAACTGCTCACGAGCCGCCTGCTCCTGCTCTTGCCGACGCGACTCGGCCATCATGGCGCCGATCTGGTTCAAGGCTTCTCCAACCGCCTGATATTCGGTTTCGGCAAAATGCAGATCCGTCTGCACGCGCATACTGCGTTCCTGTGCGGCGGCCAGGTTGCTCATCTCATTTTCCAGTGCCGCAATCCGCCGTTGAAAGTCGGCCTCCAGGTCCGCCGCACTCTCGTAGTTGCCGCTGAGTCGTGAGATCCGGTTGATATTATCGTTGATCTGACCAACGGCTTCTGCGGCATAGAAACTCTGGGCCAGCCGGTTCATCTGGCGGTCGACCTGGTGACTCAAGCGCTCTGCTTCAATCTCTCGACGCCTTTGCTGTTGACGCATTTCCCGCGCCTGTTCATGGGCTTGGCGATTACGCTCGGCTTCCGCCGCGCTCTTGCGTTCTTCCTGCACACGAGCGTGGCCGAGGTTGTACTCCTGCGCACTGACCTCGTGATACTGGCCGTTACCATCTTTACGGTAAAAACGCCCGTCCTTGGAGCGGGCATAATCCACGGCCATGCCGGCCGGATCCGGACCGGTTCCCCAGTAATCGCCATTAGCATAACGGCTTGGCGCTTGCGAACTGGTAGCGGGCGGTGTCTGCTGACGACGCTGTGCATCCTGCTGCTTGCGAGCCTCTTCCTTACGCGCCTGTTCCTGCCGGCGCTGTTCCGCCGCTGCTTCCTCCTTCTTCTTGCGTTCAGCCGCTTCAGCCGCCTTTTTCTTCTCTCGTTCAGCGGCTTCCGCCTCAGCCTTTGCCTTGCGGCGCTCGGCTTCTACCGCTTGCCCAACGGCGCCGTTTTCCAGCGGCTTGTCAGTCCGATCCACGCGAATCGTCAGACTTCGAATAAAGCGGTCCCGTTCCTCCTTGGTTGCTTTCGGACCTACATGATTGGACAGCTTCGTAATGGTTTGGGTGTCGCCCGTAAAGCAGTCGAAACCGATGGCATCACCGGCTTTCATACGAAACTGGCCGATGACTTTGGAACCGTAGATCAGGTCGCCATAGAAGCGCACCAAGGGCGATTGGGGAGGCGGCGCTGACGCCGCTACCCGGCTGCCCTTATACCAGTAGGCAGAGCTGGCATGCACCGAGTCCTTGACGCGCTCGACTGCAATGGTGATGTCACCGGCGCAGCTCATCAGGTTATAGCGAACATCGACAGAGGCCGACTCGTACCCGTCCTGCGCTCCGTTGCCGTTGGCGTAAGTCACCGTTACGGTGCCCGATTTAGCCATTGCCGCCTGTGACAGGCCCAAAACCAGTCCGCCCAGCACGACGAGGAGTGGATTGCGAAAACAACGAACAGCGTACTTCATGATTCTCGTTCCAATGGTAAATCTCCGACTACCGTCTGGCTGCGACGCAGGATGCGCCCAAACCGGCAGTACGGCGGAAAAACGTAATTTTCAGTTCCTTCATTAGTGAAGCGCAAGGTTGCGATTCCCGCCATTGGCCGTGCCGGCAGTCCATCGGTAGAATGGACCGCTCAAACCGTTTCAACCGCCTCAGCAGGGACTTCATGCGTCATCCGATCCAGATCCTCTTTCTGTTCCTACTGTCCTTGAGTCTTGTAGGCTGTGCCTCCAGCGCATCACAAACCTCATCGGCGAGCAGCAAGCGCTGGATCGGGCACACCGAAACCGGGCAGGCATCCTACTACAACCAGAAGTATCACGGCCGCAAAACCGCCAGCGGCGAACGTATGGATCAAGGCGCCAAGACCGCAGCTCATCGCACCCTTCCCTTTGGCAGCCGGGTCAAGGTCACCCATGCCAAAACCGGCAAAAGTGTCGTTGTGCGGATCAATGACCGCGGCCCCTTCGTTCGCGGCCGGGTCATTGATCTTTCGAAGTCCGCCTTCAAGGCGATTGGCGATCTGGACGCGGGCCTGATCCCCGTGAAGATCCAGGTGATCGAGTAGATCCCATCTTCTCAGCGCGATTCACCGCGCAACGCCAGCACTTCCACTTGCAGTCCGGCCGCGGTGACCGCCTCCGGTTGCCACGCTGGCGCCGCCACAATATTCACCTGGGACCAGAAACGGCGCGGCCATTTCAGTAATGCGCCTCCATCGGCGTGGCTGAAATAGGAGCCCCAGAGTCCCTGTAGGGCCATGGGAACCACGGGTACCGGGTCACGCGCAATGATCTTCTCGATACCTGGCCGGAAGCTGTTAAGTTCACCGTCCGTCGTCAGCTTTCCTTCCGGGAAGATGCACACCAGATTACCCGCACGCAGCTCTTCGCTGATTTTCTCGAACGCGCGATGGTAGGTCTCCGGGTCACGCTTTTCCGAGGCAATGGGGATAGTGCGCGCCATTCTGAAAATGAAGTTCAGACCGGGAATCTCATAGATTGCTTTGTCCATTACAAAGCGAATGGGTCGTCGATAGGCGCCGCCCAGCAGCAAGGCATCGACATAGCTCACGTGATTGCAGACCAGCACCGCCGGCCCCTCTTCCGGAATATTGCGAAACCCGCTATGGGTCACGCGGTACATGGTATGGGTCAGGATCCAGATCAGGAAGCGGAAGGCGAATTCGGGTACCTGCTGATACACATAGCCGGTCACAATCAGGTTGATCACCGCCAGGATCAGAAAGTACTCCGGAATACTCAGCTCAAGCACTGCCAGCATCAGGATGGCAAAGCCCGCCGCGATGACCATGAAAAGCGCGTTGAGCAGATTGTTGGCGGCAATAACCTGCGCACGCTCCTTCTCGTCGCTGCGGGTTTGCACCATGGCGTACAGCGGAACGATGAAGAAGCCACCAAACACACCGATCAATGCCAGGTCCATCAACACCCGCCAGCCGCCCGACTGCGCCAAAAACGCAGTGGCGGAAAACAGCTCACCGCCCGCCAGCACCGCCGGAGCAACCAGATCCGGCGAGGCAAAATAAAGGTCGGCGGCAAAAATCGTCATGCCCAGCGAGCCGAAAGGCACGATACCCAGCTCGATCTTATGGCCGGACAGGCGCTCACAAAGCAAGGAACCCGCGCCGATACCGACGGAGAAGACCGTCAGGAGCAAGGTCACCACTTGCGGCCCGCCCACCAGCACGTCTTTGGTGTAGTTATTGAATTGGGTCAGGAAACTGGCGCCGAAGAACCAGAACCAGCTGATGGCCAGAATGGACAGCAGCACCGGCCGATTATGTTTGAGACTTCCCACCACCCGTTTCGCCTCGGTGACGGGATTCCAGTCGATCCTGAGTTCCGGGCTCGGTGCCGGTGCCGAGGGGATCCCGCGACTGGCGACATACCCCCAGACCGCGCAGACCAGTGTAGTGGCGACAATCCAGTAAACACCGGAGGACAAATTAAACAGGACGCCGCTCAGGATGGTACCGGCCAGGATCGCCAGAAAGGTGCCCATTTCCACCAAGGCGTTTCCGCCCACCAATTCCTGGGGCTTGAGGTGCTGGGGCAGAATCGCGTACTTGGCGGGTCCAAAGAAGGCCGACTGGGTGCCCATGGCGAACAGCACCAGAAACATCAGCCACATGGAGCCTGTCAAAAACGCCACCGCCCCAATCCCCATGATGAGGATCTCCAGCAGCTTGATCCGGCGAATCAGCCCTGACTTCTCATACTTATCGGCCAGCTGGCCGGCTAACGGCGAAAACAGGAAGAACGGCAGGATGAAAAGGCCGGCGGCGAGATTCACCAACAAATCGCTACGGTCTGCCGCCTGCTGAGCCGCAACAAAGGTTACAAACAACAACAGGCTGGTCTTGTAGAGATGTCGTTGAACGCGCCCAGCGCCTGGGTAAGAAAGAACGGTCTAAAGCGGTTACCCCGCAACAGCTGAAACTGGCTTTGCTGCTCCATGTTGGCACTCTCAGAAGGAAATTCGTTCTTTTTGTTCATCAATATGGCTCAATTTTGAATTGAGGATCAGGACGCTTTATCTGACGTCGGCTTTTCGGTCGATGCGATCCAACCTTTCAGGTACTGGCTCAGTAAGGATCGGATCAGCTCCACCCCGGCAATCGGAGATTGGGTGAAGAGCTTTTCATCAACGCTGAGCAAGGTGATGCCATGCACACCGCCCCACACCACGCGCGCCGCTGTTTCAATCTCACGGATGCAGGCGCTGGGATTGAGTTGAGCCAAGCGTCGCTCCAGCTCGGCGAACAGCCGCTGGATCCGCTCGTGATGCCATTGCGGCAAGGGCTCGTCACTGCCGAGCTTGTGTTCGAAAATGAGTTGCCAGCGATTCTGGTGCTGGCTGGCGAATTCAAGATAGGCCTCCGCTAAACGGAGAATCCCGGCCTGCGGATCGTCGATAGACGCGACTGCCTGCTTGAGATGGCCGTACAAGGAATCCAGGGTCTGGGCGTTGACTCGCAGTAACAGCAGCCCCCAGCTTCCAAAGGAATGCACTAACGCGCCTGGGGTATATCCCGCCTCCCGCGCAACCTGACGCAGACTGAGCTGGCGCGCCGGCAAGGTGCTCAAAAGATTTTCCACAGTGTCCAGGACCCGTTGCTGAAGCTCCTGGGGTGAACTGTCCGAGCGTCGCGCCATGGGCGAACCTCCCTTCGAACCAGTAATTGAACATTGTTTAGCTCGGCATTATTAAACGATGTTTATTAAACTGCAAGGCGTTTTTATGTCTAGCAGCCCAAGCGGAATCTAATTAGAATTTAGTTATCATTGAATTCGCAGAGAAAGGTAGTGACGAGCGATGGAAACGAAATCCGCCAGACTGACGGTTCTAATTGACCCGGTGAAGAAGAAGGCCTTTGAGGAACTCTGCGCGTCCCAGGATCTCACGCCATCCCAGGTGGTCCGGCAGATGATTCGCGACTATCTGGAACGCTATGGCGTGCATTATGCCACCAA
This sequence comes from Pseudomonadota bacterium, assembly GCA_023430625.1. GTDB lineage: Bacteria > Pseudomonadota > Gammaproteobacteria > Pseudomonadales > Oleiphilaceae > JAEZAA01. The sequence goes on from JAEZAA010000129.1 coordinate 10,397, forward strand.
ACCAAAGCTCGGCATGCCCAGCTCCGACGAGAATCCGAACTAAGCCACTCAGGCTGAGCGCGGGCACGCCTAGAACACGATTTCCGCGCGCTTGAATCCAACGCTGCGCAGCGCATCCAAGGCCTTTTCCACCGTCTGAAAGCTGACAATCTGCTCCGCATCAGACACAAGGAAATGGCTGCGCCCGCCCCGCTCCTTGAACATCAAGATCCATTCTTTCGCTTGTGCCGGGTTCGGCAACAGGTGTACCGCAACCAGGCGGCCGTCGTCCTGCATTGCACGAATCTGTTCTTTTCTCATAGATAAACTAGCTACTCAAAAAATGGCGGCGCCTACCTGAGCAGACCGATCCTGCCTTATGCCACCGTGGTCTGCTGCGACCTGATCGTTAGTTCGCCGCTGATCAACGCAAGTGCGTCGGCGACGCTCGGCGTGAACGTCAGGCCCCCCTCAATTGGCTGCACATGCGCTTTGGTCAACGTCTTGAGCGGCTGAAACTGGAGGTCGGCCACAATCACCTGCAGATTTGTGGCGCGAGCGGCCTCCACAAACTTTGTAAACGCAGCCAAACCACCTGCATCCAGGATCGGCACCGCATCCATGGCCAGGATCACGCCTGTCTTCCCCTGGGTCAGCAGCGCCAATTCCGAAAAGATCCGGTCTGCGGCCGCAAAAAATAGCGGGCCACTGATCTTGTAGAGTCCCCACCCTTCGGGCAATTGCACCTGACTGTGTTTGTAACCGCTGGATGCATCCATCACCTTGGTCATCGCCGAGATGTCCCGCATGAACAGCAGCGACGCCAGCACAATACCCGTGGTAATGGCGACAACCATGTCGAACAGCACGGTCAGCAACAGGCAGGTGGCCAGCACTAGCACATCGCCGGGCGGAGCCTTCTTGATCAGCGCCACCACTTTATGCGCCTCACTCATGTTCCAGGCCACCATCAGCAGTAAGGCTGCCATGGATGCCATGGGCAGATACCCCAGCACCGGCGCCAACGCCAGCAGGCCTGCCATCACCACCAGCGCATGGATCATGCTCGCGACCGGCGACTCGGCACCGGCACGGTAATTGGCGGCGGAGCGGGCAATTGCGGCGGTCGCGGTGATGCCACCAAAGAACGGCGCCACCAGGTTACCCAGCCCCTGCCCCAGTAATTCACTGTTGGCCGAATGCCGACGGCGGCTCATGCCATCCAGGATCACGGCACACAGCAAGGATTCGATGGCACCAAGCATGGCAATGGAAAACGCAGCCTTGAGCAGCGCCTCAATCGTATCCAGCGACCAGACCAGCGGTTTGCCGTCCGGGCCCGGTTGCTGCCAGGGCCAGACGAACTCTGGCAACACCGGCGGAATGCCCTGTCCGCTGGTGCCATCGGGCAACACATAGCTGAAGCGGGAAGCAATGGTGTCGACGGAATGGCCCGCCTGTGCCAGCAGCAGCGCCACCCCAACGCCCACCAGAACCGCCGGCAAATGCCCAGGAATCGGCAGTTTCAGGCGCGGCCAGACCAGCAACACTGCCAAGGTCAAAACGCCGACCAGAGTATTGCCCCAGTCCAGATTCGGTAATGCCTGAACAAGCGCGACAAGTTTGTCGCCGAAGTGCGCGGGCATGTCGGTGACCCCGAGCCCGAAGAAATCGTTGATCTGCAATGTCGCAATGACAATGGCGATACCCGAGGTAAAGCCCAGGGTGACTGAATCCGGAATGTACTCAATCAAGCGGCCCAGGCGGGCAACCGCCAACGCCACCAGAATCAGCCCCGCAAATAGCGAGGCCACCAGCAGCCCGGCCAGCCCGAACTGTTGCGCCACCGGATAGAGGATGACAACAAAGGCGGCCGTGGGACCCGATACGCTATAGCGCGAACCGCCGGTCAGCGCGATGACAAAACCGGCCACCATGGCGGTATACAGACCGTACTGGGGCGGCACACCGCTGGCAATCGCCAGGGCCATTGCCAGGGGAATGGCGATAATTCCCACGGTTATACCGGCGATCAGGTCCCGCCCCAGGCGCTGGCCGCTGTACTTCTCCTGCAGAACGCTTTCCCGAAATGCGTGGGCGATCCGAACCGAGAACAGGTGGGCGCGGTGGGGCATAAACCGATACCTCGGGCATTGGGAACAGGTAAGGAGACTTTAGAGCAGGCTGGTCAGGCTCACCATCCGTTCCAATGGGATGTTAATCATCTGCGAGGTTTACTTGATGCCTGACCGGTCGTCGGCCTTATCGGCTCGAGGCTGGCCAGATCGGAACGGATCCAGCTGATCGATCATATTAAATGCGCCTCTAATTATCAATTGATGATAATACTATTAACACATCAGTTCTCGCTTAGACGATCCACGGCCGCACCGCTGGTCATTCCCACCACAGTCGGTGCGCTGAACTTTATGATTGAAGCAAACGGCCACTGCCGGAAGGCTGGACTCAGGAGGTTCGATGCAGCCAGGTGCCACCATAGAACAACACCCGTCCAACGCGCTGTTCCAGCAACGTCATGGGCGCCCGCCGATCATCACGCACCTGACCGACACCGACCTGTACAAATTCACCATGCAACAGGCGGTTCTGCATCAGTTTCCGGCGCCAGAAGCCGAGTATGAGTTTCGTTGCCGGACCAAGGACGTAGACCTGCGTCCCCTGGAGCGCGAACTAGAGGTTGAGCTCGAGCATCTGTGCGCTCTGCAATTTACGGATCAGGAACTGACCTACCTGGGGCGACTGCGCTATCTGTCCTGCGACTACATTGAGTTTCTGAGGATATTCAAGCTGCGGCGGGCGTTCGTCGACATTGACGTTCGGGGCGAGCAATTGGCGATCCGCATCAAGGGGCCGATGCTGCATATCATGCCCTTTGAGGTTTACCTGCTAGCGATCATCAATGAGCTGTATTTCCGCCAGTTCGACGCGGAAGCCTCACGGCGGGAGGGACTGCGCCGGCTGGACGAGAAAATCACCAAGGTCGGTGAGCATTTCAAGGATGTGCCCGGACAGGGCCTCGGCAGCTTTCGCCTGTCGGACTTCGGCACCCGCCGGCGCTTCAGCCGGGAGTGGCACGGCACGGTTGTGCGCACCTTCATCGAACGGCTACCGGATTACTTTACCGGCACCAGCAATGTCTACCTGGCCATGACCCAAGGCATCACACCCCTCGGCACCATGGCCCATGAGTATTTGCAGGCCCACCAGGCACTGCAATACCCGCTGGTAGACAGCCAAAAGGCAGCGCTGGAATCCTGGGTCAAGGAGTACCGGGGCGACTTGGGTATTGCCCTCACCGATGTCATCGGGATCGATGCCTTCATCCGGGATTTCGACCTGTACTTCGCCAAACTCTACGACGGTGTCCGCCATGACTCTGGCGATCCCCGAGTCTGGGGCGACCGCATGATCGAGCATTACCGCTCGCTGCGGATCAATCCGCTGACCAAGACCCTGGTGTTTAGCGACGCGCTCACCATGGACAAGGCCCTGGCGTTGCACGCCTACTTTGCCGGGCGCGCCAATACGGCGTTCGGTATCGGCACGCACCTGACCAACGACACCGGCCCCGCCGCCATCAATATCGTGATCAAGCAAGTACGCCTCAATGGCAAGCCCACCGCCAAACTAAGTGACAGCCAGGGCAAGACCATGTGTGACGACGCCATGTTCATCGCCTATTTGAAAAAGGTGTTTCAGGTGCCGTCCTGAGCCGGATCCGTCCGGGCAACGCCGCTAAAAAGAGGTCGATCCAGCCCAATGACTACGGTATCCTCGTCGCATGAAGTTGACGATAGCGCGCAGGGAGCTACCATGAGTGCCGAGATTTTACTCATTGAGGATGACGAGGGTGACGCGCTGATTATAAAGCGGGCTCTCAGCAAAGCAGATATCGACGCCAGCTGGCATCACGCCAACACCGGCGAAAAAGCCCTGGCCTTGATTCAGGAACTGGCCGAGCGTCAGTCCTACCCGGACCTGATCCTGCTGGATCTGAATCTCCCCCGCGTGGATGGCAAAGAAGTCCTTCGCCATATCCGCGCGCAAGAAGCCTATGCCCACATTCCCCTGATCGCCCTTAGCGGCTCGCTAAACCCGAAGGACCGCGAAGAAGCGCTCGCGTTCGGTGCCAGCGAATACTTCCACAAGTCCATTGATTTGGGTGAGTTCATGCAGCTTGGCCCGACCGCCCAGGCTCTGCTCAACGGTCAGGCGGGGCACTAGCCCGCGTCCGACCGCCCCGCATTTTTTGACTCGTCCGTTGAGGCCAGACGGCATTGCGCCAAGGAATCCGCCGAGGCCATAGGCAAGCGAATATGGAAGGTCGCACCTCCTCCTTCACCCCCTGATTCTGCCCAGATTTTTCCCTGGTAGCGTTCAACAATGCGTTTGCAGATCGCAAGGCCGAGCCCGGTGCCGGGATATTCGTCGTTGTACAGCCGTTTGAAAAGCCCGAAGATCCGGCCCGCATATTCCGGTGCAAAACCGACGCCGTTGTCGGTGACCGAAACGATCCAGTTTGAGCCCTCCTTCGCGGCCCGAATGGTAATGATCGGCTGTTGACCTGCCGGCTGGTACTTCAGTGCATTGGAAATGAGATTCTGAAAAACCAGGCTCATTTGCCCAGAATCCGCCTGCACGTTTGGCAGATCGTCAATCTCGATCAACGCATGACTTTCACGGATCTTGGGATCCAGCACATGCAACGCTTCCTTCACACAGGTGTTCAGCGCCGCCACATGACTGTCGAGATCCACAGGGTGGTGCACGGAACGGGAATGATTGAGGAGATCCTGAATCAACGCCTGCATTCGGCGAATGCCCGTTTGGATATGCGCCGCATACTGCGCCATGTCTTTCCCGACCTGCGAACCCAGCTCTTCGAGCAGCAACTGAGTGTAGAGCGACACCTTGCGCAGCGGCTCCTGGAGGTCATGACTTGCCACGTAGGCAAACTCTTCCAGCTCCGCATTCATGGTACGCAGGTTACGCTCCGCCTCCTTTTGGTCGTGAATATCCGTGGCCGAACCAAACCAGCGAACGACTTTACCTTGCTCGTCCAGGGCCGGCTCGGCCAGACTCAGATGCCAGCGAAAGCTGCCATCGCGCATCTGGACACGATGTTCCACCTCATAACGGTGCCCCTGTGCAACCGCCGCCCGCCAAGCGTTCTGGGTACGTTCCGCATCCTCCGGATGCAAGGTGGGTTGCCAGGCCCAGGTACCGTCCGCAGCAGCCTTGATCCCCATGTAGTGCTCGGCGCGCGCGCTGTAATAGTCCACATTGCCCAAGGCATCCGCGGACCACACCAATTGGGGCATGGCATTGGCCATCTGGCGATAGCGCTCCTCACTTTCCCGCAGGGCCTTGTTGGCCGCCATGCGGTCGGTAATGTCCATTTTGGCGCTCACGCCACCCACAACCCGCCCTTGAGCATCGCGCACCGGCGCGCCCGAGTTGATGAGGATGCGTCGTGTACCGGGCCGGTCGAACGGCTCGATTTCGATGATGTCACCTTCAATGGACTCGCCATTGGCGGCCCGCGTCAGAACCCACTCGTCCGGGCGTAGTTTTTGTCCATGGCGGGACGAACCATCCGCCCACCAACAGTTGCCATAGTGCACCGCAGTCCCGTGCACGCCGTGAGGCGGCGCGCCCCACAGACGCTCGTACGCCGCGTTCGCCCGTAACGGCTGGCCATTCTTGTCGGCAACCACGATTCCAACCGGCGCCGATTCCAGGATGGCGTCGAGCTGATGGCGATCGGACTCGGCTTGAGCTTGGGTTTCCAGAGCACGTACCTCGCTGGCACGCATGCGCTCGTCGGCCCGCTTGCGCTGGGTGATGTCCTGCATCTCGATGAGCGTTCCCACCACCTGGTTGCCATCCCGCATGGGGGTCGCGACAAATGCGGCTTGGTAGACGTTGCCGTCTTTATGAAGGAACAGATCCTCCCCACAATGCGACTGATTTTCCAGAAATGCCCGCGTAATCGAGCTCTCGTGCAGAGGGTGTTCCAATCCTGATAGATGGCAATGGTGTACGAAGTCGCGCAGCGGCCGTCCGGTGACCTCCGCCCTGGTATACCCAGTGAGGTTGATCGCAGCGGAATTCATGAAAATGCAACGCTGTTGTTCGTTCAGAACGATGAACGCGACACGAGCGTTTTCGATGACCTTATACAACAGATGATGATCATATTCAGCGTCGACGCCTGAGGCCCCGGGCCGGAAGACTGGCAGATCCATTCCCGGTACTCCTATCTAGATAGGTGAAAATTTGTCGGCTTGTATTATGTTTGTCCAAATCTCGGATAGCGAGCCTTTTCATTGGAATCGCCCACTCTCCCGTCAACTCTTCATGAAACGCCGAAAGATTGCATACGGCCTCTCCGTCATGGCAGGTCGTCCAAGGAGATTACGCCATTCTTGATGGCATAAATCACCAGCCCGGCAATATCGCGAATGTTGAGCCGCTCCATGATCTGCGTGCGATGCGCCTCCACGGTCTTGACGCTGAGTCCCAGCGCATAGGCAATTTCCTTGGTCGCCTTGCCTTGCGCGATCATGGTGAGGATTTCCGTCTGCCGCGCAGTCAGGGGTGAACCATTGGTGCTCGCGGGCCGCAACATCACATCGACGATCTCGTTGGAGAGCGCGGGACTCAGGTAGTTTTTGCCCGCCCGTATCGTTTCGATCGCCAGCTCCAGTTCTACCTTGGCCGATTCCTTGGGGAGAAAGCCGTTCGCGCCGCATTCCAGCGCCCGCATCACGTAATCGCCGGAGCTGTACATGGACAGCATGATGATCGGCAAGGTGGGATGCGTCGCTCTGATCGCCTTTAAGGCATCCAGGCCGGACATCTGCTTCATGGCAATATCCATAATGACAAGGTCGGGCGCGTGGGCATTCACCAGACTCTCCAGTTCCGCGCCGTCACTTCCCTCGGCCACCACCCGGCAATTGGCCACGTCTTCGACAAGCGCCTTGAGTCCGGCACGAACCAGCGTATGGTCATCGATCAAAAGGACTTTGCATTCGGCCTTGCCAACAGTTGCTGCGGTCATCCAAGCTTCCTCTGTAAGGGAAGCGTCACGTTTACATGGGTACCCACCCGGTTGCGGGAGGAAATATTCAGATGTCCACCAACCATTGCGGCACGCTCTCTCATGCTCAATATGCCCACACTCAGGGTTTCCCGCTCCACTGCCGCTACATCAAAGCCACACCCATCATCCAGGATTTCAAGGCACAAACGCTGTTCATCGCTGGATAGCCTGATCAATACGTGACTGGCACCGGCATGGCGCAGAATGTTGGTCAGGCACTCCTGGGCGATGCGGAAGGCGATCTGGGCCACATCCTTGGCCGGCTCCTGAACCAAGCCGTCCGTGTCGACCACGCAGCGTATCTCCGCCCCCTTGAGCACCCTTTCCGCCTGCCATTCCAGGGCGGCGGCGAGGCCCAAGGCATCCAGCTGCGGTGGCCGCAGCATGAGCGACAGGTTGCGCACCTTGGACAAGGACTCCTTGATCATGCTGCCGATCAAGTCCAAGCGCTCCTGCACCGGGGCTGCATCCACCCGCTTCTGGACCCAACCCAGGGAAAGGTCCATCGCGGTCAGCGCCTGTCCGATATCGTCATGCAATTCGCGGGAAATCATTTGCCTTTCACCTTCCAGCAACTCCAACACCTGGGTCGACAAACTCGTCAGGCGTTGGTTTGCCAGTTGTAGCGAGCGCTTGATCTCCAGCCTCTGTGTGATGCAGCGCACCACCATCAGCACCGCGCACTCACCGGCAACGCTGATGGCACGCGCCGCGATCTCCGCATCGAAGCGTTGTCCCAGCGTGTTCAGCAGCGGCTGGGATGGGACGTTGGTTTCCCGGCAACGGGGATCCTCAAACCGCGCCAGCAGCTCCCGTGCCCACTCAATATGCTCAACCGCCACAAACTCGTAGAAACTGCGTCCCACCATCTGCTCGGGTTCGCCCCCAAACACCTGGGACGCCGCCTGGCTGGCGAAGATAATACTGTTGTGTTTAATCAGCAGCACCGCATCGGGAAGCAAGGCAATCAACTCCCGGTACAGATTGTCGGCTTCCTCCTGCTTCAACTCCGCATCCTTGCGCGCGGTAATGTCCATCATGGTGCCACGCATGCGCAGCCGCGACACCGAGTCCTCCAGGCGCCCGCGCACACTGAGGTAGCACCAGCTCATCGTCGGCAACCGGACACAGATCTCGGCATCGAATGGCTCGCCCGCCTCGAACATTTCTCGCACCCGTTCGACCTGATCGGCCCGTACCAGCGCCAGGAAATCCCCCAGGCGGTTCGGCCCCTCGATCACCGGCAGGTGCAACATCCGCTTTAGTTCATCGGACCAATGCATCTCTCCGGTCTGGGCATCGTACTCCCAGTATCCGAGCCGGGCGATGCGGGTCGCCTCGTCCAAACGTTCCAAGAGCCGGGCCAACTGGCGCTGGGAAACCACGCGTTCCGTTACATCGGCCGCGCGCACCAATCGCGCGCGATATCCCATGAATTGCACGGCATCGGTCTGAATCTCCACATAGAACACCTCCTGCCGCGAATTCCAGTGCCGGAAGATACCGGATTTGAACTGGTCCCCTCGGGGAATTGCTGCCAGTGCTTGATCCAGTTCCGCCTGGGCATCGGGCGGGCGCAAATCGCGAATCGTGAAGGTTAAAAAGGTTTCCTCATCATATCCATATTGCTTCATAGCTGCCTTGTTGACCGCCAGGATCCTGAGAGTGTCCTCATCGAAGATCCATCCCGGCGCGGCATTACTTTCAAATAGATGCCGATAGGCGGCCTCAGATTCGCGCAGGCGCCGCTCCGACGTCTCCAGACGCTCCATGTACACCTGCATCAGGTACCAGAGCAAAACACCGGTCAGGGTGATCAACAGGAATTTCTTGCTCTGAACCAAAATCAGCAGGTAGACGGGATCCATCTCGACCCGCGCCAGCATCTGGTCGGAGAAGACTACCCACAAGGTAACCACCAGCACGTACCAGAGTGCCACCGTTTGTGCCGTATTCAGTCGCGCCAGCGGGCGCCACTTGGAAGGAAAAAAAAGCATCCGCCAGTAAAACCCAATCAGAAATGAACGGAATTAGTCTACGGGACTCAGGTCGTTAGCCCCCAAACCGTCACAGCTTATAGGAGATTCCCTAACATCGACTCCTAGGAATTCCCTTAGTCACCGCAGTATCGATATCCGACTATCCTAATAGGATATGGCGCACGTAGAAATGGGAAATTGGATTACCGACCCTTTTCGCCACCTTATTGGGATTTCATGCACTGACCGGATTCACCTGGTCCGCCGGATGGTGGCAGCCGGCATCGCCATAACTTCGCATTCGTTCACCCGTCGCAAAGGAATCGCTTTCGTTAACGATGCTGCTACTCACATTTCAGTGCGGAAAGGTTCGTTATGGCGTGGGCTTATCCCATGTCGTCCGTACCTTCTTCAATGCCGAGACGATTCCGCTACCAGGCGCTCCCAGCGCGGTGACCGGAGCGCTTCGAATCGGCGGCAACATCGTTCCGGTCATTGATTTCTGCCGGCTGACCGGTAGCGAGCACAGCGTTCCTACGGTTTGGCAACGACTTATTCTGGTAACCTTTCCCACTAACCCTGCCGCTGATCCTCGGCTGCAAACAAACCCGCCCAGCGAACCACCGCAACAGGAATCCGTCTGTCTGCTGGTCGATGAAGTACTGGGCGTGAGCGAGCGAGCGCTTGAGCAAACCAGCGTCCTGCCCGACCGTATCGAGCGAGCTCCCTATGTGGAAGGGCTTTTGCAACTGGACGACGATCTCTGCGTCATTCTGGCGCCGGAACGCATCATCGATCCACGCAATGCCGAGACGCTTCGAGCCGCGCTTGTGTCCCTGACCAACCGGGAGCTAGCGCCATGAGACAGGACGCAATATGGGGCGTTTTGGCGGCGAGGATTGAAGACCGGACCGGCATCGACTTTACCCTGAACCGCATCGACAACCTGAAGCTGGGCCTGGAAAGCATGACCGGGGCGATGGGTTTCTCCAGCGTGGCGGAATGCCAGGAGTGGCTTCTGTCGGAACCCTGGAACCTCAAGAAAACCCAAGCCTGCGGCATCCACCTGACAGTTTCCGAAACCTACTTTTTCCGAGAGCCCGACGCCTTCGAGGTGCTGGCCGATTACCTGCGCCAGCGCCTGTTACAAAACCCCGCTCGAACCGTGCGGCTTTGGAGCGCGGCCTGTTGTACAGGCGAGGAACCCTATTCGATGGCCATCGCGGCCAAGGAATCCGTGCCGAGCCTGACGGTGTCGGTCAGGGGCACGGACCTCAATCCGGCGGCGGTACAAACCGCCCGCAAGGCCTGTTATCGCCGCTGGGCGTTTCGGGGCGTCTCGCCGCACATCAAGAATATGTTCTTTACGCCGACCGATCACCAACACCACTGCGTGATCGACGACATCCGGCGTCTGGTCAAATTCGACACCCTGAATCTGGCGGAAGCGACCTATCCCTCGCCACTGAATCAGACCGATGCGGTGGATGTCATCTTCCTGCGCAACGTACTCATCTACTTTTCCGAAGATACTGCCCGTCAGGTTGTGCGCCGCCTCTATGACTGCCTGGTGGAAGGTGGTTTGCTGATCGTCGGTCAGTGCGAGCTGTCGCAGTCGCTCTTTACAGGTTTTGAAGAACAAAGGCACCGGCAGTTCATCTATTACCGCAAACCCACCTTAGCCGTCACGACTAGCCGAGAGGCCAGACCAACGGCGTACTCGGACAGCAGTGCGCTTACTAGTTTTTCGGATTTGTCCGTTTCGATGTCACCCGCTCCCGAATGGTTGGTTCCCGACGTCACGCTGGATGCCCCCAGGAAATCCCAGCCTGAGCCGGCTACCAGGCAGACGACCACACCGGACGTTATGGCTAGGTTCATCCATCTGGAACAGCGTCTCAATCAGCTGATTCGGCAACAAGATCTCGTGACCGCCGAACATGAGCTGGACGCCGCCATTAAAGAGTCACCGCTCGACGAGCGACTGCACTTTCTGAAGGCGCTGCTCTGTCTGACGCAGGAGGATCAAGCCGGCGCCCTGCCCCATTTGCAGAAAGTCCTGTACCTGAACCCGGACGATGCAGCGGCTCAGTACCTCCAGGGCGTCTTGCGCCTGAAATCCGGCGGCAAAGACAACCGTGCCCAGCTGGAACAATTTCTGCTGACGCTCTCAAGCACGACCAGGGAAGCCAACGCGGCCAACACCGCCGGCCTCTCCCTTGGGCTCTTCGTCGAGTCGGTGCGGGACCTCCTGAGTAATCCGGTGGAGGAGTAAGGTAAATGGTCCAGACACCACGCATGCAACGCTTACTGGCGCGCCTCGACCGGATCCGAAATCAGGCAGAAGACAGACCTGATCGGCAGAACCCCGAATACCTGCGGGACGTAGACGCCCAGTTGTTGAAACAACGGGCAGACCAGCTCGCCAGGGCGGCGACTCAAACCGCCATCGGAAACCGGGACGACGCCACCGAACGCTTTTTACTGTTCTCTCTGGGGCAGGATTCCTACGGTCTTGCCCTGCCCCATGTCCAGAGTGTTCGTGCCCGTCCCCGTGTAACCAAACTGGCGGCGGCGCCGGCGGAACTTGAGGGCATCACGTACCATCGGGGCCTGATTCTCCCGGTCCTGAACCTGACTTACCTGTTGTCTAACAAAGGGATGAAGACCGAATCGTCACCAGCCAGCGAGACAACCAACCTGATCGTACTTGAGCAGGGCCAGACATCGCTTGGACTGCTGGTGGAGAACATTGATGGCGTGGTCAACAGCAATCTGCAGCACCTGAACGACATGTCCCTGCTGCTGCCACGAACCGCCGGCCAGCTGTTCAGCGGCATGACCCGCGAGCGTCAGATTGTTTTGGACGTATCGCGTCTGACCGAGGTGGTGAAAAAGGCATTTCTGGAGGAGCCCGTCCGTTCCTGAGGGATCGGCCGCGATTCGCCCTGATTCGAATGACGAGGCGCAGGCCCTTCGCCGGATCAGCGCCAACGATCGTTAATGTACATGTAGACCAATTGCTGGAGCTGTCATGCAATACTTTATGAACCTGTCGACTCGCGCAAAGCTCGCCATCGGGTTTGGGATCCTGATCCTGCTGCTGATCGGGGTCAGTATCAAATCCATTCATGACATCGACTCCCTGCGACAGTCCCAGCAGACACTCTACGAAGACGATCTCGCCATCGGTCTGGCCCTCATGACGATGCGCAACAACATCAACCGTGAAGCCGCCATCCTCTTGCTGATTCCACAGGTCGATAACCAGACCCGGGCGCAATTATTGGCGGAGCACAAAGTGCTGCGCGCCGACCTACAACAAACGGTGGCCGAATTAGCCAAATCAGCAGAGCGCGATGCCGTACAACGTCAATCCTTCGAGCAACTGATCCAGGCCAAGCAGCAATATGGCTCCATGCGTGACTCCCTGATCATGCCCCTGCTTGCCAATGGCCAATATGAACAGGCGGCACAGCGGATCATTCAGGACCTCTCCCCCCTGGGCATGGAATTACGGGGGATCGCCGAAACTTTAGGGAACGCGCAAATCGATCAGGCCAAACAGCAACTGAGAAATTCCCTCGCTGTCGCCGAGTCGGCGGAACAGGCCCTGGTGGTCCTGGATGTCATCGCTCTTGTCATCGCCCTCGTGTTCGTGCTGCTGATGGACCGTGCCATTGCGCGTCCGCTGACCGACGCCAATCGCCTGGCTCGCCAGATTGCCAGTGGCAACCTGACGGCCGCGATGCCCTCCTCGAGCCGAACCGATGAAGTTGGTCAGCTATTGCAGTCCCTGGGCGTTATGACCACCAACCTGCGGGACCTGATGCAGGAGATGAATGCCGGCATCGTCACCCTCGCCTCTGCCGGCAGTGAAATCCTGGCATCCACCACCCAGGTGACCGGTGGCGCCTCCGAATCCGCAACCGCCGTAAATGAAACCACCGCCACTGTCGAGGAAGTCAAACAGACAGCTTATCTCTCGGCGCAGAAGGCCCGTACCGTTTCGGAAATTGCGCAGCGGGCTACCAGCATCGCCACCACAGGGCGAACTGCCCTGGATGAGGCAAACACCGGCATGGCAACCATGCGTGAGCAGGTCGAGGCCATTGCCGAGGCGATCATCCAGCTCAGTGGCGAAAGCCAGGAAATCGCCGACATCATCGAAACCGTCGGCAGTCTGTCCGAACAGTCCAACCTGCTCGCGGTCAACGCTGCCATCGAAGCCTCCAAGGCCGGCGAACATGGCATTGGCTTCTCCGTGGTGGCGCAGGAAGTGAAAGACCTGGCGGCTCAATCCAAGGCGGCCACCAAGCAGGTTCGCAAGATCCTGAGTGCCATCCAGAAGCTCATCAGCAACGCGGTGATGAACGTAGAGAACGGCGTCAAGACCGTGGACAGCGGCGTCCAGCGGGTCGAGGCAGCTGGCAATTCGATCCGGTCGCTGGCCGAAAGCATCGCCGAAGCAGCCCAGGCGGCCACGCAAATCGCCGCCTCCAGCCAGCAACAACTCGCCGGCATGGATCAAGTGGCGGTTGCCATGGAACGAATCGGCCAGGTGACGTCGGAGAATCTCGCCGGCGCCAAGCAATCCGAGGCCTCTGCCCGGAATCTTCATGACCTTGGACAGCGCCTGCGGCAACTGACCGAAAAGTTTTCCCTGTAACAGGCCCACACGCAGATGACGCCGCCGAATGAAGACTTCCGCAACCAGTTGCTCGCGACCTTTCGCGCGGAAGCGCAGGAGCACCTGGACACGCTGAACCTTACGGCCCTGGAGCTAGAACAGGCCGGCGCCGGTGAGCGAGATAAACTGATCGAACAGCTGCTCCGAACCTGCCATACCCTGAAAGGTGCGGCACAGGCGGTTGGCATGCCTGAACTTGAACGCCTCTGCCATGGCCTCGAGAGCTTTGGGGCCGCTCGGCGACGTCACCCACCGGCCCGGATACCAAACACAAACTCACCACAACCGGGAGCATTCGATCTATTACAGAGTGCGCTGCAATCCTGCCGTGCATTGGTTCTGGAGCCCACACCCCGCGACAAGAACCTGGCACTGACCCTGGCCCAGCAATTGGAAGCCGCCGCCCGCGCCTTGGATGAAGGCGAGCGCTCGGATGATCCGAGTTCATCTTCGGCCGAGCGTCCAGTAACGGCCCGCTTGGCCGACCCGGCGACCAATACCCAAACCGCCCGAGAGGAAGAACCAGCCGACACGGCGGGCGCCCCGCCCCAGCCTCAGGCGCATTCAGACGAAGAAACCCCGTCCAAAGCGCCACCCAAGACTCCTCGCCAGGATAAAACCCTCAAATCGACGGTCCGGGTTCCTTTCGAGGCACTCAACGAAGTGCTGTACAAGTCCGAGGAGCTGATTGAAGTCGAGGTTCAGTTACGTCACCACCTCGACAAACTCCGGGATGTAGTCGAGGAGCTCGATCAATTGCAGGGACAGGTGCCTGGCCTTGCGCCCCAGACCCTGCGTCAAGTGACACGCCCCATCGTGCGTAACTGGACCAGCAGCCTCGACCAGTTGGCACGGGACCTGAACGCCCTGACCCAGCGCCGGACGGACCTGGTTGCCACAACGTCGAGACTGATGCTGGTCCCGCTCAAGTCGGCTCTGGCGGAGATTCCTGCCATAGGTCGTGGCGTGGCCCGCGAACGCAACAAGCAGCTTAGTTTCTCGCTGGCCATCGAAGATGTGCAGGTGGATTGGCGGATCCTGCCGGCGCTGCGTGAAGTCGCCCTGCACCTGACGCGCAATGCTGTCTATCACGGTATCGAGGCGCCATCGGCACGCCTGGCCAAGGGTAAGCCGGAAGCCGGCCTGGTGAGCGTGGGAGCGCGCCGGCTGGCAAATGGGCATGTGGAAATTACCGTCGAGGATGATGGCCAGGGTATCGATGTGGATGCGGTGACCAGCGCCACCATCGAAAAGGGTCTGCTTGATGCCGACCAGGCGCGGCAACTCTCGTTTCAGGATCGCCTGCTCCTGAGCTTGCGGTCAGGCGTTTCCACCGCGCCGTCGCTCGACGCGATTTCCGGTCGCGGCCTTGGCTTGGCCATTGTCGCGGACAGGGTCAAAACGCTCGGCGGCACGCTCACGATTACCAGTCAGCCCGGCGTGGGAACCCGGTTCCGGATCGAGACACCCAGCTCGCTCGGGATGCTGCGAGGCCTGTTGGTACGCGCCTCAGGCGACCTTTATGTCTTGCCGATCAACGGTCTGCAGTCGGCCATCAATCTGGAGGAAGGACGCCTGGAACGGGTCGGCGGGCAGCAAGCGCTGATCTGCCAGTATGGAACCCTGTCGCCGGTCTGGCTGGGAGAACTATTAAATCCAAGCGCATTCGCACCAAATGACACTGGTGTCGCTCTGCTCATCAGGCAGGCGGACAGCCACCTCGCCCTGGTCGTTGACGAACTGCTGGACGAACGTGAGTTTCTGATTAAGGACATGGCGGAACTCATCGGTGGCCTAACCTACTATGCCGGTGCGACCGTGATCGAAGACGGTTGCCTGGTGCCCGTGCTCAGCCTCGATGCCTTGAGAACCCATGCTATCAGCCGCCTGCAGACGCCCGACCGGAGCCAGTCCAGCGTCGCTCAGAGCCAGCGCGCCAAGCGCTTGTTGGTGGCGGAAGACTCCATGACAACGCGCTTGCTTCTGAAACATATACTTGAAGTAGCTGGCTATGAGGTGGATACCGCCACGAACGGTATGGAAGCTTACCTGAAGCTTGAAGATCAGACGTTCGACTGCGTCGTGTCCGATATCGAAATGCCGGGCATGGACGGCATCAGCCTGACCCAGCGGATCCGCCGTAATCCGCGGCTGGCCGAACTACCCGTCATTCTGGTTTCGGCACTTAAGAGCGACGACGACAAACGCCGGGGCATGGATGCGGGCGCGAACGCCTATGTGGTGAAAAGCGCTTTCGATCAGGACAACTTGATACGAACGATACAGAGACTCTGCTGAGCATCCCGAACGGCTCAGCGTCCGAGTCCAGAATGCGGTTATTCGAAAATCTATCGACGCTCTCTTTATAGGATAAACCTCCGTGATTAAGGTTTTGGTGGTTGGCAATTCCCACAGCGATACGGACCTGCTGGACAGAATCTTGCGCGCCGATCCCGGCCTCGAAATTATCGGGCGTGCCCGGACCGCCCAGGCCGCTCCAGCCATGACCGCGAGCCTGTCCCCCGATGTGGTCGTGTTCGACCTGCATTTGCCAGGTACCGACGAGGTCAGCGCCATCCAGGCGATCATGTCCGCCACGCCGACGCCCATCGTGGTCGTGGCGGGAAGCTCCTCCGCCGAAGTGGAGGCCGGATTCGACGCCCTGGCCGCAGGCGCGCTCTCCGTGGAGCGCAGACCGCCCGATGAATTGCATCCGGGCAGCGAGGCCGCCGCCAAGGCACTGATCAATGCGGTAAAAGCCATGGCCGAAGTCCGCGTGGTACGGCGGCGTCCGCTTAAAACCACCAAGCGCGGTCACGAGCCTAAAGGGCACCGCCAGGCACGGATTGTTGCCTTGGGCGCATCGACCGGAGGACCAGCGGCGCTAAGGGATGTGTTAGCGGAATTACCCTCCAATTACTCCCTGCCACTGGTCATCGTGCAGCATATCGCACCCGGATTCTCTCAGGACTTTGTCGAGTGGCTTGCTTCGGCATCGGGATTTCCCGTCAGCCTGGCCCGGCACGGTGATGCCCTGATGCCCGGCAAAGCCTATCTCGCGCCGGATGACCAACACCTGGAAGTCACCAGCCGAGGCATCATCAGCCTGACCCGGCAACCGGCGGAACATGGGATGCGACCGGCGGTATCGGTGTTGTTCCGCTCGGTGTGCAAACAGTTCGGCAGTAATGCGGTCGCCGTCCTCCTGTCCGGCATGGGCAAGGATGGCGCGACCGAACTCAAAGCGCTCAAGGACGCAGGCGCCACGACCATCGTACAGGACAAGGAATCGTCAGTCGTTCATGGCATGCCAGGCGAAGCCATCCGCCTGGATGCCGCTCAGCTGATTCTCAAGCCGCCCGAGATCGGTCGGGCGCTGAAATCGATTCCCTTTCTGACGGGCAAAACCCTGCCCGAAGCCTTAGTCATGCGTGGAGAATAATAATGGTACCTCTGGCCACCAAACCCGAACAGGTCGATATCCTGATTGCCGAGGACAGCCCAACCCAGGCGCAGCAGTTGACACTTCTACTACAGAGCCAGGGCTACCGCGTGCGAGTAACGCAGGACGGCGAGCAGGCATTGGCGGAGATCCGCCGGGCCAGGCCGACCCTGGTCATCAGCGACATCATGATGCCGGGTATGGACGGCTATACCCTGTGCAAGACTGTCAAGGAAGATGAAACCCTACGCACCATCCCCGTCATTCTCGTCACCTCGCTGACCACGATCCATGACGTCATCAAGGGCCTTGATTGCGGCGCCGATAACTTTATTCGCAAGCCGTACGAAGAGCGTTATCTGCTCGGCCGCATCCGCTTTATCCTGGCCAACCAGGAACTGCGGAAGATAGAGCGTGTGCAGCTGGGCCTGCAGGTCAACATCAGTGGCCGCCAGTACTTCGTCAACACGGAACGGCAACAGATCTTCGATCTGCTGATCTCGACCTACGAAGAAGCCATCACCATGACCGAGGAGCTGAACGAGCGCCAGGCGCAGATTTCCCGCTCCTATCAATCGCTGGAAAGCCTCTACCGGGTGACGGAAGGCCTCAACCCGGCCCTCACCGAGGAAGAAGTTGCCCGCAATGCCCTGGAGCGGGCTCTGGAACTGCCAGGAGTTCTGGGCGGCTGCATCGGCGTGGTGGATATCCATGGCGACGGTTCCATTCGACTGCTGACCTCCCAGGATTATCCCAATGCCATCTTTCCCGATCTCTCCGCCACGACGGTCGGCACCAGGGTTGCGGTGTCGAAAGAGCCTGAAGAGGATTGGCACCAGATCCTGATTCCACTCTGGGCCGGCCCCAAACTGCTGGGGCTGATGAAGCTGCGCTGCATGGGTAATGGCAATCGAAACGATGCCGACCTGAAAGTCTTTGAGACGGTTGGCAATCACGTGGCCATTGCGCTGGAACGGGCTCATTTGTACATGAACCTGGACGCCCTGGTGAAACGCCGGACCCAGGCCCTGGAAGCCGAGCGTAACCTGCTGACGACGGTCATCAACACGGCCTCCGCACTGGTCATGCTACTCGATGCACAGGGGCGGATCGTGCGTTTCAACCCTGCCTGTGAACAGGCCTTTGGTTGGAAGGCCGCCGAGGTTGAAGGGCGAGGCATAGAGGAGACACTGCTGCAGAATGTCGAACCTCACTTGGTGGATTTGTTTTTTCAAAATACCCAGTCCGGCGCCAAGCCCCAGCAGTTTCAGACCCGGTTGGACGTCAAGGACGGTACAATCCGGGATGTCCTCTGGTCTGTTTCCAGTCGCTCCAACACTCCAGAGGGCGAGGCCTACATCGTGGCAACCGGGTTGGATGTGACCGAACTGCGTTCCGCCGAGGAGCAGGTTCGTTATCTGAGCAACTACGACTCCCTGACGGGCCTCCCCAATCGCCTCCTGTTCCGAGAGCGCTTCCAGCGGGAAAGCCAGCGGGTAAAAGGAGAATCCAGCGTGGTTGGCGTGTTGGCGGTTTATCTGTCCCGGCTGGCCATGATCGGCGATACCTTTGGAGCTAGTGCCAAGGATAACGTCATACAGGAAGCCGCGTTGCGCCTCAAATCCATTTGTGGCCACGCCGATACGGTTGCGCGTCTTGGCGACTATAGCTTCGCGGTGATCGCGGTCCAGAACAACGTCGACAATCTGGCGACAACTGCAGACAAGATCCTGGCCGCGCTCGACCAACCTTATCACCTGGACGACACCGAACTGCATGTAGGGCCACGTATTGGCATCACCCTGTTCCCCACCGACGGCGAGAAATTCGACGACCTGGTACAAGCGGCAGAAGCCGCCGCGCATCAGTTGCAACCGGGCGGCGACCTGCGCCGCAAATTCTATACGCCGGAGCTGAACCAAGGCGCGACCGAGCGTATCAGGCTTGAGGGCTCCCTACGTCGGGCCATCGAGCGAGAGGAGTTCACCCTGCACTACCAGCCCCAGGTCAGTCTGGAATCGGGAGAGATTATCGGTTTTGAAGCACTGATCCGGTGGAATCATCCGGAACTTGGCATGGTACCGCCGACACGCTTCATTCCCATCGCCGAGGAAACCGGATTGGTCGCCCCCATTGGCGACTGGGTTCTGCGCACCGCCTGCCGACAGTTTGTGGCGTGGCAGCAGCAGGGTCTGCCGCCGGTCCCGGTTGCGGTCAACCTCAGCGCCAAGCAATTTGTGCCTGGGCTCGAGAAAAAGGTGCAAGCCGTACTGGAAGAAACCGGGCTGGAGGCGAAATACCTGGAGCTGGAACTCACCGAACATTCGTCCATGGAGGATCCCGAGGCCACCATTCAATTGCTCAAGCAGCTCCGGGCGCTGGGTGTTTGCATTTCCATTGACGACTTTGGTACCGGCTATTCGAGCCTCAATTACCTGAAGCGCTTTCCGATCAACAAGCTGAAGATCGACCGGGCTTTCGTCAAGGATGTGACCTCTGATCCGGATGACCTGGCTATCACCCGCACCGTTATTGGTCTCGCGCAACGCCTGCGGCTGAAAGTAATTGCAGAAGGCGTGGAAACAGAGGGCCAGCTGGCACTGCTCGCGGAACACGGGTGCGATGAGATCCAAGGCTATCTCTACAGCCGGCCTTTGCCACCGGAAGCCTGTGTCGAGCTCCTGTCCAACCCTCGGATTTTGCCGCTACCCAAGAAAAAGCCGTACCGCCGCACGTTGCTACTGGTCGATGGGGAAGCCAGTGTCATAACCTCTATGAGCCAGTTACTGGACGCGAAAGGCTATGACTTGCTGACGGCAGCAGAGCCGGAAACTGCCTTCGAATTGCTTGCCACCCATGAGGTTGGCGTGATTCTGTGCGATCAGCGCATGCTCGGCGTAAGCGGCACGGAGTTTTATGCCCGCGTGCGCCACATGTACCCGAACATCGTGCGGATGATCCTGAGCGGCTATACGGATCTTAAAACGCTTGCGGACGCAGTGAACAAAGGCTCCATCTTCAAGTTTCTGGAAAAACCCTGGAACGATGAAGAGGTTTCGATTGCCGTCGAGGAGGCCTTTCAGCATTACGAGAGCCGAAGCATTCGCCCTAATCTGCATTAGACGATGCTCAACTGTACTGGCCCATCAAAGTGCTTCAAATTGGCTTGTAGTGTGAAATATCCCAAGATGTATCTGTAGTAACACCGCTCATTAATTCGAGCCTGTCACAGAGCGCGACAGCCATTTTAAAGGAGGACGTTGATGTATCAGCTTCCCGAGCCATCGAAAGTCGCCGCATTCGATGTAGACGCCCAAAAGGGCTTTACCCCGCTATGCCCCGATGAGTTGCCGGTGCCCGAGGGGCATTTAATTGTTGGCGAACTCAACGCCCAGGCTCGTTTTGCGGCTACCCGTGTCTTTTCTAAGGATGCCCACCCAGCTAATCCTTCCTGGCTGGCTACGCCCGAACATCCCACGCTGAGCCCTATTGAGGGTGCGAATATGGACGTGCGCTGGACTCGGCACTGTGTGCCCGGGACTGCCGGATTTGAGTTGCTGGATGGCCTGCCAGCGGTGTGCGAATACGATTATCCCGTCTATAAAGGCGTGGAGCCGGACATGCATCCCTATGGCGCCTGCTATCACGATCTGGGCGATCGCGTCAGCACCGGCGTGATCGAGTTTCTCAAAGCCCGCCTGGTGGAAACCGTTCTCCTCGGAGGACTCGCCACCGACTACTGCGTTAAGACAACGGCGTTGCAATTGAAGCGGGCAGGATTTGATGTGGTGGTTAATCTCGGAGCCTGTCGCGGTATAGCTGCTGACACAACCGAAGGCGCCATCACCTCCATGAAGGACGCAGGTATTGTAATTGTCGAATCAGCCGTCGAACTGCTTCAAAACCTGAGCTAAGGGAGCAACTTAATTAGGGATTCAATGGCGGCAACGGCCAAGGCGATGGCGATGGCGATGGCGATGGCGATGGCGATGGCGGCACGGTACAACGCTCGCGATTGATGCCTGCACGGAACCGGACGCGGTCAGACCGGAACGTCGCCACCGCGCATTGCAGCCTCGATCGCATCCTCGAGCCGGTCATTGCCCCAGAACATCTCGGTGCCCACGAAGAACGTGGGCGCGCCAAAAACACCTTTCCCCCTCGCCTGTTCCGTTTGCTCGCGCAGACGTTGTTTGTTCGCCTCGGACTGAGCCTCAGCCAGCAATGCATCTGCGTCCAGGCCAAGCTGCGTAAGCAACTGCCAGATTATCTCGGCATCGTCGATGGCGTGATCCCTGGCAAAATTGAGCACCATGATTTGCTTGCAAAAGTCTGGTCCCCAGGGCTCGCTAGCCCCCAGCAAGGCGACGCGCATCGGGAGCAGCGAGCGGCGGGGAAACTCCGTTGGTTGCTGCCAGGGCAAGCCGTATTTGGCGCATTGCCGGACCATGTCCTGCCACACGTAGCGCCCCTTTTCCGGCTGTAATATGAATGGAGAGGTATTCCACCCGAAGTCCTTGAACAGAGGCCCCAGGAGAAAGGGCTTCCAGTTGACGGCGATACCTAGCGGCTCCGTGAGGGCCTGAATGCGCATCAGGCTGAGGTAGGAATAATTGCTGCTGAAATCAAACCAGAACTCGATTTCCCGATTGGTCTTCATGGGGCTCACCTTTATTTTGCGGAACATCATCTTGTACCGGACAGGCCGGCCTGTTCAATGGCGGCTACCATATGCAGGCGCGCTCGCGCCTGGTGCTGTGCCAAGAAGCCTTTCAGGGCCTGCAGCAGTTGTGGGGAACGCAGAACGCGCCGATGGTCCTCGCCCTCGGTCAGTCGGAGGATTATTGCCGTTGGCCACGGCTGCGCGAGTTCAAGGCTACCCTGAACTGGAATCTCCGCGTCCTGGGGGATCGTTCGCGGCGCTCTGGGAGCTGCCGTCGGACGAAATCCGCGCCATGGCCCGACAGCTATTTGAAGCCCACGCCAGGGTACTGGAGAAAATCGTGGCGATTGCCCGTTCGGAAAAGACCCTGAGGCCGGATGGGGAGAGCGATCAGGATCTGTCCATCTGGATCGCCAGCACCCTACAGGGTGCACTGGCCACCGCCCGCATCATGCAGGACGCTGACTGGTTTGGTATAACGGTGCGTCAGTTGGAGCAGGCACTGTTTCGGTAACTAGTTTCGGTAACTAGGACAACCTCACCCCACGCCGCAACTGCTTCACCGTCATCGCCACCAGCTTGTCCCGCGCGGCCTCGAGCACTACATCCAACGACAGCGCCGCCGTGCCGCTCACCAGCGGCCAGCTTTCATGATCAAAGGCAACGACGGTGGCACTGGCCTCCTCCAGTTCCTGAAGGCAGGCCTTAGCCACCGCACGCCGGCCGGTTTCAATGGCAAAGGGCAAAGTTACCGCCGCAGTTACCT
>JAEZAA010000143.1 GCA_023430625.1 Pseudomonadota bacterium
GATGAAAGCCTGTGCCAGCTGCTGGGCGATATCCAGCAGCGCAAATCCCGCCAGGCGTCACGCCTGATGCGCTGGCTGGGTGGTTCGGCCGTTGCCGCGCCCAACCCGGCGCCGGCGCCGGCGGGCAGCGAACCAGACGCCAGTGCTTCGACGAAGCTACCGGTCCCGGCGGAGCCCGATCAACCAGCCTCCACCCTCGCTCGTCCCGCCAGCGCTGGCGAAGGCGTGGCGGTGCTGGAGCGGATCGATGTGACGCCAGAGCTGATCCGGTTGAAGGTGCCACGCCCGCTGGATTTCAACTTCCGGCCCGGCCAGTCGGTCAAGGTGGGTCTGGGCGGCACTCGTCGCTCCTACTCCCTGGTGTCGGCGCCCCATGAGCCGGTGCTGGAGTTTTTCATCGAGCTGGTGGCCGGTGGCCAGATGTCGGACCGGCTGCGCCAGCTGAAGCCTGGCAATAGCCTGTCGCTCGGCACCCCCAAAGGTGGGCTGCGCTTCGACCCCGCTTTCCAGCACCATGTCATGATCGCGACGGTGACGGGCATCAATCCCTTTCTCAGCATCCTGCGCGACTACCTGCACCAGGGCCAACGCGGCCAGCGGTTCCATGTCCTGCATGGCGCCAGCTACCACATCGAATTCGGTTACCGGGACGAATTGGAGGCCATGGCCGCCAGCCATCCGGATCTTGTGCGCTACGTCCCGACCGTCAGCCGCCCCGATGACGCCGCCAACGCCGGTTGGACCGGCAGCCGCGGTCGGGTCGACGGCATCGTCGCCAATTATCTGCAGCAGGCCGGACTGACCAAGGAAACCACACTGATCTATGCCTGCGGCCATTCGGGCATGCTCAATGCCGTGACTTCAATCTTCCGCCCCCAAGGGTTCCAGGTCATCACAGAGAGTTACGATTGAGAGACTCATGATGAACCTGTGACCTCCTCCCGTTAGGTTTTCGCCCCCCAGAAGCCTAGGCTTTTGAGAGCGGCAGACTTCTCCCTGCAGCGCTGACGGAGGTTTGTATGACACGTAAATCCAATGACCTGATCGAAACCAATGAACAATTCGTCAAACAACGGACGACGAGCCAGAACAGGGAATTTACGCCGCGGGCGGACAGTCCGCAAAAGGACCCCGGCAAGGCGGGGCGTCAGTATCCGAACCTGGAGAGCTGGACGCTTGAGGAGCTGCGCCAACATGCGGGCCGGCTGAACATTGCCGATGCCGAACGGCTCGACCGGGAGGGTGTCATCGAAGCCATCTATCAGCATCAGGCCCGGATGCATTAGCTAGCAGAATGGGTTCGTAAAACGCATAAATGCGCGCGTGACCGGCGGCTTACACCGCCGGTACACCGCTTAAGCATCGAGCACTAGCGAACTTCGAGGATCTCGAACAACTGCCTGGCCCCATTCGCCTCGATCACCACCTCATCCCCTTCCAGCTTGCCGAGCAGGCTTTGCCCGAGCGGTGAACGGGGCGTGATCACGACGATCTCCCGACCATTTTCAGACACCTTCACACCCGCGCCATCCGGGCCGAGGAAGACCCGCTTCCGCGCGCCCGTCGCGGATTCCAGCGTCACCAGCATGCCCAGGCGAACGGCGCCGCCGGGGCTTGCCTCCGCCAGCGGCAGATTGCGATAGGCCGCAATCGCCTGCTCGATTTCCTGCACTCGCACGGCCTGGCCATGGGCCAGATAGGCGGCTTCCAGGCCGAAGGTATCGTATTTGTTCTCGGCCACACTGTCTTCATGAGTCGCCGCCTCGTGAGCACTCTGCAACGCGGCGCGGGCGGCATTGAGCTCGTCGTTCAGCCGTTCGAGGATCTGCTGGCGGATCAGGGACTTGTTCATCGTGACCAGGCGGACTCAGAGACCCACTGTTCCCGGGGAACCCTTCTTTGCGCCCGGCGCAAACCAGGCCTGCAGCCGGCTCTTGATGGCATCCGACTCGTACAGCCATTCCTGCCGGCCGTCCTCGTGTTGAATGAGCAGACAGGGCACTTTCACCCGTCCACCACCGGCTTCCAGTGCCGCCCGGTGCGAACTATCGTGCTGCGCATCGCGGGTTTCGATGTTCAGCCCCAGGCGCGCTATTTCCTTGCGGACCTTGATACAGAAGGGGCAGGCCCGAAACTGATACAGCGCCAGCCGCCGGCAGGCGCGGTCCACCTCTGCCTGCGCCTCGGGCGTGCGGGTGATGGCCTGGGGCGTGGTGAGCCTTTCGCTGAGCAACATGACCGGGGTCAGGACCAGGCGCAGGCCGCGGAAGAAATATCCAATAACTGCTTTCATGATGGTTCCTAGCGTTGGAGCAGCCGCGGGGGAGGAAATCACCTGTCGCGGCATGGATTCGGGCAGGCATATCTTATACCAGATCCTTGGCCCACATTGGCGCTCCAGGCCACAGCTTTCATACTTTTCCAGACATATGTCCAGGCGCCTCAACCGGTCTCGCAACAGGGTTGCTCGCACGAGACTTGGATCACACATCAGAAACCTTGGCCACTTTTAACCGACACTGGCCATTTCAAGCCTATCGCTGGAACACCCCCGCATGCTACCTAATGTGCCGGTAACGAACATGAGAAGTCGTTACCTCAAATAACCATGGAGACAATAACAATGAACAACCTCAAAACCACAGGCACGCTGCGTTTCCTCGCCGCGGTCGGCCTGTCCCTGGTCATGACCGGTTGCGGCCAATTGGGCCAGCTGCTCAGCAACGACAAGGTGACGGATGCCGACAACAATCAGGTCATCTTCGTCGGCGACTCGATCTTTGCCCTGTCCGGCAAAATCCAGGACCATCTGGAAGCCAACGCCGGCCAGACCTTCCGCCGCTATACCGTGTCCGGCGCTGAGCTGACCGGTGGTTTCCTGGCGCCCTCCATCCCCGACCAGTACGCCATGGCGAAAGCGGATAACCCCGACATCAAAACCCTGGTGGGTGACGCAGGCGGCAACGACATCCTGATTCCGGCGATTGCCCTGGATCCCAACAACTGCAAGACCGACTGGTATGAGCGCGGCCTCAGCGCCAAGTGCAAAGCCTATATCGACGACCTCTACGTCGCCGGTGTCGACTTCCTCAACACGCTGGAAGAAGACGGCGTCGAGAATGGCGTTCTGGTTGGCTATTACTACGTCAAGAACGGCTTCTTCCGCCTCAAGAACATGAAAGAAGCGGTCGACTACGGCGATGAGATCCTGGCCCGTGCCTGTGAATACACCGCCCTCGATTGCACCTTCATCGATCCCCGTCCGGTCATCGCCGAGAAAGACATTATTTGGGACGGCATCCACCCCGCCGACAGCGGCTCTGAAAAAATCGCCGAGCTGATTTGGCCGGCGCTGCAAAAGCTGCTTTGAGCGAGAACAGGCCATTTAAAACGCGCAGAATCGCTATGATCTGAAACGCGTCAAGGCGCGGTGGACTCCGGCCGCCGCGCCTGCTTTTACCGACCGACCCTTGCACCGAACCACCCCGGTAGTAGACAGCAACCATGACAACACGACGATTAGCCGGCTATCTGCTCATCCCGCTGGGCATCGCCGGACTACTATATGGCTACACACAGAGCGAATCCTCGCCAGAGACACTCGCGGGCCCGCCTGCCATTACGTCTGGCGCGCAGGCAACCAACTCAGCACCGACCAGCCAGGAGCTGAATGAAAACCTTCCCTGGGATCTCGTGAACCAGCTGGCCGAGCAATATCGCGCACGCTACGGCAAGACCATTGATCAACTCGCCACGCAGGCCGAACTCCTGGGCGAGCGACGAGCACTGCTTGCGTCCCATCCCGAGCAGGGTCTGGCGATCTTTGCGGCCGCCGTGGCCCAGGCCTTTCCGGACCTCAAGGATGCCATCCTGGCGTTGATTGCCCAGCTTGTGCTCTATCACCAATGGCTGGATGACAACCATCGTGCGCTGCAGGCCATGCCACTGCTTGAGCGGCAGGCCACCATCTGGCAGAAACGCCAGCAGATGTTCGGCGACAGCGCCAACCTCATTTGGGCAGAGGAAGAACTGGCCCAGAACCGCCGGCAGAAAGTGGTCCACGAGGAGCTGCAGCGGCTCGATCAGGCATTCGAAATCACCCCGGAAGAAGCGGTCTATCAACTCCAGACCACCATCGAGGCGGTCTACGGCGACAGTTTGGAGCGTCAACTGGTGGGCCCGACCGTGCTCGCCAACGCCCTGTTCGGCCTGGAGTCGGTACAAACCCAGCTACAGGCGTTGCCGCCAGAGCAACGGCAAGCCCGCCTCAATAGCCTGCGCAAGCAAATGGGCTACAGTGACGAAGCCATCGCCAAGCTGGAGACGCTCGATCAGGAGCGCAATGAACGCTGGGAAAAAGGCTTTGAGTACATGGCGGCGCGAGAGCGGCTGGCAAGCCAGTACGAGGGTGAGCAACTGGAGCAGGAACTGGATCGATTACGCGAGCAACACTTTGGCCGCGCCGCCAAGACCATCGCCCTGGAGGAACGGGATGGGTTCTACCGGTTCAAGCGTGGACGGCGGTACGGGCTGAACTGAGGCCCGCTCGCCGTCCATCGCGCCCGTTCAGATCCACCGGCGCACGGTTTGCTTGTAGGCCACGAACTCCTGCCCAAACAGAGTCTCCAGCGCCTTTTCCTCCGGTTGGATCTGGAAGCGATTCATGTAGAGGACGAACAGGGGCAACACCAGAAACGCCGCCGCGTTTTCCAGAAACACCGCCCAGCCCACCAACAGGATCAGAAAGCCGAGATACATGGGATTGCGGGTATAACGGTAAATCCCAGCCACCACCAACACCGACGCCAGTTCCGGTGCGCGCGGATTCACCGTGGTGCGGACCTGGCGGAAAGCGACGACACCCAGCGTACTGACGGCCAGCCCAACAATGGCAAGTTCCACCGAAAAGGCGACCGCCCAAAGCATGTCAAAGCCCAGGGCTGGAAATAGCGTGGCCACCCCCCACATCAGGAATGCCGCGATCAAAACAAGAATAACGGGAGGAATTCTCAAAGCCACCGCGACGGATCTCCTGGGTATCGAGCTAGGAATTAGTATAGCGACTGGTTACGAAACAGTGAGCCATGATCACGGTCCAGGCGGTTCTCCCGCTCAGGCGTAATCGTAGGGACCACCCTTGGCCAATGCCCGCTGATACGCCGGACGCGCATGGATGCGCCGCACGTAGGCGGCAATGTTCGGGTACTGGGCTCCGCCGCCGCGGCTGAAGCTGGCTTCCAGGGGAAAGCTCATCTGAATATCCGCGCCGGTTAATTGGTCGCCGGCAAACCATTCATGCTGCTTCAGATAATCCTCAACAAAGCCCAGATGCGTCTTGATCTGCGGGCCGATAAACACCTGGGTGGTCTGATCCGCGATCTTGCGTGCAATGGGCTTCACAAAGAACGGCATGGGGCTCGCTTTGATCTTGTCGAACACCAGTCGCATAAGCATCGGAGGCATCAGCGAGCCTTCGGCATAATGCAGCCAAAAGGTGTAGTCCCGATAGGCGGCGGTATTCGGCTGGGGCAGCAGGCGGCCTGCGCCGTAGGTGTGAATCAGGTACTCGACTATAGCGCCGGTTTCCGCCAGCGTGAGATCGCCATCGGTAATCACGGGCGATTTGCCCAGAGGGTGAACGTCCTTCAGGCTCTTCGGCGCCAGATAGGTCTTGGGGTCACGCTCATAGCGTTTGACCTCGTACGGCAGCTCCAGCTCTTCCAGCAGCCAAAGGATACGTTGTGAGCGCGAGTTTTCGAGGTGATGCACGACGATCATGAAAGCGTCCTGT
>JAEZAA010000155.1 GCA_023430625.1 Pseudomonadota bacterium
ACCGCCTGTCAACTGCGTCACACTTTCGGCTCTCGCCCTCCTGTGCAACCGGCTTCCTGCCGCCCTGCGCGGCCAACTGCCTGCGAAGGAGGCGCCATTATAGGGATCTGCAGAACCCTTGCAAGAGGCAAAAACAAGAAACTGAAAACTTTTCTCCAGACTTGCTCTAAGAGCGATCAATCTGCGCAAAACCCAGTCATTTTGATCAGTGAACAGCCTATTCGATACGCGCCTTGATCTTTGCCGCAGCCCTTGTTGCCAGAACTCTTGCCGAATCAATGGTCGTGTCTGCGGCAATGACAACCCCCATTCGCCGCTTTCCCTTCACTTCCGGCTTTCCGAACAGGCGCAAATGAACATCCTCCGCACTCAGCGCCTCTTCAATATGATTGAAGGTTGGTGCACCATCACTTCCTTCGAGCAAAATTACGGCCGATGCGCAAGCGCCTCTTTGCCGTATCACTGGCACCGGCAGCCCGAGTATTGCACGTGCATGCAAGGCGAACTCGGACAAGTCTTGGGATAACAAGGTCACCAATCCCGTATCATGAGGGCGCGGAGAAACCTCGCTGAAGATAACATCGTCCCCTTTGATGAAAAGTTCCACACCAAAAACACCCCAACCGCCAAGCGCCTCTGTCACCTGGCGCGCAACGTCTTGAGAACGCTGCAAGGCAAGCTCTGACATGGGATGCGGCTGCCAGCTCTCGACATAGTCGCCATTTACCTGCAAATGCCCGATGGGATCGCAAAAGCTCGTGCCATCTCGGTGCCGTACCGTCAGCAGGGTTATCTCAAAATCGAAATCGACAAAACCTTCGACAATAACCTTCCCTGCACCGGCTCGCCCGCCTTGTTGGGCATACTCCCAAGCCGGTTGAATATCAGCCTCTGTCCGTAGCGTACTTTGCCCTTTGCCAGATGAACTCATTACTGGTTTCACCACACAAGGCAAACCGATTTCCCGAATCGCTTCCTGGTACTCTGCAAGGTTTTCCGCGAATCGATAAGGTGAGGTCTTAAGCCCCAGCTCTTCCGCCGCCAAGCGACGGATTCCTTCGCGATTCATGGTGAGATTGACCGCACGCGCGGTCGGCACGACCTTGTATCCTTCCGACTCCAGCTTAACCAGCTCGGCGGTTGCAATGGCCTCAATTTCTGGAACGATCAGGTGCGGCTTTTCCAGCTCGACCACCTCTCGCAGCGCCTTCGCATCCAACATATTGATCACATGTGAACGATGCGCAACCTGCATTGCCGGGGCATTGGCGTAACGATCAACCGCAATAACCTCAACACCGTACCGCTGCAACTCAATGACTACTTCTTTGCCAAGCTCGCCTGCACCAAGCAACAGGACCCGTGTTGCACCCGCAGTTAACGGCGTTCCAATACTGACCATATTTCAACCTTATAAAGACTTAGACAATGCAGATACTTGATATGTGAAGACATTCATCAGGATGTTGACCATTTGCCGCCACCACGAAACCGATCACACACTCGACCTTTTCATTCAGAAGGAAAACAGCGCCCGCTCCGCTCTTCGCGTTCGCTGACCTGACGCAACACCGCCAGGCGTTCTTCATCGGACAAGCTCCCCCAGCTCGCGATTTCCTGCCCCGTGCGAAAACATCCAATACAGATATCATCAACCCCGAGCGCACAAACATTTACGCATGGAGAGGAGACCGGACGGCGGCGCACCTGATTCTCAGCCATTTAGTCAGTCCGCCCCGGCAACGACTGCGCTTGTAGCCCCTTGAGATAACGCTTGGCGTTATGCACGTAATGCGCGGCACTTGCCTCCAGCATACGCCGTTCGCCATCCGTTAAGGCTCGCTTAATCTTGCCAGGTGAACCAACCACTAACGAACCGTCCGGTATTTCCATCCGCTCAGGAATCAGCGTATTGGCCCCAACTAGGCAATATTTCCCGATCTTGGCGCCATTCAGTACCACTGCATTGATTCCAATGAGACTGTAGTCACCGACAGTGCAACCATGCAGCATCGCCTTGTGCCCCACGGTCACGCCCCGGCCAATCTGCAATGGAATTCCGGCATCCGTATGAAGTACCGCACCATCCTGGACGTTCGACTCTTCGCCCACGACGATCAGATCGTTGTCGGCACGGATGACTACGTTGAACCAGATACTGGCATTCGGCTGCAGCACGACAGAGCCGACCAGCGTCGCATTTGCCGCGATGAAATGGGCATCTCCATTGAGCTGCACCTGACGTTTATCCAGGCTGTAAATCATATCTTCTGCTCACTCGGTCTCTCTTTCTCAATCTGCACATCTTTTCCGCGCTGATAATGCACCAGTTTAATGCCCGCATCGAACGCTACATTTACGAAATTTGCCAAAATCATAGCGGACAGCCCCCAGATCTCGAATTCGCCATATTGCCAGCAGGGAACATGCAGGGTGGTGCCGCGAAACGCAATCACGTCGGTACGTTTACGCTCATCACGCAAGAAGAACTCCACCGGAACACGAAATACCGCATCCAGTTCATCTGGATTCGCCACCAGATCAACCTCAGGAGGAATCAGTCCAACATAAGGCGTGACCAAGATGCCAAATCGGGAAACCACCTGATCCAGGACACCAACCACTTCAATTTGGCCGCGGCCTAACCCCACCTCTTCCTCGCTCTCACGCAATGCCGTATGCAGAAGCGATTCATCTGTCTGATCACGCCGCCCACCGGGAAACGCAACCTGCCCACGATGGGTACGTAGATGATCGGCCCGTCGGGTCAAAACGATCTCCGGCGAGAGAAGGTCGCTTGTCACCGGCACCAGAACGCCCGCCTCCGGATAATCCATTGGCAGCAAACGCGGACGGTGCTCAGCCAGCCGGCTCTTTATTTGCTCAATAACCGCCATTTCCGCCTCGCTTCGCTATCCAACTATTTCCCGATCAATTCGATTCAGCAAACAGAGCCCGGCCTATGATCAGCTCGCGCAATCTGTTTATACTCTGCAGCATCATCCTTTACCGGTCTGACAGCGTTATGAAATTTTGCTCCAACTGCGGTGCCCCCGTAGAGCATCGGATTCCGCCTGGCGACAACCGCCCTCGGTATGTATGCCCTGCTTGCGGCGTCATTCATTACGAGAATCCGAATATCGTGGCCGGCACAGTTCCCATTCACGGTGATAAAGTGCTGCTGTGCCGACGTGCCATCGAGCCGCGCCGTGGCTTCTGGACTTTACCCGCAGGCTTTATGGAAAACAAGGAAACCACCACGGAAGCGGCAATCCGGGAGACCTGGGAGGAAGCTGCGGCGGAGGTGGAACTAAGTGGCCTGTACACCGTCATCAATCTCCCCCACATCGACCAGGTCCACATGTTCTTCCTGGCACGGCTGATCGACGGCAAGTTCGGCATCGGTGAGGAAAGCCTGGAGGTTGCTCTATTTTCGGAAGCGGAAATCCCCTGGGATGAAATCGCCTTTCCCACGGTGCGCCAAACGCTGGAAAACTTCTTCGCGGACCGTCACCAGCATACCTTTCCGGTGCGCGTGACCGACATCACCTGGAACCGCCCCAAATGAGGCGCGAGCTGACCCCAGACGCGACTCACTCCTAGAACAACTCTGTACGCCAAACCTCAAAGGCAGGCTCCTCATACGGATGAGCCTGCCGTAATGCCGCCACAGCTTTCGCTACAACCTCCTCAGCGCAGACCATCTCTACTTTGTATTCAGCAACCCGTTCGATCTCACCCGTTGTCCCCAGATATGGCTCGCTGCCAGCCAAGGGTCGAAACTGACCCTGCCCCAGCGTTTGCCAGGCACAACAGTCATAATTGCCGATCCTGCCGGCGCCAGCCTCAAACAATGCACTCTTAACCAACTCCAAATGAGACTCCGGCACGAAGAAACAAAGCTTGTACATTTGCATCCACCCCTGTTGAAACCTGCGAAAAATTACGTTGAACACTAACGAATATGTTGACACCAGCTTCATTTTTACCTGCGAAAAAGTTCTCCACAGATTCTGTGGAAAACCCTGGGGATAAAAATTTGATGAAGTCTGCAATCGCCGATATTTCCGCGCTCCCCCACAAATTGGTGAGACTTTAATCAAATTATATAAATCCTTATCTTTCAATAAGTTGACAAAGTCAACACTCCAAAACCAGAGACACGAAAAACACCCTCAGGGAATGGATGACGCTTTTCCGGCGACTGTGAATAAAAATGCTGATTGGCAACGGATCTGCGCAAGTCTTCTGGCCATTTATTGGTCATTTTTGCCATAAGCCGCCACAAAACTGATCACAGTTCGATCAGAAATCAGAGAGGCGAACCTGTTTTGTTAACACTTAGTAACATTGGCCCAGCTATGTGACTTTTTGTTACTGATCGTAAATTTTTCTAGATACCTCCGCCAAATTTTCGACCCAAAGAAAAAGGCCCCTTGGGAGGGCCTTCTTCTTTGCTCCAGATTCTCTAGCCGAGCCAAACGCGGGCGTTACGGAAGAGGCGCATCCAGGCGCCATCCTCTTGCCACTCGTCTGGGCGCCAGGAGTTTTGGATCGCCCGGAATACCCGCTCCGGATGTGGCATCAAGATCGTTACCCGGCCATCTTCGGAAATCGCGCCCGCGATACCCTGAGGTGAACCGTTGGGATTGGCAGGATACTGCTCCGTTGCGCGCCCATAATTATCCACATAGCGCAAAGGAACCTTGCCGCTGTCGCAGAAGCGGGCCTGTACGTCGGCCGAGGCAAACTCTGCACGGCCCTCTCCGTGGGCAATCGCAATGGGCACTTTGGTGCCCGCCATGCCCTGCAGGAACGCAGAGCTGGACTCCAGCACCTCCACCATGGCAACCCGAGCTTCGAACCGCTCCGAACGGTTCTTGACGAAGCGCGGCCAGTGTTGCGTTCCCGGGATGATCTCATGCAGGGTCGACAACATCTGGCAACCGTTACAGATCCCGAGCGACAGCGTATCGGCGCGCTCAAAGAAGCGGCTGAACTGCTCCCGCGCCCGCTCGTTGAAGAGGATGGATTTCGCCCACCCCTCGCCTGCACCCAGCACGTCGCCGTAGGAGAAGCCGCCACAAGCCGCCAGCACCTTGAACTCGTCCAAGGTTACGCGACCGGCGATGATGTCACTCATGTGCACATCCACCGCCGTGAAGCCCGCACGACTGAACCCTGCCGCCATTTCGGTTTGCCCGTTGACGCCCTGCTCCCGCAGAATCGCAACTTTTGGCCGCACACCCGTGGCGATGAAAGGGGCTGCAATGTCTTCACGGACATCAAAGGTGGTCACGGCGGACAAACCGGGATCCTGAATATCCAGGATGCTGTCGAACTCCTGCTGCGCACATTCGGAGTTATCACGCAGGCTCTTGATCTGGTAACTGGTTTCCGACCAGAGCCGCTGGTAATGAACCCGGCTTTGAACCAGGACAGGCTGCCCCTGGAACAGGAAGCGGATCTGATCATCGCCATTCGGGGCGCCAACGACCAGGCTATGCTCCTGCAGGCCGGCCGCCGCCAATTGCCGCAACACGTTTTCAGTGTCCGCACGGCGAACCTGAATCACCGCACCCAATTCTTCGTTGAACAGCTCCTGGACAATCTGCGGGTTATCCTTGGACAGATAATCCAGGCGGACATCAATCCCCGTCTTACCCGCAAACGCCATTTCGCAGAGGGTAACGAACAGGCCACCGTCGGCGCGGTCATGGTATGCCAGCAGCAGGCCTTGCTCATTCAGGCTCTGAATCGTGTTGAAAAAGGCCTTGAGATCTTCTGGCTGATCCAGGTCAGGCGCCACAGCGCCAACTTTGCGGTAAACCTGGGCCAGCGCCGAACCGCCGAGGCGATTCTTGCCGCAGGCAATGTCGATAAGGATCAGGTCCGTCTCGCCTAGATCTGTGCGCAATTGCGGCGTCAGTGTCTTGCGGGCATCGAGCACCGGCGCGAAACCACTGATGACCAGCGACAGCGGTGCCGTGACCTGCTTCTTCTCGCCACGATCCTCCCAGACCGTCTTCATGGACATCGAGTCCTTGCCGACCGGAATGGTGATGTCCAGCGCCGGGCACAATTCCATGCCAACGGCCCGAACCGTCTCGTACAGATTCTCGTCTTCACCTGGGTGGCCGGCTGCAGCCATCCAGTTGGCTGACAGCTTGATATCGCCGGTTTTGCCGATTCGTGCCGCGGCCAGGTTGGTGATGGTTTCACCCACCGCCATACGGCCAGACGCAGGTGCGTCAATCAAGGCAACGGGCGTTCTCTCACCCATCGCCATGGCCTCACCCACATAGGTGTCATAGCTGGTGGTGGTCACTGCCACGTCCGCCACCGGCACCTGCCAGGGTCCTACCATCTGGTCACGTGCCACCAGGCCGGTGATGGTGCGGTCACCAATGGTGATCAAGAAGCTTTTGCTGGCCACGGCCGGCAGACGTAACACCCGCTCCGCCGCCTCGGCCAGCTCGATGGTGCTAGCGTCAAACATGGCCTTGGCAAAGGATTTACGTTCAATGTGGCGGTGCATGCGGGGCGGCTTGCCGAACAGGACCGACATGGGTAAGTCAACTGGCTTGTTGCCAAAGGCTTCGTCACTTAGCTCCAGATGCATCTGCTCGGTTGCCTCACCGACCACCGCATAAGGGCAGCGTTCACGGGCGCAGATGGCATCGAATCGTGCCAAGTCGTCGTCCCGGACCGCAAGCACATAACGCTCCTGAGACTCGTTACTCCAGATCTCCAGTGGAGACAGGCCCGGCTCGTCACAGGGAATCCGGCGCAATTCAAACCGTCCGCCACGATTACCATCCTTGACCAGCTCGGGGAAGGCATTGGAGAGACCGCCCGCCCCCACGTCATGGATAAAGAGAATGGGATTTTGCTCGCCCAACTGCCAGCAGCGGTCGATCACTTCCTGACAGCGCCGCTCCATCTCCGGGTTGTCGCGCTGAACGGAGGCAAAGTCCAGGTCTTCGTGACTGGAGCCAGAGTCCATAGAGGACGCGGCACCACCACCCAGACCAATCAGCATGGCCGGGCCACCCAGCACAATCAGCTTGGCGCCAACCGGGATTTCCCCTTTCTCGACATGATCCTCACGGATATTGCCCAAGCCGCCAGCGATCATGATGGGCTTGTGATAGCCGCGCCATTCTTCGCCAGTGGGTCCGACCACCTTTTCTTCGAAGGTCCGGAAGTATCCACACAAGGCAGGCCGACCAAATTCGTTGTTGAACGCAGCCCCGCCCAATGGGCCTTCAATCATGATGTCGAGCGCGGAGACAATGCGATCCGGCTTGCCGTAATCCCCTTCCCAGGGCTGACGAAAGCCCGGGATATTGAGGTTAGACACTGAGAAACCGGTGAGGCCTGCCTTGGGTTTCGCACCACGGCCGGTCGCGCCTTCATCACGGATCTCACCGCCTGAGCCCGTCGCAGCACCCGGGAACGGTGAAATCGCCGTCGGGTGATTGTGGGTCTCTACCTTCATTAATATATGTACCGGCTCCTCGCGTCCCTCGTAGACACCGGTCTCCGGATTCGGGTAGAAGCGCGTCGCGCGATGACCGACGATGACGGCGGCGTTATCGCGGTAGGCCGACAGCACGCCCTCCCGATTCATTTCATAGGTGTTCTTGATCATGGCGAACAGGGATTTCTCCTGCGCCTCGCCATCGATATCCCAGGACGCATTGAAGATCTTATGGCGGCAATGCTCGGAGTTTGCCTGGGCAAACATCATGAGCTCGACATCCGTCGGATTGCGGTTCAATCCCCGATACGCCTGATCCAGATAGTCCACCTCGTCCTCGGCCAGCGCCAACCCCAGACGGCGGTTGGCTTCCGCCAGTGCGGCGCGGCCGCGTCCCAGCACGTCGATCGTGGTCAGCGGCTTGGGATCGGCACCGCTAAACAGCAATTCAGCGCCGCCCATTTCGTGGAAGACGGCCTCCGTCATGCGATCGTGGAGACAGTTTGCAATCAATTGACGCTGTTCGGTCTTCAGGGGTGCCTTGGCACGCACGTAGTAGGCAATGCCCCGCTCGATCCGGCGGATCTCGGGCAGGCCACAGTTATGGGCGATGTCGGTGGCCTTGCTGGACCAGGGGGAAATGGTGCCCGGGCGAGGCACCACCAAAAACAGCACGCCGTCGGCCGGCTCAACCTTGGCCTGGGGACCGTATTGCAGCAAGCGGTTCAATACCGCCAACTGCGCTGGCTCCGGCCGGGCGCTCACGTCCACGAAATGCATGAACTCGGCATACAGTGAATCAACCACGTCGACTCGCGCCTGAATCAGGCCCAGCAACTTCTGTGTGCGGAAGGAAGATAAGGCAGGCGCACCGCGCAGTTCTAGCATATCGAGATCTCGCCATCGGAGGAGGTTTTCGAAAGGCCGACATGATACCCGAATTGGGCTTTTGCAACCACATAAAGGCCGTTCGAGGTCGCCCTTTCCACTACTCACCCTGCCCGCTGTTCAACGGCGAAAACGTGATTACCGCCATGAATTCGGACAAACCCGCTTGGCGGAAGCGACGATTTATCGACTACAATGGTGAGGAATCATCACCGCCAAATGGACTCGGCGGAGGTCAGTCATGCCATTTTGCTGGGTACTTATGCAGTTTTTTAAGAGGTAGGCTAGAGCATGCGAATGGACAGCCTTTCCAGCAATCCGCCGTCGCGCCGGGCGCTTTTGTTAGCCCTTTTGATGTCCGCGGTTGCCATGACCATCGCGGGCTGCAGTCGGCCCACGGTCGTCGAAGAACTCAAACAGGAACGTGTTCTGCACGTTATCACCCGCAATGCCCCCACCACCTACTTCGAAGGTCGTGACGGTGCCACCGGATTCGAATATGAACTAGCCAAGCTGTTTGCTGAGGAACTAGGTGTC
This sequence comes from Pseudomonadota bacterium, assembly GCA_023430625.1. Lineage (GTDB taxonomy): Bacteria > Pseudomonadota > Gammaproteobacteria > Pseudomonadales > Oleiphilaceae > JAEZAA01. Next base: position 8,909 of record JAEZAA010000155.1, read on the forward strand.
GAACTGCGTTTGCGGACAGCAGACAACCTGGGCGAAATCTATGAGGTGCTCGGGAACAACTACACGCACTTTGCAGCGACCGGACTGAGTTTGCCCGCTGAACTGCGCGAACGTTATCCCGTGACGACGCCTTATCTGCAAATCACCCAGAAAGTCGTCTATCGGCAGGGGAGCCCCAAGCCTCGCTCCACGACTGACTTGGTGGGCAAGCGTATTCTAGTCATGGCCAACAGCAGCTATGCCGAAGCGCTTCGCCGTCTGCGGGACAACCAGCTGCCCGAGCTGGCCTGGACAGAGACGTCTGAGAACGAAGTCGTCGACCTGCTTCGAATGGTGGACGAAGGCGAGATCGATCTCACCGTTGCCGACTCCAACGAAGTCTCCGTGTACCAGGCCTACTACCCCAGGGTTGCCGAGGCCTTCGACCTCAGCGAGCCTCAGCCCGTGTCCTGGATTTTCCCTGCGACTCGCGATGACTCCCTGCAACAGCAGGCGCAGGCATTTTTCCAGCGGATCGAACAAGACGGCACGCTTCTGCAGCTCAAAGAACGCTTCTACGGGCATGTGGATCAACTGAATTACGTGGGTGCCCGCACCTTCCTGCACCATATTGGCAATCGTCTTCCCTTGTATGAGCCACTGTTTCAGGAAGCGGGCGAGAAATATGGCGTAGACTGGCGCCTGCTCGCCGCCATGAGTTACCAGGAGTCCCATTGGCGCCCCAATGCCGTGTCCCCCACCGGCGTGCGGGGACTGATGATGCTCACCTTGGCCACGGCGAAGGAGCTGGGCATCCATAACCGCCTGGATCCACGCAACAGCATCATGGGGGGCGCCCAATACTTCGCCATGATTCGCGACCGCATTCCCGAACGAATCCCGGAGCCAGACCGGAGCTGGCTGGCACTGGCCTCCTACAATGTCGGCTATGGCCACTTGGAAGATGCCCGAATCCTGACCGAGCGCCAGGGTCTGAACCCGGACAAATGGATCGATGTGAAGCAGCACCTGCCCCTGTTGCAAAAAGCCAAGTGGTATCGCCAGACCAGGTACGGCTACGCCCGCGGTATGGAACCGGTGCAGTATGTGCAAAACATCCGCCGCTACTACGACGTCCTGGCATGGATGACACAGCCCGAACCGACAGCCACCCAGGTTGCCGAGCAGGAAACCAGCACCACAACGACACCACAGGTCAGTGCACAGATCAACGTGCCACAGCCGTTTCAGTCCACACCACCCATGCTGTGATCTCATGGCCACGAGGGTGTGCTAGCAACCTACCCTGCAGCCGTATCCGACCTTTCGAAGAAACATCAAGCCTAAGCCTCTGAATCGTCAGAGGCCTCATAGGCGGCAAGCGCGGCGCGGATCTGCTCGGCACTGAATCCGCGTTGCGCCAGAAACCGATACTGTTTCCCCCGCAGCGCCAGATCCGTCTCACCGCCACTGCTGCCAAAGCGCTTGCGCAACGCCTGTGTCGCCAGACTCACCCAGTCCGTCTCCTGGGTCTGCAACGCGCGCGCCACCATCTCGCCGCCAACTCCCTTGCCGGCCAGTTCTGTTCGCACCCGAAGGGGACCATAACCCCGGCTGGAGCGGCTCCGCGTCATGCTCTCGGCATAACGCTGATCGCTGAGATAGCCGCCCAGCTCCAGATCATCGAGCACCTGTTCGAGCGCCAGCGCATCTGGAAAGCGCCGCTGCAGCTTGCGGCGCAACTCAAGCCGGCCGTGCTCCCGCCGCGCCAGCAACCCTAACGCTATCTGGCGGATATTTTCCGGAGTCGCTTCCAGCTCTGCCATACCCGGTCTACCCTTCTGGATTGTTTGTCTGCTTTCACCGCCGTCGTCTGTGACCGCCGCCATTTCGCATTCCACGGAAGCGGAGTACACTGGTGCACCGCCAGCCGCCGGTGGATAGAGTAACAATTATCGGTCGCCTCCGGCGATGCCCATGGTGGCGATAGACATCGGCCTCGACGCACGTTTTCGGCTCATCTCCACCACCTGTCGATCCTTCGGTGACGATTGGCAGGTACTAGGATGAATACAGGACCTCGACATGCCCTCCCTTCTAAAAAAAATCTTCCAACCCAAGTGGCAGAGCAACAATCCAGCAACCCGATTGGAGGCCATTAAAAGCCTGCAGTGGGAGCAAACAGAGCAGCGCGAGATTTTATTGAAATTGGCAGGGACGGATCCTGATCTCCCTGTCCGCCGCGCCGCGCTGACCAAAATCACCGATCCCGACCAACTGCTCAAACTTTGGGGCGGTGCCGGCGAACTACAGGAAGATATCATCCGTCAGGTGGGTGCCACCCTCGGACAAGTGGATGCTCAACGCCTGGCCCAGTTCGCCGCGCACCTGGCGGATGACCCGCTACGCCTTCAACTATTCAACGCCCTCACCCAGACGGACGCCAAGGCGACGGTGCTGGGCCTGATTCAAACGCCGCGCACGCTTGCCGATATCGCCATCCAGGCGAATGCCAGCCGGCTGCGGCAAGTTGCCGCGGAACAGCTTCAGGACGTCGGCCTGCTCGAAGAGGTCTTGAAGGCCGCTCAAAGTAAAGACAAGGGCGTTTATCAAATTGTCAAAGCCAAGCTGACGGCGCACCGCGATGCGGAGAAACGCCGTCAACAGGCGCGGGAGGAGGCCGCCGCTCTCTGCGCGGCTCTGGAAGCGCACGCGACCAGCGAAGCAACCCACCTGTATGCGGCAAAATATGAAACACTGCGACAGCAGTGGCAGGCGCTCGCGGACAACACCGATCAGGACCTGGCGGAACGTGCTGACCGCGCACTCAAGACCTGCGCCGAGCGAGCACACCAGTTGCAGGAGGCGGACCAGCGCCAACAGCAGGAAGCACAGCAGCGGCAACAGCAGGAAGCACAGCAGCGGCAAACCCTGCAGCACGAACGGCTAGCGACCTGTGAGCTGCTGGAAGCAACCGTACAGAGCCTGCAGGCCGCCACCACGCCAGACCGCTCCACCCTCCCCGGCCTGGATGCACTGGTCAAGACCCAGGAGAACCGCTGGCTGGAGGCGACTCATGACCATTCCGTCACGCCCGCCGAACAAAAACGCTACCAAGGCGCCATGCAGCCACTGCGTCAGTATCTGGCGGGGTTGCGCAAGTTCACGCACCAGGAAAGCCGTCTTCAGGAACTGCTGAATGCAGATCCAGCCGAGGCCGATCAACGGGCCCAGGCTCGCGAGCTCCAGGATGTGCTGGGCGACATCCACTGGCCGGACGATTTTCCGCTCCCGCCCTTGTTACAAGAGGTTCAAGCCCGGCTGGAACAGGCCCGCGACCAACTGCGCCAACATCAGGACGATCTGCGCAGCCTGCGCCAACGGGTACAGCAGGTCAGTGAAGCACTCGACGCCGCGCTGAGCGAACGGTCGCTGAAGCAGTCCGCCAAGCTGTACAAGGATTTGCAAGCAGCCGTGCAGCAACTTGCGCCAGCCGATCAACATGACCACCAAGCGAAGCTCAAGCTGTTCCATGCCCGCCTGCAGGAATTGCGCGATTGGCAGGGCTTTGCCACCCAGCCCAAGCAACTGGACCTGTGCGCTCGCATGGAGCATCTGGCCGAACAACACCTTGACCCTCAGGTGAAGGCCCATCGCATCAAGGAATTGCAGGACGAATGGCGGGCATTGGGCGGATCGTCGGATCAGAACCTCTGGCAACGCTTCAAAACGGCGGCCGATGAGGCCTACAAACCATGTCAGGCCTTCTTTGCCGAACAGGACCTGCTAAAGCAGGCCAACCTGGAACAGCGAGAGCGGATCTGCGAGCAATTGGAAGCCTTTCTCGAACAAATCGACTGGACGCGGGTGGACTGGAAAGCCTTGGAGAAAATCGATCGCACGGCCCGTGAGGAGTGGCATCGGTTCTTCCCGGTCGATCCAAAGCGCAACAAGCTGGTTCAGAAGCGCTTTCAGAAACTCATCGATGAGTTGGAATCGCACCTGAACCAGGAGCGTGAACGCAATGCCGCGCGCAAGGCGGATATTGTGCGCCGGGCGCAGGCACTCACCGAGCAGGCCGATCTACGAGTGGCAACCCAGGGTGCCAAGGCGCTGCAAAAAGAATGGCAGGCAGTGGGCATGACCTCACACCGGGACGACCGCCAACTCTGGAAGGAGTTCCGCGCAGCCTGCGACCAAATCTTTGCCAAGCTGGATGCACAGCGCTCCCAGCACGAGGAAGAAGTGCAACAGCGCACCGCCCAGGCCAATCAGATCCTGGCAGAGCTGGACCGTCTGGGCAGTGCCGCCCTCCAGGACCTGGAGGCCGAACTTCCCCGCCTGCGGGAAGCTGTGCAGGGGCTTGGCGCCCTGCCCCGTGAACAGGCACAGCCAGTGCAGGATAAACTGCAGAAACTGGAACAGCAGATACGGCAGGCACGCAAGCAACAAAGGAAGGAACAGGAGCTGGCCCTGTGGCAAACACTGGCGGTTCAAGCCGAATCCTTGGCCGCCTACGAAGACAGCCTCATTGCGGGATCGGCCACTGGTACCGTGCCAGAACTACAATTGCCGGAAAAGGTTCCGGCATCCATCCGCAACAGCCTTGAAGAACGCCAGCAGCGGTTGGCCCAGGCCAGCGACTATCCCGCACAGGAGGAACCCGCCCGCCTGCTCGCCGTCCAGGCCGAAATCGCCGCCGGGCTGGAGTCGCCCTCGTCGGACCAGGCGTTGCGCATGAACTATCAGATGCAGCGCCTTTCCGCCGGTCTGGGTGGGGGCCAAGCCCAACTTCGGCCTTTGGAGGAAATCACCGACATTCTTGCCCGTTGGTACGGGTTAGCCGCAGTGGCCCCGGCAACGCGGTCTGAGGTACAGTCCCGAATTGATCGGGCACTGTCGTCTATACTTGATAAACACGAAGCCTGAGACTTTTTGTCTGGCAGCGAATCTTGTACGCGACAGTAAATGCATCCGAATGCGGAACTGTACATTGGCAAAAAATTCGAACAAACGGCGACTTTCATCGCGTGCCGTATCGGCGACGACTGATACGAACGATAAAAGTTTCGCCGTTCAACCTTACAAAAAGAACATCTTCGTAGGCTTGCAACAGCCTGGAAGAATGGGCAATCTTCTGGATGTGATCAAATCCCATCCAGTTTTTGCCCATAACAACCCAACCATGGTTAGCCCGGTCCAATGCTGTCCGGCACCCGGCAGACCCATCGGTAAAGTTGAATTTTCCTGCAACATTCCTCATATATATGAGATAAAAGCTCTCCATTGGTACCCATCATGATGCGTTCCCTGCGACTTGTCCCCTTTCGCCTTTTGGCCCTGTTTGGCGTGCCATTTGGCCTGTTCCTGGTCGGTGTTCTTGGCGGTGCTGCCCAGATCAACGCGGCCGGCGTGCAGTTCGAGGCCCTTCAACCCACCAGCGCCCAGGTTGCCGCAAGCCGCAATGTTGCGCGGAGCCTGGAGTACGGACACTACCGCAGCCAACGCCTTGACGAGAACCTGTCGTCCAAGATCTTCGATAATTATCTGAAGAACCTCGATAATCAGCGCCTCTACTTTCTGGCGTCCGACATCGAGGAATTCGAGAAATATCGCAACCGTCTGGACGTGGCCCTGAAATCCGGCCAGCTGGACGCCGCCTTTACCATCTACAACCGGTTTCAGACCCGTGCGGTCGAACGCCTGCAATATCTGTTGGGCCGCCTTGACAAAGGGCTGGACACCCTGAGCCTGACGGAAAAGCAGTACATCCTGGTCGACCGCGAGGACCAACCTTGGGCAACCTCGCCCCAGGCCCTGGACGAACTTTGGGAGAAGCGCCTGAAAAGCGCCGTACTGGGCATCAAGCTGTCCGGCAAGTCGCTCGACGAAGCACGTGACACCTTGAAAAAGCGCTACCAGAGCCAGCTTAACAAGACACTCCAGACCAAGAGCGAAGACGTATTCCAGGCGTATATGAATGCCTTTACCGGCGTTTACGATCCGCATACCCAGTACTTCTCCCCGCGTGTTTCGGAGAACTTCAATATCAACATGAGCCTGTCGCTGGAAGGCATCGGCGCGGTATTGCAGTCCGACAACGATTTCACCAAAGTCGTGCGTCTGGTACCCGCCGGTCCGGCCGACAAAGGCGGCCAGCTGAAGCCTTCAGACAAGATCGTCGGCGTGGGTCAGGGTCTGGATGGCGAGATTGTCGACGTGGTCGGCTGGCGCCTGGAGGATGTAGTAGATCTCATCCGTGGTCCCAAGCGCTCCGTGGTCAGACTGCAGGTGGTAGCGGCCGGTGCCAGCAACGAGAATGACACCAAGCTGATTAGCATTGTCCGCGACCAGGTCAAACTGGAAGAGCAGGCAGCCCAGAAGCAGATCATCAAGGTGAAGCGTGGCGAGCAGGAATACAAGATCGGCCTGATCGACATCCCTACCTTCTACGCCGACTTCCGCGGCATGCAGGCGGGCGATCCCAACTACCGCAGCACGACGCGCGATGTGCGCAAGCTGGTTGAAGAACTCAAGCAAGAAAAAGTTGACGGACTGATCATTGACCTTCGCAACAATGGCGGCGGTTCGCTGCAAGAAGCCATCTCGCTGACTGGCCTGTTCATCAAAGACGGCCCGACCGTTCAGGTTAAAACGGCCGATCAGGAAGTACGGGTGTACGAAGATCCGGATGCGGACATTGTCTACAAAGGTCCTCTGGCCGTGATGGTCAACCGGATGAGCGCATCCGCTTCGGAAATCTTTGCCGGTGCCATTCAGGATTACGGCCGCGGCCTGATCCTCGGTGACCAAACCTTCGGTAAGGGTACCGTACAATCGGTGCGTAACCTGGTGCACGGTCAGCTGAAGATTACCGAGGCGAAGTTCTACCGGATTTCCGGTGGCAGCACCCAGCATAAGGGAGTCATTCCGGATGTCGCCTTCCCCACCATGATCGACACTCAGGAAATTGGTGAAGACGCGCTGCCCGAAGCGCTGGAGTGGGACAAGATCAAGGGCGTTCCCTTCGATCCATACGGGTCCTTTGAATCTCTGGTCAATCAACTGAATCAGATGCATGAATCCCGGATGAGCGGCAGCCCGGAATTCCAGCTTCTGCTGGACGAAATCAACTTCATCCGCGACAACCGCGAGCAGAAGCAGGTTTCCCTGAACGAGCAGGAACGCCTCAAGGAGAAAGAGCAGCTCCAGGCTCGCCAGCTGGCCATTGCCAATAAGCGCCGTGTTCTGAAGGGCGAGCCCGTCTTCAAGAACTTCCAGGAGCTGGAAGCCTATGAGGAGCAGCGGGCCAGTGAGTCTCCGTCGAAACTGCGGGAGATTGACTTCCTGTCCCGTGAAAGCGGCGAAATTCTGGTGGATGCTATCGAGCTGAACCAACAGATGGTAGCCAAGCAAACGACGCCCTGAATCGACTGTTCAACCCTCGTCAGCACCCCGTGCTGATCGCAAAGCCGGAACCGGTGTATGCACATCGGCTCCGGCTTTCTTCATAATGTCGCCGTAAACAAAGGAATGTTGCACATGGCAAGTCTGATACTGATCCTGCTGCTTATCTGTATTGGCCTTCTGGTCTTACTACACCTGCGCCTGACCCGCTGGCATGACGCCAGTCTGCGAGATGCCGGCATCTTTATTCAGACCATTCAGGATGCCCAGGGCGACACACCTCCGCAAATCAGCATCCAAATTCTGAATCCCCTGGAAGTTGCCGAGCAGGAATCCGCGATCGGGCGTTTTCTGGGCAAGCTTTCACCCGCCCTCATCTCCCGCCAGGTATACATGAAGACAGCGGAAAGCATCGGCCACGAGTTCAGAAACCGGGGGATCCGGGCTCATATTCAAATTCATTACAGGGAACAGGTGAAGGCAGCGAGTTGACAGCGGCCCGCGCGGCTCTCTAAATAAGGTGTGCCCGAGCTCTCATAGGATTCCAGAGATCAAGGCTTTCAGAGAAAACGGCTTTCAGAGACCCATGATGGACGACAAGACCCAGAAGTCCGAAACCGCCAATCCAGGCCAGGCTAAAGCAAGCGCTTCAAGCAATAAATCCCAGGAGCGACACAAACCCGAGGAACGACAAGAGCGGAATCCGGGGGCGACGTCCGCCCGAGGCGCCCAGACACCGCCGGACCGACGCAGCCGTGAGCGACGCGCTCGTGATGCCTCCGCCGATGAGGCCTACAGCCTGTTTGATCGCCTCAGCGATTTCACCAGTTCCGCCTATCGCTTTGCCCGGCGCACCACCGACGGCTCGCTGCGGGTCGGCAAGGCACTGATCAAGTCCCAAGACCAGCTCAAGCTGATGCTCGCCGCCGGTCAGTCCCTCAAGGATCTGCGGGAAGTAGCCGGCCTGACCCTGAACGAACTTAGCGAGGCGCTGAACCTGCGGGACAAATCCGTGCTGGAGGCTGTGGAAAACGGCACGGCCACCTTATCGTTCGAGCTCATTCTGCGATTGTCGGCGCTTCTCGCCCGTAATGATCCCATCCCATTCATGCTGCGGCTCACTCGCACCTATAACCCGGAGCTATGGAAAATCCTGAATGACTGGGGGCTGGGCCGCATTCCCCTGCAATATGAGCGGGAACGCCAGTTCATCAACATCTATCGGCGCCGCGATGCGGCCCGCAAATTGTCCGATGAAGGATTTCAGCACGTTCTGCGGTTTACCCAGGAAGCCTTCGAAATGGCGCTCCACTTCGTCGCCGAACAGGAAAACCTGGCGGATGACGAGCTGACGACAAACGACGAAGCGATGACTGAAGAGCCACGCCGTCAAAGCCGCGCCGAGCGTCCAGCTGAACCGGAGACACGCCGGGACGGACCGGAAGAGAATAAGCGCTAGGACGCGATTGCGTCGTACCGGGGCGGCTTGCTCAAGCCAACCGCCACCGGCTGCATCCAACTGAACGCACTTGAACCAGGAAGGTTACGCGTCAGTATCTCTACAATGCCAGCCGGTAGCCGACCTCCAGACGTACCGGCCGCTGCCAGACCTCTTCCAGCATCGCCTTGAGCGCCTCCAGATCGGCCCGTTCCACCGGGACCTCCGACAGCACATTCGCCGACAGCGAAACCTCGCCCCTCAGTAGCCGTACCTGCACGCCCTGTAGCCGCAGTTCCTTACCATTGATCCGAAACTCCTCCGATGCCAGGTGCTGCTCTGCCGCCCAATGACTGCGAATCCGATCAAAGGACCAATACAGGGGCACCGCGATAATCACCATGAGCGCCAGGGACAATCCGAGTCCCTGTGCACTGCGGGAAGGCTGCTTGATGGGCGCGAAACCCAGGACCAAAAACGTCAGCGCCGCAGCCAAGGCAATACCCACCAGGTTGGTGAGAAACAGCAAAAGTGCCCCTTTGACTACGTACCAGTCGAGCCAGCCAATGCCGATTCCCGCCACCACCAATGGCGGCACCAACGCCACCGCAATCGCGACGCCCGGCAGACTCTTCATGACTCGCTCCCGGGCATGGGCATAGCCACCCGCGATCCCCGACGCAATCGCCACGCCGAGATCCAGCAATGATGGCTGCAGGCGGGCGGCAATTTCGCCGGTTATTTTCTGCATTGGGACCATCAGCGCAATCAGGGCTGCGGTGGCCAGCGCGATTGCCATGCCCACGAGAATTGTCACGAGTGAATCCTGCAGCAGGTTTCTGTCGATCCGCAGCACCCCCATGGACAGGGAGATAATGGGTGACATCAGAGGCGCCAGCACCATGGCCCCGATGATCACCGCGGCGCTGTCGAGAAACATGCCAAAGCTCGCTACCACGGCGCTCAACACCATCAGTGCCAGATAGTCAGCCTTGATGGTCGCGTTGTCCTTCAGGAGCAGGAACAAATCCTTGAAGTCCTCCTCCAGTGCGTGGCTGAAAAAAGGTACTCGGCGGGTAATCATGGCCAGCCGATCCGTATTGGTCGGCAGGTTGTCCACCTTCATGGTGTCCTTGGCGACTTCGCGCGCCTCCTGCAACTCGTAGAAACTGTCGGCCAGACTCAACCGGATGGACTTGGGTGCAACCTGAATCTCCAGCTCCCCAGCCTCCCGCCGCTTGCCGTCGACGAAATAGGTCAAGGCCTGGTTACCCTGGATCTTCAGGGAACTGGTCTTGATATAACTGATGGCGCCGGGAAGCCGGCTCAGGGGCCGGTTACCTCGAAACAGGGAGGTCAGCAGGAACGTCAGGTATTCGCCAACGGATTTGGGTGCCAATAGCAGCACGGACACCTTGCCATCCTGCACGGAGATACTTTTGTTGATGAGACTCGCAGCCACGGTATCCAGATCGTTTTCGATCACCACCAACCCGGTCAGGGAGGTTTTAATCTTCACATCCTTGCCTGTCGTCAGCGTCAGGGGCATGTGTCGCAAGCCAAAGAGATTGCGTAGGCTTGCCAGAAACAGCACCAGGTTACGCCAGGCTCGCGTCCAAAGACTTGGCACCGCAGCCAGATAGGTTTTACTGCGCCGGTCCAGAAACGGCGTCTCACCCAGCATCAACATGCCCAGCACAACCTCGCCATTGCACTGGAGAAGGTCGATGGCCTGCGTCGGCGCCTGAAACGCCAGCATCAGGGTGTTGTCCAGCTTGGGCGGTATCCGGTACAGGCCGTATAGCATGGAGCCCGCATTCACCGGCACCAGCCCCACCGAAAAATCGTGGGCGCCAGCCACCGCCAGCACCTGCGCCACATCGACATCCTCCGCCACTGTGACCAGGTGCTCCACATCCTTCAGGAAGGGATCCGGGTCTGAAAGAAACTGATCCACCAGGACCTGCTCGATCTTGATCCCTTGCACGGTGGCAAACTGCGCGACCTTATCCAGCAGCGCCATGGTCTCCGGCCGATACAGCACAAGTGCGCTCGCAACCAACGCCATACAATCTCCTAATGCGTTCTTATCCAAAGTGGTACTGGCCGTCCTCGACCTTGCGAGACTCTTCGTACCGCAGACCTGGCGCGCAGTCTTCAGGCCGGCTGGTTCCCCATATGGGCCAGCATTTTCTCTCGGTCGGGCTGCAAAATGACGCCTTTCTCCGTGACGATGGCGTCAATCAACTCGGCCGGCGTCACGTCGAACACCGGGTTAAACGCCGTCGCCTGCGCAGGTGCCAGCTGCATGTCGCGCAGTTTCAGGAGTTCTTCCTGGGTCCGCTCCTCAATGGGAATGTCGCGGCCGTGGTCCAGTTTCATATCGATGGTGCTGGTCGGTGCCACCACCATGAAGCGTATGCCATGATGGCGCGCCAGCACGGACAGGCTGTAGGTGCCGATCTTGTTGGCCACATCGCCGTTGGCAGTGATTCGGTCGGCACCGACGATCACCCAGCGGACCGCGCCGGATTTCATCACATGGGCTGCGGCGGAATCCGCGATCAGGGCGACCGGAATGCCTTCCTGCACCAGCTCCCAGGCCGTCAGCCGCGCACCCTGCAACCAGGGCCGTGTTTCATCGGCGAACACCTTGTCCAGCAGGCCAGCCTTGTGGGCACTGCGAATCACACCCAGGGCCGTTCCATAGCCACCCGTCGCCAGAGATCCCGTATTGCAGTGGGTAATGACAGAGAAAGGCGCATCGGCCTGCATCAGTTGGGCGCCGAACTCCCCCATGCGCTGGTTGGCGGCGATATCCTCCGCATGAATGGCTTCCGCCTCCTGGGCGAGCGCTGTCACCGGTGACGCGGCATCCGGCAGGCGCTCGATCAGGCCGCGCATCCGGTCCAGGGCCCAGAACAGGTTGACCGCCGTGGGGCGGGACTTCGCCAGGGCCTCGATGTCCTCCAACAGGCCGGCGCGCCATCCCTGCCCGGCGCTTACCCGCGCCTGCGCGGCGATGACAACGCCGTAGGCGGCGGTGATGCCGATAGCCGGCGCGCCCCGCACGATCATGTCCCGGATTGCCGTCACCACCTCGTCCAGGGTGCCACAGCGAACATAATGCTCTTCAATCGGCAGCAACCGCTGGTCCAGCAGTTCCAGATAGGTCCTACACCAGCGGATCGCTGTAACGCCCTGAGTCATCTTCAACCTCTCGATACCATGAAATCGGCTATGTCAGGCGGTTCCCCCGGGCATGAGGCCGGCTTATCCCGCAACGCCCGCCATTATAGAGGAGCACGCACTGGATGCCGATCCTGCGTTGGTCATCCGGGACGGACGGGATATACTTAGCCCTTCTTATTTCTGACCCATTCCGAAACCGGTGCCCGCATTCATGTCCGAACGCCAGGCTGTTGATACCCTGATTTCCGCCCGTTGGATCATTCCGATCCGCCCCCAGAACCTGGTCCTGGAGCACCATACGCTGGTTATCCAGGGTGAACGGATCCTGGCAATCCTGCCGACGGACAAGGCACTGGCGCAGTATCAAGCCAGCCAGACGGTCGATCTTCCCCACCACGCCCTCATGCCGGGCCTGATCAACGCCCACGGCCACAGCGCCATGACGCTGTTTCGGGGACTGGCCGACGACCTGCCCCTGATGACCTGGCTGCAGGACCATATCTGGCCGGCTGAGGCGCGCTGGATCAATGACGAGTTCGTCGCCGACGGCGCGGAACTGGCGCTGGCGGAAATGGTGCGGAGCGGCACCACCTGCTTCAGCGACATGTATTTCTTTCCTGACGTTACCGCGCGCCTGGCGGCCCGCTATCAGGTACGGGCCCAGGTCTGTTTCCCGGTGCTGGACTTCCCGACCAACTGGGCCTCGGATGCCGACGACTACATCAACAAGGGCCTCGCCCTGCACGACCAGTACCGCGACAGCGACTTCGTCTTCACCGCCTTCGGCCCCCATGCGCCCTACACCGTGTCCGATGGTCCGCTGCAGAAAATCGCGACATTGTCGGCGCAGCTGGACATCCCGGTGCACATTCATTTGCACGAAACCGCCTTCGAAGTATTTGAAGCGGTCAAGAACCACGGCAAGCGCCCGATCAACCGTCTCCACGACTTCGGCCTGCTCTCCGCCAACGTCCAGTGCGTGCACATGACCCAGATTTCCGACGAGGATCTGGCCCTGTTGCAGCAAACCGGCGCCCATGTGGTGCACTGCCCTGAGTCCAACCTAAAACTGGCCAGCGGCTTCTGCCCGGTGGACCGGCTGCTCAAGGCCGGCGTCAACGTCTGCATCGGCACCGACGGCGCGGCCAGCAACAACGATCTGGACCTGCTGGGCGAAGTTCGCACCGCAGCTCTCCTGGCCAAGGCCGTTGCCGGCGATGCCGCCGCCCTGAACGCCTTCCAGGCCTTGGAACTGGCGACCATCAACGGCGCCCAGGCCATGGGTCTGGCGGACCGGACCGGCTCGCTCGAACCCGGCAAATGGGCCGACCTGATCGCCATTGACCTGAGCGGCCTGGAAACCCAGCCGGTGTATCACCCGGTCTCCCAGATTGCCTACGCCACACCGGCCCAGCGGGTGAGCCATAGCTGGATCGGCGGCAAACAGCACCTGGAGGACGGGCACCTGCTGCATTTCAATACAGAGGCCATTCGCACCAAGGCAAACCGCTGGGCCGAACAGATCCGCTCCGCCAGCGCCCAGACCCAATAATGGCACGAGCCACAAGAACGGCACGCACCACCCCATCGCCACAAGCGAACAGGGTACGTTGTAACCACCAAGGACAGCCCGGTATGCAAGAAACTGTTAACGTCGACCGCAACGAGATCGCCAAGTTCGAAGCCCTGGCCAACCGCTGGTGGGACCCCAACAGCGAGTTCAAGCCCCTGCACGACATCAATCCGTTACGTCTGAACTATATTGATGAGCGTGCCCGGCTCCCAGGCAAGAAAGTGCTGGATGTGGGCTGTGGCGGCGGCCTCTTGTCGGAAGGCATGAGTTATCGGGGCGCCCATGTGAAAGGCATCGACATGGGCGAAGCACCGCTGGCCGTGGCCCGCTTGCACAGCCTGGAATCCGGCGTACCGGTTCAGTACCAGCGCATCACCGTGGAAGAGCTGGCCGCGCAGGAAGCGCAACAATACGATGTGGTGACCTGCATGGAGATGCTGGAGCACGTCCCGGACCCGGGTTCGGTGATCGCCGCCTGTGCCCGCCTGCTCAAGCCCGGCGGCCATGCCTTTTTCTCGACCCTGAATCGTAATCCGAAATCCTTTCTGTTTGCCATTGTCGGCGCCGAGTACCTGCTGCAATTGCTGCCCAAGGGTACTCACGAGTTCAAGAAGTTCATCCGCCCGTCGGAACTTGCCCGCTGGATCCGCGCGGCGGAACTGGATACCCGGGACCTCACTGGCATGACCTACAACCCGCTCACCAAGCGCTATAGCCTGGGTTCGGATGTGGACGTCAATTACATGGTCTATGCCACCAAGCCGGAGTAAGACCTGATGCAAGCCATTGAAGCCGTTCTGTTCGATCTCGACGGTACCCTGCTCGACACCGCCCCCGATTTCGTCCGGGTCGTCAATCAGCAGCGACTGAAGTACGAGATGGCCGAGTTGGAATACGAGCACATCCGCGCCGTCGTCTCCAATGGCGGGCGCGCCCTGATTCATTTGTCGTTTGGCTTTGGACCGGAGCATGAACATTTCAGCCAGCGCCTTGAGGAGCTGCTGGACCTGTATTACCAGAACATTGCGGTGGAAACTTGCCTGTTTCCAGGAATGGACGACCTGCTGAAGTTCATTGAAGCCGCTGGCGTGCCCTGGGGCATCGTCACCAACAAACCGCGCCGCTTCAGTGAATTGCTGCTGACGGAACTCAAGCTCAGCGAGCGTTGCGGCGTGCTGGTCTGCCCAGACGACGTCACCCACCGCAAGCCGCATCCAGAACCCATGCTGCTGGCCTGCAAAACCCTGGACTGCGATCCCCGCAACACCCTGTATGTGGGAGACCATGTGCGGGATATCGAAGCCGGCCGCGCCGCCGGCATGGTGACGGTTGCCGCCCGTTACGGCTACCTGAGCGATCCCGACGAGGCCCTGGCCTGGGCCGCCGACCTGAACATTGATCAGCCCGGCGAACTCGCAGACTGGATTCGCCAGCAGAACATCCCCCTGCGCCCACCCCTGAACCGGCAGCCAAGCTGATACGCTGGCACCTAGAGAGGCCCTGTCATGCAGAACGATCAAGCCATGCAGAATTACACTGCGCCCCCCGACCTTCTCAAAGATCGCATCATTCTGGTGACCGGTGCCGGCAGTGGCATCGGCCGGGGCGCCGCCAAGACCTTCGCCCGTTATGGCGCCACGGTCATCCTGGTTGGCCGCACCATCAGCAAGCTGGAGCAGGTCTATGACGAGATCGAGGCAGCTGGCGGCCCCCAGCCCGCGATCTATCCGGTCAATCTGGAAGGAGCTGTGTTGCGGGATTACGAAACG
This sequence comes from Pseudomonadota bacterium, assembly GCA_023430625.1. GTDB lineage: Bacteria > Pseudomonadota > Gammaproteobacteria > Pseudomonadales > Oleiphilaceae > JAEZAA01. The sequence goes on from JAEZAA010000155.1 coordinate 24,267, forward strand.
CTCAACGACACCCTGGAAAAGGAGTTCGGTCGGCTGGACGGGTTGCTCCATAACGCGGGCATCCTGGGTGATCGCACCCCGATCGCCCAGTATGATCCGGACCTTTGGAACAAGGTGCTGCAGGTCAACCTGAACGCACCCTTCCTGATGACCAAGGCGCTGCTGCCGGTACTGCACAAGTCCGAGGACGCTTCGATCCTGTTCACCTCGTCCGGAGTCGGACGCAAGGGCAAAGCCTACTGGGGCGCCTATGCGGTCTCCAAGTTCGGCACCGAAGGGCTGATGCAGGTATTGGCGGATGAGCTGAACGATGAACACAGCCGGATTCGGGTCAACTGCATCAACCCCGGCGCCACCCGCACCAGCATGCGGATGCTGGCCTACCCGGCGGAGAATCCCAACAGCAATCCAATGCCCGAGGACATTATGGGGCAATACCTGTATCTGATGGGGAAAGACAGCGTTGGCGTGACCGGACAGACATTTAACGCACAGGGTTAAGCCTGTGCCTGTTGTTGTCTATCCCTTGCCTGGCGTATGGTCCTGGAGTCAGGGCGTCAGGCCCTGACTCCAAGCTCACTCCAAAAAATGCGGATTACTGCACCTGCTCGCTGATGGTGACTTGAACCTTCTGGCTTCCTGGCGTTAATGCCACCGGTGTCACGATACCCTGCAAGTCACCGGGAGCCGGTGTCGGGGTGCCCTGCTGGGATACCCGCGCAATGACTTCCACTTCCTGAGCCGAGGACAGCTTGGCCATCGGCCCCATGGCCGTTGAATCGTCCAGCGTGACGGTCAGCGGCAAATCCCCCACCCGCTTACGCACGATGGCCAGCGGCATGCGGCCACCATTGGCGGCCCGGGCATAAATAAACAGAACATCGTCTGGCTTGGCCTGCGCCGCTAGTTGCGGATCCAGCGCCACCGAAACCCGCAAACTGGGTGCGCCAGCCGGCGCAGTCACCGGCGCCGGCGTGTCAGGCGTTGCTTGCGGCATTTGTCCGCGTGCCACCATCAATTCCTGGGCACGGGCGATACCGGCGCGAATCGATTCCGAATTGGGTGTATCGGGCGCGACTTCCAGGATCTGCTGCCAGTATTTCACGGCATCGGCGAAGCGCTCCTGCTCAAACGCATCGATACCCAGCAGGCTCAGTGCATTGGCCTCGTGGGGATTGCGTTTGAAAGCCTGATCGATCGCATCGCGCACGCCTTGGTTGATGTTGCCGCCATTGGCGAAAAACAGCGCCTGGGCCCGGAGACCGTACACGGTGGCGGCTTCCTGGGGCTCGTTCTCCAGCAACAGGGCCAAACGTTGGAAGGCTTCTGCCGCCTGGGCATATTGGCCGAGACTGGTGCGGCTGCGCGCCAGCATGAACCAGCCTTCCGGATTATCGGGGTTGGCCGCGAGCTTGGCTTCCAGCTGCACCAACAGCTCTTCCACGCCCGGGGCACCCTTCTCTTCCAGTTGGGTGAACAGCTCACGTTGCTGGACGCCCTCGTAGGCACCCCATTTGAAATAAAGCCCCAGCGCGGCCACCGGAATCACCACCGCCAGCACCGCGGTCAGCCACCGCAGGCGACGCCCTTCGGCCACCGTTTGCACCGGCTGCTCCAGCCCGTCCACGTCGCTTAACAGAACCGATTCCAGCTCCTCTTTCAACGCGGCATGCTGGACCGCATCAAAATGACCGGCGTCCCGTTCCGCATCCAGCTCCGCCAGCCGCTCGCGAAAGATGGCCACGTTCTGCGCCTGACGCTCTTCCGCCTGCCGCTGATGGAGCGCGCGTCGGCGCCGTGCCCGGATCAGGGGATCCACAACAAAAAGCAACGCCAGCAAAACCAGCAGCGCCGCGAGTACCCAAAACTGCAACATGAGCTATGGCTTCTCTTGGTTGGTTTGAATGGTTGGATTGGACGGTCCCGAGCGGGATTCTTCGGCATTCAACAGGCGCTGCAATCGTTCCTGATCCACACCAGTCTCTATCGCCGCAGCCTTTCTGCGCCCGGCGTAGACCATGGCGAGCACCACCAGGAAGCCAATCAGGCCCACGATCAGGGGCCCAAACCACAGTAGAAACGTTGAGGTATCAAACCGCGGCTTATAGATCACGAAGTCGCCGTAGCGCTCGGTCATGAAACCGACGATGGCATCATCATCCTGACCTTCCTGAACCATGCGGTAGACTTCGCGCCGCAAGTCCTGGGCAATCGGCGCATTGGAGTCGGCAATGTTCTGGTTCTGGCACTTCGGGCACCGCAGCTCCTCGGTCAGGCGCTGGTATTGCGCCCGCTGCTGATCGCCCTCGAACTCATAAGTTGAAAAGGCGGCTCCTGCGCCCAGAGGCAACAGCAGCAGAAGGGTTGCAAACCAGCGTGACATGCTCATGCGCCCCCCTGCTGGCCCTGTGGCCCATAGCCATATTCGCGCATGATCGGCTCCAGGATCTGGGTCCAAACTTTTTCGTCCACCACACCCACATGGCGGTAGCGGATGATCCCCTCGGGATCCACCACGTAAGTTTCCGGCGCCCCATAGACGCCCAGATCCAGACCGAGACGCCCCTCCGGATCGAACAAGTTGAGGCTATAAGGGTCGCCAAGGCGGCTCAGCCACTGTAACGCCGCGCCCCGATCATCCTTGTAGTTGAGACCAACAATGTTTACGCCCATATCCTGCGCCAGCCTCATCAGGTAAGGGTGCTCGGCGTTACAGGCCGGGCACCAGGTGCCCCACACGTTCAGCAGCAGGGGCTGTCCCTTCAGCGCGGTCTGATCCACCGCCGTGCCGTCTTCCAGTCGGGTCAGGGCAAACGCGGGCACCGGGTCGTTCAGACGTGCGGTTTCCAGCTTGGTCGGATCCTGATCCACGCCCCAGTTGAACAGCACAATCAGGGCCGCAAAGATCACCAGGGGAATGAAGAGCAGAAAGCGTTTCATCATCGAGTCCTACGTTGCAATTAGCTGACCTTGGCCGCCCCGGCCGAGGGTGCGGTGGTGTGTGACGACTCGGCGACGGGCGCCTTCACCGTCTCCCGCTTAAAGGGCAGCCGGTAACGCCGGTCCGCCACCGCCAGCAGGCCGCCGACCGCCATGAAAATGGCGCCCAGCCAGATCCAGCGGACGAACGGCTTGTAATGCAGGCGAATCGCCCAGGCGCCGCCCTCCAGTGGCTCGCCCATGGCCACATACAGGTCACGGAACAGGCCGGGATCAATGGCCGCTTCCGTCATCACGTTGCGGCTCACCAGATAATTCCGCTTCTCGGGATACAGCACCGCAACCTGCTTGCCGTTGCCGTCCAGCACCTTCACCGCGGCACGGTCGGAAATGTAGTTGGGGCCTTCCACGTGATCGATGTGATCCAAGTAGAACTGATAACGCCCCATGCTCACCGTATCGCCGGGCGCCATGCGCAGGTCCCGCTCATCGGCATAGTTGGAGACGCCGGCAATGCCGACGATCATCACGCCCAGTCCCAGGTGGCCCAGCACCATGCCCCAATAGCTGCGCGACAGCTGGCGCAAGCCATGCCAGCGCCCTTCCCGGCGCGCTGTCTTGGCGATCAGGTCGCGCACCGTCGCCAGGGCAATCCAGATTGCAGCTAGCAAGCCGATAAACACCAACGAGTTGAAGTCACCGAACAGGAACGGCAGCGCCAGCGCCAGGCCCAGGCTGATCAGCGCCGCCAGCCAGAGCTCGCGGAGCAGACGCTTGGGATCGGTGGACTTCCAGCGGGTAAACATGCCGATGCCCATGAGTCCGGCCAGAATCGTGGTGAGCGGCACGAAGATCGTATTGAAATAAGGCGCGCCAACCGACAGCTTACCGAGCCCCAGCGCATCCATGACCAGGGGATAAAGCGTGCCCAGCAGAACCGTGATGGTAGCCACCAGCAACAGGATGTTGTTCAGCAGCAGGAACACTTCCCGTGACCAGAAGCCGTAACGCACCCGGCCCGCCACCGTGGGCGCGCGAAAGGCATAAAGCAGCAGCGAACCACCCACCGTAATGCCCAGCAGCATCAGCACGAAGCGACCGCGGGTCGGATCAGACGCGAAGGCATGGACGGAGGTCAACACGCCGGAACGGACCAGGAAGGTTCCCAACAGGCTCAAGGAGAAGGCAAAGATTGCCAGCAATACGGTCCAGGATTTAAAGACGCCCCGCTTTTCCGTCACCGCCAGGGAGTGGATCAACGCGGTACCCACCAGCCAGGGCATAAAGGAGGCGTTCTCGACCGGGTCCCAGAACCACCAGCCGCCCCAACCCAGCTCGTAGTAAGCCCACCAGCTACCCAGCGCGATGCCGATGGTGAGAAAGCACCAGGCCACCGTGGTCCAGGGCCGCGACCAGCGCGCCCAGGCCGCGTCCAGGCGCCCCCCCATGAGGGCGGCGATGGCGAAAGCAAAGGCAACGGAGAAGCCAACGTAACCCATATAGAGCATGGGCGGGTGCATGATCAGCCCCACGTCCTGCAGCAATGGGTTGAGATCGGCACCGTCGGTGGGTGCGTTGGGCAGATAGCGCTCGAACGGGTTAGAGGTCGCCAGCACAAACGCCATGAAGCCGATGGCAATCATGCCCATGACGGCCAGCACGCGGGCCACCATGTCCAGCGGCAGGCGCCGGCTGAACAGGGCGACGGCAACGGTCCAGCCGGTAAGAATCAGCACCCACAGCAGGAGCGATCCTTCATGCCCACCCCACACCGCGCTGATCCGATAATAGATGGGGAGCAGGCTGTTGGAGTGATTGGCGGTGTAGGCCACGGAAAAGTCGTTGGCCACGAAGGCCCAGACCAGACAAAGGAAACTCACCAGGGTGAGCGCGAATTGGCCAGCGGCAAGCGGGCGGGCGTAACTCATCCAGCCGTCGTCACGCATGAAGGTCCCGAGCAGGGGGACCACCGCGAGAACAATGGCGAAACAGAACGCCAGGATCAGGGCCAGATGGCCTAACTCTGGAATCATGGTGTGCGGTCCTCCCGGCGCCATTCGCCGTTGCTGGGGCTAAAACTACGAAAGATCGGGCGTGTTCATGGCGAACATGCTGCGATCTGGCGGGATCAGGCCTGGTGGCCCGATCCCGGCGCCATCAATAACTGTCCTGGGCTGCGGGCACCGCCGCCGGAACATCCTGCGCGGCTGGCTGCAGGCCTGCTTCCGTTGTTGCCGGCTGCGTACCTTGGGCGGCACCGGCTGCCTTGGCCAGCTCCAGCGACTCAGCCACCTCCGGCGGCATGTAGTTCTCATCGTGCTTGGCCAGGACTTCCTCGGCCTGGAACACGCCCTGGTCATCCAGACGGCCCATGGCCACGATACCCTGCCCCTCCCGGAACAGGTCCGGCAGGATTCCCTGATAATGCACCCGGACCTTGGACTGGTAGTCGGTCAGTTCAAACTCTACATCCAGCGTTTCCAGATTTCGCCGGACACTGCCATCCACCACCATGCCGCCCGCCCGGATACGCTGGCCCGGCGGTACCTCGCCCTGGGAGATCTGGGTCGGGTTGTAGAACAGGTTGATATTCTCGCTCAGGGCATACAGTGCGAGCCCCACGGCGAGCGCCACACCGGCGACGATAAAGCCAACAATCCACAGGCGTTGCTTGCGTTGCGCTTTCATAGTCCCGCTTCCTCCCGCCGTAACCGCTGGCTCTGTTCGCGTAGAATCTGACGTCGCTGCATCATCGGCAGCAGTGTGTTCGCAATCAAGATTGCCAGCACCACGCCGTAGCACAGCCACACATAAAGACCGTGGCCTCCCATGGCCAAAAACTCCGACACACTACCAAAACTCATGGGAGCCCCCATCGTTCAACATGGAAAACAGTTTCACACGGCCATCCCTCTCAACAGAAAGCCGCTTGCCGGGTCAGTCAGCGCCCCGCTTGCTGGCGAACCAGATCACGTACCCATTGGGTCCGCCGTTCCCGGATCAGGATCTCATTGCGGGTGCGCATGAACAGAACCACGGCGAAATAGCAGTAGAATCCGAGCACCATCACCAACAGCGGCAGCCACATCTCCATGGGCATGGCCGGCTTTTCGGTGATGGTGAAGCTCGCCGGCTGGTGCAGGGTGTTCCACCACTCCACCGAGTATTTGATGATGGGAATGTTCACCACGCCCACCAGCACCAGCACCGCCGTGGCCCGGGCCGACGCTACGCTGTCCTGGATGGCCGACTGCAATGCCATCACGCCAAAATAGAGAAACAGCAGGATCAGCATAGAGGTGAGGCGTGCATCCCACACCCACCAGGTGCCCCAGGTAGGCTTACCCCACACCGCGCCGGTAAAGAGCGCGATAAAGGTGAAGGATGCGCCAATGGGCGCCGCCGCCTTGATCACCATATCGGTGAGCTTCATTTTCCACACCAGGCTGATCACCGCCGCCACCGCCATCATGATGTAACAGGATTGCGCCACGAACGCGGCCGGTACATGCACGTACATGATGCGAAAACTATTACCCTGCTGATAATCGGCCGGTGCGAACGCCAGTCCCCAGACCGTTCCCACGGCAATCAGCACTAAACCGGCCCAGGCCAACCAGGGCAGGCAGCGTCCGGCGATGTCATAAAACCATTTGGGCGAGCCGAGGCGGTAAAACAGGACCTTCATGTCGTTCTCTTGCTCAGGAATTCGTCATACTTATGCGCAATGCCGCCGCCGCTGCCAGTGGTGCAAGCGCCAGCGCCAACATCAGGAATGCCCCCAGCAGGGCCAGGTAGCCATTCACCGCCAGCTCGCTGGCCGCCGCACTGACCGTACCCGCGCCGAATACCAGCACCGGGATATAAAGCGGCAAGACCAGAAGCGATATCAATACGCCGCCAACCCGCAAGCCGACGGTCAGGCCGGCGCCGATGGCGCCCACCAGGCTCAGTACCGGTGTTCCCAGCAGCAGCGTCATGCAGAGCACGCCGATCTGGGTGGCATCCAGGTGCATCATCAAGCCCAGCACCGGGCTCAATATCAGCAGTGGCAAGCCGGTGACGAGCCAATGCACGATCACCTTGGCCAGCACGATAACGAACAGAGGCGCCGGGCTCAACAGCAACTGTTCCAGCGAGCCATCTTCAAAGTCGGCACGGAATAGACCATCCAATGACAATAAAGTTGCCAAAAGAGCCGCCACCCAGATAATTCCGGCCCCCGCCTCTACCAAAAACGTGCGCTCTGGTGTCACGCCCAGAGGAAACAGGCTGACTGCAATGACGAAAAACACCAGGGGATTGGCAAGATCACGCCGGCGCCGATAAGCCAGCAGCAAATCCCGGCGCAGAACCGCGCCAAACACTGCCCACAGGCCCGGATACGCACTCATGACTCAAACGCCTCCGCCAGACTGCCGCCCAGGCGGATCACCCGCAGGGCACCCGGCAGATTCAGCGCATGGTGAGTGGTCAGGATCACCGCGCCACCGGCGGCGGCCTTCTGCGCCAGCAGCGCTTCGAGCTGGGCCACACCGCGGCGGTCGATGGCCGTGAATGCCTCGTCCAGCACCCAAAGATCAGCCTTGGACAGATACAGGCGGGCCAGCGCCACCCGGCGCTGCTGGCCGGCCGAGAGAGAATCGCAGGGTACGTGCTCGTAGCCCTTCAGCCCAACCTGGGCCAGTGCCGCGAACAGCTCCTGATCGCTGGACGGCTGGTGCAAGGCGCACCAGGTGCGAAGATTTTCCCAGGGGCTTAGGATCAGCTTGATGCCAGGCCGGTGGCCGAGGTACAGGAGTGATGCCAGAAAGTCCGGCCGGGCCTGGGTCATAGGCTCGCCCCGCCAGTACAGCTCGCCGTCCCAGGCTTGCAGCAAGCCACCAAGGATCTTCAGCAAGGTGGTCTTGCCAGCGCCATTCGGCCCCTCGATCTGCACCACCTCGCCCGCATTGACCTGGAAGTTGAGATTCTCGAACAGCATCCGGTCGTCCCGCTCACAGGACAAGCCTTCGGCACGCAGCAATTCGACGCTCATGCCCCTGTCCACCATAGACATGCCCCTGTCCGCCCTAGAATGGGAGCGGCACAACCTGGTTCCGCGAACGCAAGCTTCGTTGGTGTACAGCGGGAGTGATGGTTAACGCTCACGAGATCAGGGACAGCCATAAACAAGTTAGCGCGCATTATAGCCGGTGCCAGGGTGAAACCCTAGGCGGGATTCCATGGCTGGTCGGGCAAATACCAGCCCCGCCCTTGATGTGGACGCCCTGCCCTGCGAACATCGCTTGAACTACACTACTAGTGGCCTGTACCGATCTCAACCCGCCCATCTCTTCCCACCCAAGGTTTCAGCGGATTCATTGATGACGATCAATAATGCCGGCAATCCACCGGCTGGCACCCCGGCGAACTGGCGGGAACTGGCGTCGCCCCGTACTGGCGGCAGCGGCTCTCAACTGCCGCCGGAATGGAAAGTCGGTGACACGCTGACGGCCCGGGTACAGGCGCTATTACCCGCTGCGACGAACGAGGCAGCGGGCCAAACGGCGCCACAAAGCCGGCTGATCCTGGACATTGGCGGCCGCCTGCTGGAAGTACAGGCCAACCTGGCGCAACTGCGCCCCGGCGACCGCCTCAGTGTGACCTTTCAGCCCAACCAGCAATTGCTCATTCAAACCAAGGACAGCGCCCCCCTGCTTGTCTCGGCGCTAAAAGCGCTTTTACCCCAGAGCCTGCTGAACGCATCCGCGACCCCAGCGGCCACACGCCCTGTGGCGGACGCCCTGAACCGGGTCATGCCCATGCAGGGACGGTTGCTGGACAGCCTAGCCCGCCTGCTCAGCGCGACCACGCCAGACGGATCCCCAAAACTGGCTCAAGCCCTCCAGCAACTGCAACAGGCCATTCCCCAGCAGAACCAGGTAGTGACAGGCGAAGGCCTGAAACAGGCCCTGCGCCAGAGCGGGGCTTTCAGTGAGGCACGTCTGCTAGCCGCTACGCCCCCTGGAGAGCCGCCACGTTCGCCCGACCTCAAGCAAGCGCTGCTACAGCTATTCCTCGCGCTGTCTCGCCCAGGTGGTGCGCCCAACGCAACCAGCCCGCCCTCGCCGCCAGCCCAGCCCTGGCAGCCACCCAGTGACCTGGTGGCGCAGCCGCTGCAGTTTCCTCATCCCCATTTTCTCGGGGCAAAGCCAGCCCCGGAGAAGGCCGAAACCTGGTCGACGGGAGAGCTGTTGAAGATCGTGGCGCAGGCGCTGGCGCGGATCCAGACCACGCAACTGAACAGTATTCAGCAACAGGCCGATCCCGACGGTCCGATCCTGAATACCTGGCTGATCGAACTACCCGTCATGGCGCCGCCCCAGCTCAATCTGTTTCAGGTCCGCATCGACGAGGAGCAGGCTCGTACGCCGTCCGGCAAGTCAAAAAGCAAACCGGAGAGTGTCTGGCGCATCACGCTTTCCTTCGATTTGGAACCGCTTGGCCCGCTGTACAGCCTGGTGCGTCTGCAACGAGGGAAAGTGTCCTCCACCTTCTGGTCGGAACGTGGTGATATTCGGGACCTGCTGGAGCGCGAACTGCCCCACCTGCGCCAGGCGTTGACCAAGCTCGGACTGGACGTGGAGTCGCTGGAAGCATTACAAGGCCAGCCCAGCTTCACCCAGACCAAGCTCGAAACTCACCTGATCGACGTGCGGACCTAAGGTGCTGTCATGACCAAACCGGACCAGCCAGAGCAGAAAGCGGTCGCCTTGAAATACGACGGTAAAGGCGCGCCCAAGGTAACGGCCACCGGCGAAGGCGCGCTCGCCGAGGAAATCATCCGGATCGCCCGCGAGGCCGGCGTTCCCCTGTATGAAAACCCGGAACTGGTGAGCGTGCTGTCGCAACTGGACCTGGGAGATGAAATTCCAGAAACCCTCTATCGGGTCATGGCGGAGATCATTGCCTTTGCCTATTACATTCAAGGCAAGGCACCGAAGCCACCCGAGCCTTGAGGCCAGCACTGGACTAGCCCCGCGTCTCCGCTTGCGGCAGGGTGTTCTGCCAGAATTCGACACAGGCACCCAGGCAGGAAAATAAATCCACTTCCAGCATATCGGGCGTTTCGTCCGGTTCGGCAACGTTCACCAGCACCCGTAGCTGGGGAATACTCTTCAGCAGCTCACTGATGGTGGGATCGGTCAGTCCCTCGTCCCCTGGCAGCGTGTGCGAGCAGATGCTCGCCTTGGCGTAATTGAGATCCCGCACCACCCGCCTCAGGATGCGGATACCCAGCTCCGTATGCTCCAGCGTCAGTTGCCGACAGGCGTCCTGGCCCGTGACCAGGTCAAGAAACTGATCCGCCGCCCAGGCCGCCAGCAGGAAACGCCGCTTCAGCTCCGGTTCGGACGCGGCGCCTCCCATAAACGCATACAGCTCGGCTTCGAACTCCCGGTAGGCGGGCAGGACGACTTCCTCGAAAAACTGGATTTGTTCGGCAACTGATGCGTGCATGGATTTCCATTCTCGTCGCGCTCGTCCTAGACATTGTGCTGTTTTCCCGTCTCGCTGTAACCCCCACCGAGCTGCCGCTCTTGGCAATAATACTGTATTGTTATACAGTATTTGTCATCTAACTGAGCCAAACACCAAGCAACCGGGTCGACCATGGATTTCCTGTTTGATATTCAGCAACTGCGAAGTCGGATTTACGAAAACCTATGGCGGATCGGGCGAGCCCGGGAAGCCACCTATCTCCACGAAGCACTGGTTACGGCGCGCCCGACACTGATTGCCACGGGCAGTGGCCGTGAAGCGGTGGTATATCGAATGGATGGGTATGCTATTGTGGTGACGGACCGGACCGGTTGCCGGATTCCGCTGAAGGATGACTGGCTGATCGGTATCTATGCGGGGGAGCTTTCCAACCTGTCGGAAGAAATTCTCCTGCTGGAGTGTGACCACTAGCCCGCTGCCGGGCTAGTGGAAAAGGCAATGTCAGACAGCGGAGCGTTGGCGGTGCATGGCGGCAACCAATTCCGCCTCGGGACGGGACAGGCCGCAGCCTGCCACCAGATCATCCACATCAGCGCCCAGCTCCAGCAGGCGCGCCGCTTCACTGTAGGAAACCTTGACCGGATCGCTGAGCGACAGCTCCTGGGTCCGCCGTTCCGTATCCTGCAGGCGCTGTTCGACCGTGAGCAGCTTGCGACCAACACCCAGGGTGCCATTGCTGAGGCCTCTCAGTTCCTGCTCAAGCGCCGCCAGCCGGCTTTCCGCCGACCGCTGCTGCTGCCGCAGGCTGTGCCGCAGCCAGGCCACGTACCCCGTCAGGCCCACCAGCAATAACAGGGTGCCCGCCTGAATCAGGGTTTCAATTGCCGGGAATGCCATGGTCGCACCTCGCGTTAGATATTATCCAGCTCTGCCCACTCTTCATCGCTGAGCATTTTTTCGAACTCAACCAGAATGATAAGCTCACCATTCTTGTTGCAAACACCCTGGATGAACTTGGCGCTTTCTTCATTCCCCACATGCGGCGCGGTTTCGATCTCGGACTGGTGCAAATAGATCACCTCCGCCACGGAATCCACCAGAACCCCGACCACCTGGCTGTCGATCTCGATCACCACGATCCGGGTCTGGTCGGTGACGTCCGCTGCGTTCAGGCCAAAGCGCTTGCGGGTATCGATGACCGTAACCACATTACCACGCAGATTGACGATGCCCAGCACATAATCCGGCGCGCCCGGTACCGGCGCAATCTCGGTGTAGCGCAGCACTTCCTGGATGCGCATGACGTTAATGCCATAGGTTTCCTGATCCAGCTTGAACGTGACGTATTGCAGGACCGGATCTTCGGCAACTTGGGCGCTTTGCCCGGACAGGGAAGCCATACTAAAAACCTCTTGTGGAAAAATGCTGGTACGCCATGAAACCTTTGCCGGAGGCTCTTGCACCGGATCCAAAGCGGAGCCGCGCAGTCACTCAGGACTGTCAAAATCCCATCAGGCAGACCTACTTACTATAGAACAGGGCAGAATCTATGCCAGTTTCCCCTGCCCCACCGTTTCTGGGCTAAACCCACGCCATCGGGTTAACGCGGGCGTTTGCGGCGTTCGCTTTCCTTGAGCAGCTGATCAAGCGCCTCCATGTCCAACACCGCACACATCTGATCGACCAGCGTGCCGGCCAGCCAGGGCCGCTTGCTGCGTTCCGTGCGCCAGCGCACGTCATCGGGCTGGACCCGAAATGACTTGTCCACCGCATCGCACGCCAGGCCCCACTCGGAACCGCTGATCCGGATCACATAGCGCATCTGCTGGGCATAACCGCTGATCTGCCGCTCCGGCATGACCCAGCGCGCCGTGTCCACCACCCGCAAGTTACCGTGCACCGTCGGCATCAGCCCCAGCAACCAGTCCGGCATGCCGGGCAGCGGCGTCAAGTCCTCGGCACTCTGCACCGCATGGATGCCGCCCAGACAGATCAACGGCACCGCCAGCTTCAGGCCGGCCACACTGAACAGTAGGCACTCGAACCGATCCTGCGCCCAGTGCGGGCGGCCGTTCGCCAGCCAATGATTGACCGCCGCGGCGGCCGGAGCCGACACCGGTTGCTGGCCCCCTGCAACGACCGGCTGTTTGGCCTCTGTCGTGACCGGCACCACCTTCGGCGCCGCCGGCTTGGCCGCAACCTCAGGTTTAGCAACAGGCGCGGGTTTGGCAGGGGCCGGTTCAGCAACCGGCGGCGTCTGCAGCGGCAATGAACGCAGCAGGGTTTGCTGCAACGCCTGCTTTTGCGCCTCCGGCAACTGATCGGCCAGTGCATCCGCCAACAGGGGACGCTCCGGAGCCCGGGTCTCCGCCTTCGCCGGTGCCCGTTTGGCGGACGGATGCAGTAACGCCGACAGATATTCTTCGATCGCTTGCTGAGGTTTCATGGTTGAGCCGTTCTTGGACATCGCCGAACCGCAAAGAAAAAAGTAAGTAGGAAACTACCACCGCCAGAGGCGGCGGCAACCTCATTCCTGGGCCTTAAGTGCCCAGGGCATCCAGCTCGGCCGCCCGCTGGCGATCTTCCTGCTCGGCCGCTGGTTCCTGCAAAAATGCCAGCAGCCGACCATAGGCACGCACGCCATGGGTGTGCTTGTCATAGGCCGAAGGTGCCAGGCCTTCCAGGCTGGCGCCGCGAAACTTGGTGTCGATCGGAATGGGATATGGAAACACCGCCTTGTCGTACAGCCGCAGAAGCTCCCGAAAACTCTGGGTGGAAGCCTGGGTGCGGCGGTCAAACATGGTCGGGATGATGGTGTACGGCAGCGCCAGGCCCTGCGACTTCATGACCAGTTGCAGGGTGTGCATCATCCGCTCCAATCCCTTGATGGCCAGAAACTCCGTCTGCACCGGCATCAGCACCCGATGGCTGGCCGCCAGCGAGTTCACCATCAAAAGGCCCAACGAGGGCGCGTTGTCCAGCAACACATAATCGAAATCTTCCGCCAGCATCCGCAGGGTCTTGGCGATGATCAGCCCCATGCCCTCCACGGTCGCGATGCGCCGTTCCAGCGTCGCCTGGGCCGTGGATGCCGGCAACAGGAACAGTCCGGGACAATTGGTTTCACGGATAATCTGGGCGGCGATTTCCTCCACCACGCCCTCTTCCTGGAACAGGTCGAAGGCGGTGCCTTCGAGAAAATCCGGGTCCAGGCCGAAATAGCCAGTCAGTGAGCCTTGTGGGTCAAGATCCACCATCAGCACGCGCTTGCCCTGCTGCGCGAGTAGCCCACCCAGAGCCACGACGGTCGTACTCTTGCCCACGCCGCCCTTTTGATTGGCCACTGCCCAAATTCGCACGCTGTTACCTCATAAACTCAAACTGACATACCGCCCATTCATGGCATGCCTCTTACGCTATTGCAGACCGTACCGCCTTCACAGGTTCCGGCGGCAGCTGATCTTTGCGACACCTGATCTTTGCGGCGCCAACCATTCGATTGCAGCCCTGCGGCTAGGGCCGCATGGTCAGTCGCACTTTTTCATCTTTGCCGATCAGCAGCACCACACGCCGGTTACGGGCCCGCCCCTCGGCGGTGCTGTTACTGACCACCGCCTGATTCTCGCCATAACCGACCGCCGCCAAACGCTCCGGCGCGATGCCGTTATGAATCAGCATCCGCACCACGGCCGCCGCCCGCGCACTGGAAAGCTCCCAGTTGGACGGATACACGGCCGTTGCGATCGGCACATTGTCGGTAAAGCCCTCCACCAGCACCGCATTGGGATAAGCCTGCAGTATCAGGGCGATTTCGTCGATCAGCGGAAAGGCCTCATCATTGGGAACCGCGTCGCCACTGGAGAACAGCAGGCTATTGCGCAGCGACAGCTCGATCCAGTTCTCGCTTTCCGTGATGGTCACCAGACCCTGATCGATCAGATCGGTCAGGCGCGCGCTCAACTGATCGGCAATCGCCTCCAGCCGCTGCGTCGGATCCAGCGCACCCGCAGCACCAGCCGATGCCACAATCGCAGGCACCGTCTCGGCCGGAGCCATCACGCCGGGCGCGGGCTCACCGACGACTACCGGCGCCAGACTGCGTTGCGCGGCGTTGAAGATGCCATCCAGACTGTCGGACAGCACCTTGTATTTGCCTTCGTTGACCGAGGAAATGGAGTACATCACCACAAAGAAGGCGAACAGCAGCGTGATGAAGTCCGCGTAGGACACCAGCCAGCGCTCCCGGTTCTGCTCTTCCTCCTGACGGCGACGACGACGCATACCCGGCAGCGTTCCTTAGTGGTGAATGAAGCTCTGCATTTTCAGCTCGATGGAACGGGGATTTTCCCCCTCCGCCACGCCGATCAGGCCTTCGATGATCATTTCCCGATACTGGGCTTCCCGCTCCACCAGGCTCTTCAGCTTGCCAGCAATGGGAAAGAACAGCAGGTTGGCAAAGGCAACACCGTAAATGGTGGCAACGAAGGCAGTGGCAATGCCTGGTCCGAGCGTGGAAGGATCTTCCAGATGCTGCATCACATGGATCAGCCCCAGCACCGCGCCGATGATGCCAATCGTAGGCGCATAGCCGCCCAGGCTGTCATAGACCTTGGCTCCGGCCAAATCACGCTGCTCGCGCGCCGTTAACTCCAGCTCCAGCACATTGCGGATCACTTCGGGCTCGGCGCCGTCCACCAGCAACTGCAAACCCTTGCGGGCAAACAGGTCGCGTTCGGTTTCCGCCACGTTTTCCAGGCCCAGCAAGCCATCGCGCCGCGCCGTGGTACTCCAGGCAGTCACCTTGCGCATGGCCGCGGTGAAATCGAGCGGTGGCGGCTGGAAGATCCAGCTCAACTGGCTGCCCGCGTGGCGCAGGGTCGCCAGGGAGGTCTGCAGCAGGGTTGCGCCAAAGGTGCCGCCCAATACGATAACGGCCGCAGGCAGGTTCACCAGCGCATTGATGCTGCCGCCTTCAATGGAGTTGCCACCAATGATCGCGGCAAAGGCCAGCACAACGCCGACGAGACTCAGGACATCCATCGCACAGACCCCGCTGGCTTAGAGGACACTGTCAACGAGCCTCCCGCTAAACTCATCCAGACTCAGTACCTCATCGCTCAAACCGGCTTTCGCCACCGCCATGGGCATGCCGTAGATCACGCTGCTGGCTTCGTCCTGGGACCAGATGGTCGCGCCGGACGCCTTCAGCATGCGGCATCCTTCCCGGCCGTCGGCGCCCATGCCGGTGAGGATGATGCCGAGCACCTTGCCCGGAAAGCACTTGGCAGCCGAGCCGAAGGTAATATCCACACAGGGCTTGTAGTTAAGACGATCGTCGCCTGGCAGAATCTTGACGCGCCCGGTGCCGCCGACACGTTCAATCATCATTTGCTTGCCGCCGGGCGCCAGCAGGGCCACACCCGGCTGCAGCAGATCGCCGGTTTCCGCCTGCTTAACGCGAATCCGGCACAACTTGTCCAGACGTTCGGCGAATGCTGGCGTGAACGACGCCGGCATGTGCTGAACCAGCACGATCGGTGCCGGGAAATCGGCAGGCAGCCCCATCAGGACCCGCTGCAGGGCAACCGGACCGCCCGTCGAGGTACCGATGGCCACCAGCTGATACTTGGTCGGGGCGGTTTTGCGATGAGTGCTGGCCGGACGAGACGCGGCATCCACCGCGCCCTCCACGGCTGTTGCAGAGGAACGCGTCAGGGCGCTGGAGGTAACGCCTGCGGCCGGTGCCGGGCTGCGTGCCTCCAAGGGCGTCGGCGCGCTCCGTCCCATGCGATAGCGGGCACGGGCAACGGTGCGGATCCGCTGGCTCAGCACCTCGCGCATGCGCTCCGTATCCCGGGCAATATCTTCGAAATTCTTGGGCAGGAAATCGACCGCGCCGGCTTCCAGCGCATCCAGGGTGACCCGGGCGCCTTCATAGGTCAAAGACGAGAACATCAGCACCGGCGTGGGCGCGACCCGCATGATTTCGCGCAACGCGGTAATGCCGTCCATCATCGGCATTTCGTAATCCATGGTCACCACGTCGGGACGCAGCTTGAGGACCTGCTCGATCGCCTCCCGGCCATTGGCCGCGGTGCCCACGACCTGAATGGTGCTGACGGGCTGCAGTATTTCGACGATACGCCGTCGAAAGAAACCCGAATCATCCACCACTAATACATTTACGGGCATAAGGCCCTCCTGCAACTCGGACGTGACAGAGCCAAACGATGCCACATGGTCGATTCACCAGGATTCGCAGGAGTTGGTTCGGGATTCCGGCACGACAATCGCTTCAGGCTCCAGCTCAGTATGGCCCAGAATCTCAGGCGCTGCCGGCCCGCGCGGTGCGCGCATACCGACTCAGCAGACCCGGGATGTCCAGGATCAACGCCATCCGTCCGTCACCGGTAATGGTGGCCCCAGCCATGCCTGGCGTGCCATGCAGCATGGCACCGAGCGGCTTGATCACAACCTCTTCCTGGCCAACCAGTTGATCGACGACAAAGCCGACCTTTTTCGTGCCCACCGCCACGATCACCACATGAGCCATGCCTTCCGCGCGCTTCTGCCAGGTGGTTCCCTTGATCAGCCAGCGCTTGATGTGGAACAGCGGATAGACATTTTCGCGGACCACGATGCATTCCTGGCCGTCCACGATGTTGGTACGGCTGATATCCAGGTGGAAAATTTCCACCACGCTCACCAGCGGCAAGGCAAAAGACTGATTGCCCAGCATCACCATCAGCGTCGGCATGATCGCCAGCGTCAGGGGCACCTTGATCAGAATCCGCGAGCCCTGCCCCAGCTTGGAGTGAACCGCAATGGAGCCGTTCAGCTGGGAGATCTTGGTTTTCACCACATCCATGCCCACGCCACGGCCGGACACGTCGGAAATCTCGGTCTTGGTGGAGAAGCCGGGCGCGAAAATGAGATTGAAGCATTCGGTGTCGGTCAGACGATCCGCCGCCTCGGGCTCATACAGGCCTTTTTCCACCGCCTTGCGCCGCAGCACATTGGGGTCCATGCCCGCGCCATCGTCCTCGATGGATAGCAGGATGTGATCACCCTCCTGCTCCGCCGCCAGCACCACGTGCCCCATGCGGGGTTTGCCGTTGCGCTCGCGCACATCCGGCGCCTCAATGCCGTGGTCGACGGCGTTGCGCACCAGGTGCACCAGGGGATCGGACAGAGCTTCCACCAGGTTCTTGTCGAGATCGGTCTCCTCGCCCTTGAGGACCAGGTTGACCTCTTTCTTCAGGCTGCGGGCCAGATCGCGCACCACCCGGGGGAAACGCCCGAATACTTTCTTGATCGGCTGCATGCGCGTCTGCATCACGGCCGCCTGCAGGTCGGCCGTCACCACATCCAGGTTACCGACCGCCTTGACCATCTGCTCGTCGCCACTCTCATCGCCAAGACGCTTGAGGCGGTTACGCACCAGCACCAGCTCGCCCACCATGTTCATGATGTCGTCCAGGCGCTTGGTATCGACCCGCACGGTGGTTTCCGTAGCCAGCGCGGCTTGACCGTCCTTGTTGGCGGCAGCAGCCCTGGGAGCGGCTGAGGTGGCAACTTCGTCGTCCTGCTCGTCCCGTGCCGGTGACACAGCCGCGACAGGCTTGGGAGCCGCCTTGGCAACTGGCGCGGGCGTCACAGGCGCGGCCACCGGTTCCGGCTTGGCTTGCGCCGGTTCGACCGCTGCGGGCTTGACCGGAGCTGCCGACACCGAGGGTCCTTTGCCCGAGCCATGAAGCTGGTCGAGCAGAGCTTCAAATTCGTCGTCACTGATCAGGTCGCTGGCACTGGTGCCAGTCGGCGCCGAGGCCGCGGGCACAGAGCTGGCAGCCTGGCCCATATCAGGCGTCGCCGCCATGGCATCAGCAGGAGCTGACTCGACCGGCGTCGGGCTGAACTTACCCTTGCCATGCAGCTCATCGAGCAGGGCTTCAAATTCGTCGTCGGTGATGTCGCCACTGTCCGCGGCAGTCGATGCCGGGGTCGTGGCTGGCTGTGCCGGAACAGGTTCAGCCTGTGCGGCACCGGGATTGAACCGGCCCTTGCCATGGAGTTCATCGAGCAGGGCTTCGAATTCGTCTTCGCTGATGTCGTCGCCGGCACTGTCTGGAGTAACCGCGTCATCCGCCTCAATCGGCGTGGTCTCCACCGAATCCAGGGCATTGAGCAAGCGCTCGAATTCGGCATCCGTAATGTCGCCGCCCGCAGCAGGTTCCGCAACCACCGGTGCCTCGACCGCTGGAGCCGACGCCACGGGAGCAGGCTCGGCGGCAGGCGCAGCGGTGGCCGCTTCCGGTTCGCCCAGACGGGCCAGAGCCGCGATCAGATCGGGACTGGCGGGGGCAGGCTCCTGCAACTGTTTGACCTGGTCAAACATCTCATTGACGGTATCGAGCGCCTGCAGCACCACGTCCATCAATTCAGGGGTTACCCGGCGCTTGCCGTTACGCAGCAGGTCGAAGACGTTTTCGGCGGCATGGCAGCATTCCACCAGCGCTTCCAACTGCAGGAAGCCCGCACCGCCCTTGACCGTGTGAAAACCACGGAAAATTGCATTCAACAGCCCGCTGTCATCGGGATTCTGTTCCAGATCAACCAATTGCTCGGACAGCTTTTCAAGAATCTCGCCGGCTTCCACGAGGAAGTCTTGCAGGATCTCATCATCAGCCTGAAAACTCATGAACCACTCCTCAGAAACCTAGGCTTGAGAGCAGATCGTCGACATCGTCCTGACTGGACACCACGTCCGACCGACCTTCGGTGTTGACCTGAGGCCCCTCGCCCTGCAGCACGTCGGCTACTTCGCCCATGCCGATGTCATGCTTGATACCGGTTATCTGATCGACCTTGCCGGCCATGGTGACCAGGCGAACCAGATTCTCTTCCACTTCGCGGACCAGCTTGGTGACCTTCTGGATCACCTGCCCGGTCAGATCCTGGTAATCCTGCGCCAGCAGAATTTCCGACAGGTTGCCGCACACCTGGTCGCTCTTGTTCACCATGTCATTGAGAAAGGTGTCCAGGCGCCGATACAGGGACCGGAACTCGTCGGGGGTTAACTGACGCCGCCCCAGCTTCTGCCACTCGGCCCGCAACAGGTGGGCCTCGTTTTTCAGATCGCTCGCAATCGGCATGCTCGCTTCCACCAGATCCATGGTCCGGTTGGCAGCGTTGTTGGTCAGGTTCACCACGTAGGAAAGACGGTCGGAGGCGTCAGCGATCTTCGACACCTCTTCCTGCTGTCGCAGGGTGCCAACGGGGGCATCGATATGAAAATTGACGATGGCCTGATGCAGGCTGCGGGTCAGGCGTCCGACCTCGCGATAGAGACTGCGATCGCGGGCTTCGTTCATCTCGGTGATGATCCGCAAGGCGTCGGACAGCTCACCTTTGCCGACCACCGCCATCAGGTCCTGGGCTTGCGCCCGCAGCATACCTTCGAACTCGTCCGCTTCGCCTTCTACGTAGCTGTCTTGCTTCTGCTCATTCATTACCGCGGCCTATAGTTGGATCTTCTCAAGACTCGATGCGCTCGAAGATTTTCTCGATCTTTTCTTTCAACACAGCGGCGGTAAAAGGCTTAACCACGTATCCATTCACGCCGGCCTGAGCGGCGGCGACAATCTGCTCCCGTTTCGCCTCGGCGGTTACCATCAGCACCGGTAGGTTTTTCAGCGCGGCGTCCGCGCGGATCGTCTTGAGCAGGTCGAGCCCCGTCATGCCCGGCATGTTCCAGTCGGTTACCAGGAAATCGAACTTGCCCGTCTTCAGCATCGGCAGCGCCGTATTGCCGTCGTCTGCTTCCTCGGTATTGGTAAAGCCCAAGTCCCTCAGCAGGTTCTTAATGATCCGTCTCATGGTGGAAAAATCATCCACTACGAGGATCTTCATATTCTTGTCCAATGCGACCTCCACAATGCCGACAGAGGAAAACCGTTGCCGTTCAGAACTGCTAATCAACAGCCCAAGTCTGTACGTAAGACACACGATATTTACGTAAGCAACAGGGTTTACGTAAGAAACGATGTCTATAGTCTAGCTGGCTCGGAACGGGCTTCCAGTTTTCTAATAGGTAATTTATGTAAGGAAAGAATAACGACGTCGACCGGCGGGTCATCGAGCTGACACGACGCAGCGCCGACGCCGCCACAGATGCGGTGCCGACACCAACAGCAGCAATCGGGTCTAGCGCCAGTCCGCCAGGCGCGAACGCAGGCGCAGCGTCGTCTGACTCAGGATCTGGCTGACCCGGGATTCACTGACCGACAGGACTTCGCCGATCTCCTTGAGATTGAGCTCTTCATCGTAGTAAAGCGACAGCACCAGTCGCTCCCGCTCCGGGAGCGCACCGATGGCGTCCGCCAGACTCTGCTGAAACGCTCGTCGTTGCAGCCCTTCATAAGGGCCGGGAAGGTCCTCTCCAACGGATTCCGTGACTGCTTCGCCGTTGTCGACTAATTCCTCAAAACTAAACAAACGCCCCCCCGCAGAGTCCTGCAGGGCGGCATGGTAATCTTCCAGGCTCATGCCCAGTTCGGCGGCGACCTCGACATCCTGGGCGTCGCGGCCGGTCCGGTTCTCCACTGCCCGGATCGCCTCCGCAATGCGCCGGCCGTTACGGTGCACCGAACGCGGCACCCAGTCGCCCTTGCGGATCTCATCCATCATCGCGCCGCGAATCCGGATACCGGCATAGGTCTCGAACGAGGCGCCCTTGCCCGGCTCGTACTTGCGAGCAGCTTCCAGCAGGCCGATCATACCCGATTGAATCAGGTCGTCCAGCTGTACGCTGGACGGCAGGCGCGCCATCAAATGATGGGCAATACGCTTGACCAGCGGCGCGTGCTGGCGAAGGAGCTGGTCGCTGTTTTCCAGACGCGTGTCAGAGTACATCGTCAGACCGCTTGTGACTGCCATTGCCAACCCGATTGCACGTGAACGATCAGCCTTGAACCAGCCGTTCCACAAAAAACTCCAGATGCCCTCTGGGCGAGGACGGCAGCGGCCAGCTTTCGACCTTCTGCGCCAGTAACCTGAACGCCTGCGAAGACTTGGCGCGCGGATAGGCGTCATAGACCGCCCGCTGCCGCTGCACGGCCTTCTTGACCATGTCGTCCTGGGGAATACTTCCGACATATTGTAGCGCAACCTCCAGGAAGCGCTCGGTCACCTTGGAGAGCTTGCTGAACACCATGCGCCCGTCCTGTTCGGTTTTCACCATGTTGGCCAGAACCCGGAAGCGAAACAGGCCGTAGTCACGGTTCAGCAGCTTGATCTGGGCATAGGCGTCGGTAATGGAGGTGGGCTCGTCGGTGACGACCACCAGCACTTCCTGGGCGGCCCGGACAAAACTCAGCACGCCTTCGGAAATACCGGCGGCGGTATCAATGATCAGCACATCCAGATCATCACTCAATTCACTGAAGGCATTGATGAGGCCAGCGTGCTCCTGTGGCCCCAGGCTTGCCATGCGTTGGGTGCCGGAGGATGCGGGTACGATCTTGATGCCGCCGGGCCCGGTCACCAGCACCTCTTTCAGGCTGCACTCGCCCGCCAGGACGTCTTCGATGTTACGAGTGGCACTGATCCCCAGCAGGATATCGATGTTGGCCAGACCCAGGTCCGCATCCAACAACACCACGCGGCGGCCCAGCTCGGCCAGGGCCAGGGACAGATTGATGGAGACATTGCTCTTCCCCACGCCTCCCTTGCCACCGGCGACCGCAATTACTTGTACCGGATGTTGCTTGCTCATGCCGGCGTTTGACTCCTTAGTCTCAAATTCGTTGGTTCCGGTGTCTCAGCCTGTAAGGATTTGTCCACACAGCACCGGTTTCACCACAGCGTAGAAGAAGAATAGTCGTTAGACCACGAGTTCGCGCTCAAACACAGCCGATTCGCGCTCCGTACCTTCTTCCCCGATCACGTTCAGCAGGCGGCTCACCAGTTGGTTGGAACGGGCCTGATGGATGTCGTCCGGGATTTTCTGGCCGTCGGTGACATAGGCCACCGGCAGACCATTCAGAACCGCCAGGCTCAGCGCCTCGCCCAGCGTCATGGCTTCGTCTAACTTGGTGATGATACAGCCCGCCAATCCGACAGTCTTGTAGCTGTGGTAGGTGGACTTCATCACCTGCGCCTGATTAATGGCGGAGACCACCAGGAAATTCTGAATGCGGTGGCGGGACGACTTCAATTCATTCAGTTGCTGCCCCCAGGCCGCTTCATGATGGTTGAGACCGGCGGTATCGATCAGCACCAGCTTCTTGCCCCGCAGACCATCGAGAATTTGGTCCAGCGAATTCTTGTCATCCACCGCATGCACCGGGATCCCCAGAATCCGCCCCAGCGCCAGCAGCTGCTCGTGGGACGCGATGCGGTAGCGATCCGTGGTGACCAGCGCGATGCTCTTGGCGCCGTGCTTGAGCACATGGCGCGCGGCCAGCTTGCCAATGGTCGTGGTTTTACCGGAACCGGTCGGGCCCAGCACCGCAAATACGCCGCCCTGCTCGATCAGTTCGGGCTCGATGGTCTTCAAAGAACGGGTCAGAAGCGCCATGGCATAGCGCCAGGCAGTTGCCACATCGCTGTTGGCGGTGATTTTGGCCAGCAGCTTCTTCTGCAGTTCGGGGAGAATGCCCAACCGGCCCAGACGTTCTTCCAGCTCGCGCTGAACCTCGTTGCCACGACTCTGGATCTGCTGGGTCAGCAGCTCCTTGAGCATCATGATCTCGGAACGCATTTCCGCCAGCGCATCGGGCGTGGTGGAAACAGCCACACTGCCGGCAGACTGAGCGGCCGCGTCGGAATCCCGTCGCACCGGTTGCGGCCGTCCAACTTTTGGCGTCACGCCGCCGGCCACCGCGACTCTGGATTTTTTCGCCGCGATCCGAACTTCATCGGCCGCCAGCTCCGGCCACAGGGGCTCCGGCGCCGGCCGCTCGCTGGACTGGCGCACGGCGGCGATGCGTTGGCGGGATTTCTCCAGCTCTGCCTGCAACTGGCTATGGCGATCGGTCTCCAGCTGGATCAACTCCGCCGTCGACTTGTCGCGCGCCTGCTCGGGCACCCGGCTGCGCAGCTCCTTCTCGTCAAAGTTGAGCGCGGCCATGATTTCGACCCGCCCTTCCGTCTTGCGACTGGACAGGATCATCGCGTCCGCTCCCAGCTCCTCACGGACCAACTTGAGCCCCTGCTGCATGGTTGCCGCGGAAAAACGCTTTACCTTCATGACCACTCCTCCCCTTAGCGCCGGTCTCTTATCCGTACCGGTCGCCATGGTTGTTGATTAGGTTCCCAGCCTGCGTCCGTCCTAGCCACTGACGGTCGCGACGATGGTGATCTGTTTGTTATCCGGCACCTCCTGGTAAGACAGAACATGCAGGCGCTCGATACTGTAGCGGACGAACCGTGACACTACATTTCGAAGCGGGGCGGAGACCAGCAGGATCGCCGGCTTGCCCATCATTTCCTGGCGCTGGGCCGTGTCGGCCAGCGAGCGCTGGAAACGTTCCATCATGTTCGGCTCCAGGAGCAGACCAATATCGTCAAAAGATCCACTCTGCTGAGCTTGTTGCATAGATTTAAGCAACAACTGTTCCAAGTCTGGCTCCAGGGTGATCACCGGCATCTCCGGATCGTTACCACAGATGCCCTGCACGATCAGACGCCGCAACGCGACGCGGGCCGACGCTGTCAAAACATTGGCATCCATGGTTTTCGGCTGCACGCTCACCAGCGCCTCAGCGATGGTGCGCATATCGCGAATGGGCACGTCTTCCTGCAGCAGGTTCTGCAGCACCTTGAGCAGCTGGCTCAGGGTCATGGTGGCGGGCACCAGCTCTTCGGCCAGTTTCGGCGAGGCCTTGGCCAGCTGATCCAGCCACTGCTGAACTTCCTCGTGACCGATCAACTCATACGCGTGCTTGTTGAGAATCTGGTTAAGGTGGGTCGCCACCACGGTACTGGCATCCACCACCGTGTAGCCCAGGGTTTGCGCCTGGTCTTTCTGACTGCTCTCGATCCAGACCGCTTCCAGACCAAACGCCGGATCGCGGGCCTCGATGCCATCCAGCCGCCCGAACACCTGGCCTGGATTAATGGCCATTTCCCGGTCCGGATGAATCTCCGCCTCGGTAATGGTGACTCCCATCAGGGTAATGCGGTACAGGTTGGGCATCAGGTCCAGGTTGTCGCGAATGTGCACCGACGGCATCAGAAAGCCCAGCTCCTGGGACAACTTCTTGCGCACGCCCTTGATCCGCCCCAGCAACTGGCCGCCCTGAGCCTTGTCCACCAGCGGGATCAGGCGGTAGCCCACTTCCAGCCCAATCACGTCCACATTGAGCACGTCATCCCAACCCAGCTCCTTGGTCTCAGACGGCGGCATGCCCATGGGACCGCCCTGCAGGGTCTGCCCTTCCCGCGCCGGCGCGCCCGGCCGCCCCACGGGCGCGGCCACTTCATCCTCGTCGACCACTTCCTGGCGGCCCTTCTTATGGAAGTAGTACGCCATCCAGCCGGTACCGCCGCCCAGGCTGAGAAACGCCAGGTGGGGCATGCCCGGCACCAGCCCCATCAGCACCAGGATGCCGGCGGATACCGCCAGAGCGCGAGGCGCGCCAAACATCTGGGCGGTGATCTGCTTGGACATGTCCTGGGACTTTGTGACCCGGGTGACGATGATCGCAGCGGCGATGGACAGCAACAGCGACGGGATCTGCGCCACCAAGCCGTCACCGATGGTGAGCAGGGCATAGGTTTCGATGGCAGAGGAAAAGTCCAGGCCGTGCTGCATCATGCCAATGGCAATGCCGCCAAACAGGTTGATGAACAGAATCAGCAGGCCGGCAATGGCATCGCCTTTAACGAACTTGCTGGCACCATCCATGGAACCGTAGAAATCAGCCTCCTGGGCGACATCTTCCCGACGCTGCTTGGCCTGGTCCTGATCGATGATACCGGCGTTCAGGTCTGCGTCGATGGCCATCTGCTTGCCGGGCATCGCATCCAGGGTGAAACGCGCGCTGACTTCCGAAACCCGGCCCGCGCCCTTGGTAATCACCGCGAAGTTGATGATCATCAGAATGGCGAACACCACGACACCGACCGCGTAGTTGCCGCCGATCACCACCTCGCCAAAGGCTTCGATCACCTTACCGGCGGCATCGCCGCCATCGTGGCCGTGCAGCAACACCACCCGAGTTGAGGCAACGTTCAGGGCCAGACGCAACAGGGTTGCCACCAGCAGGACCGTGGGGAATACCGCGAAATCCATGGGACGCAGGGCGTAGACGCACACCAGCAGGACCACGATCGACAGAGCGATGTTGAACGTGAAAAACACGTCCAGCAGAAACGCTGGCATCGGCAGCGTCATCATCGCCAGCATGATCAGCAGTAGCACCGGCACTGCCAGGTTGCCCTGCCCCAGACTTCTGAGGTTGTTGAGAAGAACCGCTCGATCCATAGATCCACACCATCCGATCAACGGGTGCATGCCGGAAAATTGGCACGCCTCAATGATTTGGATCAGGTTCAGCAATTACCGGGCCAACCATTGAAACGGCCACTCACCCATCTGCCAACCAGTTGTTCTTTCAGCTCTTTTAGAGGACGTCTCGCAAGCTGCCAGGGCCGCATAGGGGTAGCGACAGCCTGCCTCCTGCCAAGCCCATCCCAACAGCTCAACAACACCACATAACATTTTGTTTTTTTAAGGATATTTCACCTTACTTCCTTATGATCCGGCGCCCCGAAGCCTACATTTGAGAGAGAGTTGGGACCCCGTGACAGGCTCCAGCGATACCAGGCACGGCATCATTCCAGCCCGTGGGATGAGTTCTCACCATCACATGCAAGGAGGATCTTGTATGAAGACAGAATCAAGATTCAGACGAACGTCAGGCCACAGACTCATGACCATCAGTGCGGCAACGGTGCTCCTGATGGCTTCACAGGCATTCGCCCAGGGCCAGCCCAGCCAACAGGCTGCGGATGGCAGTACCGCGCAACAGGCCGTTCAGGAATTCCGGCAACTCGACCGCGATCAAAACCAGAAGCTGAACGGCAAGGAACTGGATGCCGGCCTGAAGGACCTGCTCGAACAGGCCGGTATCAAGAAGGAACAGGCCCTGCAGCAGTACGACCGCAATCAGGATCAGGCCCTGGATGAAGCTGAATACCTGCAGTTGGTCACCAGCGTGAAACAGGGCGCGACCTCGGAACAAGCCCAACGAGGCGGCAGCCAGGACGCTCAGGTGGTCATGGAGTCGCGCCAGCCCAGCATGACGGTCGACACGCCGCCACCCCAGGTCCAGGTGGACCAGCCTGAGCCCAGGGTTTCGGTGCAGCAGCCGCCGGCGGATGTCCAGGTCCAGCAGCCCGAGCCCCAGGTGAGCGTGGAACAGCCGAAACCCAAGGTGATCGTGCGCCAGCCGGAACCGGAGGTCAGCGTCAATGTGCCGGACCCGCAGGTCGAGGTCATTCAGCCTGACCCGGCCGTAAACGTTGAGCAGGCCCAGCCCCAGGTGGACGTGACCCAGCCGCCGCCCGAGGTGGCAGTGGAAACGCCTGAGCCCAACGTTCAGGTGGAACAGCCGGAACCGCAGATCTCCATGACACCCGCGCAACCGGAAGTACGCCTCGACCAGGACCAGCCCCAAGTCGAGGTCGATGAGGCCCAGGCGCAGGTGGATGTACAACAAAGTCAGCAGCCGGCGGATGTGCAGGTGACGCAAGCCGAACCCCAGGTCGAGGTGCAAAAGGCGGAAGGGGCTGACGTCCAGATCCAGGAGCAGGAAGACAGCGCAGCCATGCGTGACATCGAAAGCATGGAGGCGCCGGCCGCCGGCATTCCGCAGCAGGATGCCCAGGTCCAGCAGGCCCAAAGTGCAGACGTCAACGCCCTGGATGAGATGAAGATCTCGGAGCTGGAAGACCAGCAGTTGGTCAACGCGGAGGGTAAGGAAATCGGTGATGTCGAACGCGTTGTCATTGGCCGTGACATGAGCAATCTGGGTGTCATCGTCAATGTGGGCGGCGTCTGGGGCATTGGCGCCGAACCGGTCCTGGTGCCCGTGGATCAGATTGCCAGGGTCGGTGACCAGTTGGTGTGGGAAAACGGGAAATCGGAAAACGAGATTCAACAGGCTCGTAACTATGACCCGAACAATTTCCTGAGCGTCTCACCGGACGATTTCGAAACCCTGCGCGATGTGAAAGCGGCGGCAAATACCAATCCGCAATAAGTGACGAACGGGGAGTCCGGCAACGGCTCCCCGCTTGTCTTCCGGCCCCTGCCTGATAGGTGGCGCAATCAGCGTTTAAATGATCATTTTTCCCGCACCTCCTGTTCCTGCTTCAGCCCGTCGCCTGACATCCGGAGCATGAATTAAGAAAGTCCTGGAAACGGGAGAAAACACATTAAAAATCGGGATGGCACCGAAGCCCGCAGACTCTTTAATAGATTCAATAATAACGAAGAATCATAAGGAGACTCTAAATGTTCAACATCCTGCGCGGTTTGATTGCGGGAGCGGTCGCGACCTTTGTCGCCGCCATCGTCATACTCATCAAAAACTCCCTGGGCATTAATCCCAACCTGAGTACCATGCCCCTGCTCACCGATGCGGTCACCCACGGGGACACGCTCATTGTCTCGCCGCTGCTGGGCTGGGTCATGCACTTCGTGATTTTCACCCTGCTGTGGAGCTTCGCGTTTGCCCTGCTTGCAGGAAAAGGTTCACCCTATCGGCCGCGCACCTTCTCCCTTGGGTTCAGCCTCTTTGCCTGGCTGATCATGATGTCCGTTCTCATGCCCTGGGCGGGCAACGGCCTGTTTGGACTGGAAGCCGGATGGTCCACGCCGCTCATCACCCTGGTCCTGCACCTGGTCTGGGGCTGGGTACTTGGCTTCGTCTACGATCTGCTACCCTCTGCCTCCTGACCGGGGGGCAGAATTCCCGCCAGAACTCCCGCCACAGCCGGGCGATAGCGCACGAGCCATCGCCACAGCAAGCCCTGGTACCCCGCCCGATAAAACGCCACGGCCAGCATGATTGCCACAAACATTTGTACGAAAATGCGCACAGCGGTTTTCACGCCAGCCTGATATAGTATCGTCCGTTTGATTGACAGCGACCCGGCGCATGATGATGATTTCAGATTCGCAGCGCCGGATCTGCATTGCGGTTGACGATGGCAGGATGTCGTCGTCCAGTACGAGTTTTGAGCTGACCATAGAATACAGGGAGTTACGATATGGGCTTGGCGTATCTGCTGACCGATATTGCACGCAGTGCAATTCAGCAGGATTCTCAGCAAGAACAGGCGTGGCCGCACCCCCAGCCACATCTCCAGTCCTACGCGCAGCAAAGCGCCTGGTACGCCTTTCAGCAGCACCTGCCCGCCCCCCTGAGATTTTGTGATGACTACCATCCCCGGGAAGAATCCTGGAACTGGAATGGGCTGCCGATTCATCTGGACCGTTTCGAGAATCCCCAAGCGCCCATCAAAGTCATCCTGGTCCACAGCCTGGCCATCAACGGCCGCCATCTCTCCCTCATTGCCGGAGGCCCCCTCTGGCGCCTCGGATTTGAATCCCTGGCCTTGGACCTCCCTGGTTTTGGCATGACGCCGCTGGCACCACAGCACCCACTTCTTTATGCAGACTGGGTTCAGCTGGTGAGCGATCTGATTGACCATGAGCTGGCACGCGACGGGCGCCCCATCGTGCTGCTGGGTCATTGCCTGGGGGGACTGCTCACCTACCATGCGACGCAGTTGAACGGTCAGGTATCCGGGATCATCGGCACCGCGTTTCTCGATCCGAGCATTGCCCGGGTGCGGCGCAAGACCGCGTCTCACTGGCTGATGGGTACCTTGGGCGCCACGCTCGCCCCCCTGGCCGCATCCTCTCGCCTGGGCAACCGACGGATTCCCATCTCCTTGACTATTGATCTGCAGCAGCTGACCAACCACCAGGAAGCACTGGCCGTCCTGCTGGCTGATCGCAGCGCGGCGGGCAACTCGCTGTCCATCCAGTTTCTGGCTTCCCTGCTACAGTACGAGCCGCCCTTTGCACCGGAAGACTTTACCCTCTGTCCGCTGCTGCTGGCCCAGCCCGCCGCCGATCCCTGGACCCCTCTGCACCTCAGCGAGCGGTTCATGGACCGGCTGCTCAAGGTCAGAAAGGAAACCGTATTGCTACCTGGCGCAGGCCACCTGCCCCTGGAACTGGACGCCTTGACCTGCATGCATCAAGCAGTAGCGGATTTCATCCGCAGGCTGACACCGCGACGCCCTCCTGCCTATTGAGCCGCTCATGGTCAGAGCCGCTTATGGCCAGATCCCTTGGGCCGCACCTGGGGCGGTACGCGGGCCCTTTCTTTTGCTGCAATGAGCCGCTCTATACAATTTGATTGGCAAGGAAAACACTGGTACTTAGATCCGTAAGAAGACGTACTTTGGCTGTATCTCGTCCTGATATCGATTAAGTGACAGCTGCATTTCTCTGCTAAACCATCTCGAGCTTAAATTTTGATGACAGGATTAGGTATGTCCAACGTTTCGACTGGCACCGTCAAATTTTTCAATGAAACCAAGGGATTCGGATTCATCCAGCAGGATCAGGGTCCAGATGTGTTCGTCCACTACAGCGCCATCAGCGGATCAGGCTTTAAAACCCTGACCGAGGGACAGCGTGTGCAGTTCACCGTCTCCCAGGGCAAGAAAGGTCCTCAGGCGGACAGCGTCAGCGCTCTGTGAGACGCTAACGTTCCAACGTGTTGGTCTTTCAGAAGGTACGTCTTTCGGAAGGAACAACCGGCCGGGAAAGCGGCGCTGCCGCCTTCCCCGCCCCTGCAATGATCGACCGGCTTGGATCAATCCGCTTACAACGAACCCATCCGTAACCGCCCTATTGCTCTATTACCTATTGCTCTATTACCTATTGCCCTACTCGCTGCGCTCGGGGCCGCCCTCTTGTAGCTCGGGCTTGTCGTCAGCAGGTCCAGTCACGACCTCATTGATCTCTTTCTGCGAGACCAGAACCTTATCCACCCGTCGCCCGTCCATATCCAGGACTTCCAGGCGCCAGCCCTGCAGTTGCACCACATCGGCCGGCTTCGGCAAATGATCCAGCACCGTCAGGATCAGGCCGCCCAGGGTGTGATAGTGGCCGGCGTCTTCCTCCGGTAGGGACTTGACGCCAAACTGGTCCTTGAAGGTCGCAATATCCACCAGCCCCGACACCAGCCAGGTGCCGTCCTCGCGCAGGACAAAGTCTGGCTCCTCTTCCTCGCCACCTTCGGGCAAGGAGCCGGCAATGGCTTCCATGACATCGTTCAGGGTCACCAGACCGCTGGTATGCCCCTGCTCATCCCGTACAACCGCCAGATGCATCTTGGATTTGCGAATCTGCTCGAGCAGATCAAGCGGTGTGGCCATGCGTGAAATGAAAATGGGCTCCTTGGCCAACGCCGCCAGATCCAGCGGCTGATCCTGCAGCAAGGCAGCCACCACATCCTTGGCGTAGAGAATGCCGATGACCTGGTCGATGCCGCCACGGCAGAGCGGCACACGGGAGTGAGGGCTGGTGGCAATGCGGGTTCGGTTGGCGGCCAGGTCCTCTTCCACATCGATGTAATAGATTTCCTTGCGCAGGGTCATGATATTGCCCAGGCGCAGCTCATCCAGCCGCAGGACGTTTCTCAGCATCTCGTGCTCGGCGGCTTCCAGCACGCCCGCCTCTTGCCCCTGGCGCATCAACGAATGAATTTCCTCTTCCGTCACGGGAGGCTCATCGGATTTCTTGGCCCGCAGCAGACGCAGCACCGCGTCAGTCGAAAAGCCCAGAATCATGACCAGCGGCTTGCCGAGCCTGGACAGCAAATTCATGGGGCGCGCCACCACCTTGGCAATACCCTCCGGATTCAGCAAGGCCAGCCGCTTCGGCACCAACTCCCCGAAGATCAATGAAAGATAAGTGATGATGATCACCATCAGAGTCCAGGACAGAGGGCCCGCATAGGGCGCGAGCCAGTCAACGTCCATGAACAAGGCTTCCAGCCGACGGGCCACCGAAGCCTCACCGAATGCACCGGCCAGAATGCCGATCAGGGTGATGCCGACCTGAATGGTGGACAGAAAACGGGTGGGATCCGCAGCCAGCGCCAGCGCCGAACGAGCGCCTTCGCTGCCGTTGTCGACGGCCTGCTGAAGACGAGTCTGACGAGAAGAAACAATGGCGATTTCCGACATGGCGAAAACGCCGTTTAGGAGAATCAACCCCAAGATGATCGCAATATCCATGAATACCCAGGCCTGTGATGTCGAATGGCGCCACGCTGTGGCGCAGCCCTGCCCGCTATAACGCGGGACAACGACTACCCGGCATTGTAATGCCTAGGCCGGCAGCGCTCGACATTTTCCTGGGACCAATTTTTCTGCAACGCCCCTCAACAGCCACGGGAATAGAACCAGATACTGGGCTTGTTCTCACGACCATAGGCCGGTACCCAGCCTTCGCTGCGCGGCAGGATCTCGTCACCCTCACCGCATCCACCCCGCTCCAAAAAGCGAATCTGGAACCAGGTTTGGCCACCCACCTCCCGGCTTGCCAGAACCTCCACCGGCGGCGCCAGCTCCGGCGCGATCAGGATGGTCGGGCACTGCCGGTACTGGCCGGGTTCCCGGCACAAGGCACCATCCCAGGCCAAAGACAGATAGGTTGCCTGTTCCTGATAAAGATCCCGCAGCGGATAGAACCGATACCCCTGCTCAGGCCGGATCCAGGCCATCCGTTCGGCCAGCAAGATCTTGAACCAGCCCGCTCGCTGCTCCGTCACCACCGCGGCCGGCTTGCCATAAGCCTGTTCCTCGGTGGTCATGGAACGGACATTGGGCGCATCGAACCAGCGTACCGAGACATCCGGGCGCAGGCAGTCGCCAGGCGCCCTCGGCTCATCCCAGCGCGCGACGATTTCACCCGCTGGCTGCAACCCGTCAGGCGTCTCAAAAAAATGCAGGGTCGCCGCCTGCTCAACGCCGCAGGGCCTGGCCCCAAACAACTGGGGGAGCGCGAGCAAACCAATCGATGCAGGCGGTGGCAGAGGCTCGCTGTGCACTACGCCAGCCAATACCAGCAGCACTACCGCCAGCCCTCGTTGCATCCGGACCATCTCATCATCTCGCTCTAGGATCTACATCTACAAGAAGCCTAGCAGGCAACTGCCATTTTTCCGTGTAAGCCGGGCCGGCATCACCACCAACCGAAAGGAGGCGGCACCGGACGTCACCAATCCAGAGTTTGTTACCACATCCCCTGCTCCCTATATTTTCCTCACCGCCTCATCGAAAGAGGAACAGAGGATGTCCGAGACCGAACACAGCACTTATAAGAAAGTCGAAGTTGTAGGATCGTCCCGCACCAGCATCGAAGATGCGATTCAATCCGCGCTGGCCCAGTGTGGGAAATCCCTGAATCTTCTGGAGTGGTTCGAGGTATCGGAAATTCGTGGGCATATTGTCGATGGCGATAAGGTGGGCCACTATCAGGTCACCCTGAAAGTTGGCTTTCGTATCCAAGGCACCTGACCTTCACCCGCCACGACGGGGTTCGACACGATTCCGCCTCCAGGGCAGGCAGCTTCACCTGCGCAAACTGCAACGGTGCCTCACGGATGTCATTGTTCGCGAGACAGGGTCTCGTGAAGTACAGCATTTAGCGGCAGCCATTGCCACCTGATCTGGCCCGCCCCACGGCGTTTCCCTGCGCCAGATGACACCGCCGTAATCTTCTCCGCAGTACATTCGCACCAAAAGCAATCAATCTGTTGCCATTTTTCCACATTCGAAAAATATGGCGACGGAGTTCACTCTGTAGCAAGTCTTTAACAGATGGTTGCAGCGACAGCTGCCCAGACCAGAGTGTTGCCCAAATCAAGATGTTGTACAGACGTAGTTGACTCACCCCCTGATACCTTTTCGGATCAGGGCGCACGGAGGCATAGCATGAGATCGTACAAGCACTTCTTAACCCGTTGCCTGGTGTTTGCGGGGCTGTGCGCGCTGCCGCTCAGCAGCTCCAGCTACAGCACAGAACCAGCCGCGCCCTTTGTCTGGGAACAGATAGCCCCGGACCAGTCCGTGGCGGCGATGACCAGCCGCCTGCCCTTGCAGGCCCCGCTGACCGACACCCACGGCCGCACGCTGACCTTGCAGCAGGTCCTGAGTGGCCGCCCGGCGGTGCTGGTGTTTATGGACGATGCCTGCGCGACGGACTGCACAACACCCTTGCGCCTG
Source organism: Pseudomonadota bacterium (assembly GCA_023430625.1). GTDB lineage: Bacteria > Pseudomonadota > Gammaproteobacteria > Pseudomonadales > Oleiphilaceae > JAEZAA01. Next base: position 58,011 of record JAEZAA010000155.1, read on the forward strand.
GTTACCCAAACCATGGAGCGCGCCGGACAGTCCGATCTCTTTTCGTCGCCTCTGAGCCAGTATCGCCGGATCGTCGTAAGTAACCGGCCCGCCGAGCCCCAGCAAGCCGCGGCAATTTCCCCAGTCCAGGGAGCACTGGCGGGACACCAATCCTGGCAGTTCCTGTGGGCACCGACGGCATCCACCATCGCCCAGCTCCAGATTCAGGCGGGCCTGAACGCTGGCAGCCAGCCAGCGACGACCAGTG
>JAEZAA010000166.1 GCA_023430625.1 Pseudomonadota bacterium
GACTGCGTTGGCGATAAATAGAAGGAATTTGATGATGATGGGAAATGAAACGGCTCTTCGGAAGGTACAACAACGGCCACGCAAGAGCCTGGCATTCTTTCTTGGTTTCCTGCGGCGTCCCAAGGCGGTCGGCTCGGTTATTCCAAGCTCGCGTTTTCTGGAGCAGCGTATTGTAGATGTGGCGGCCGTTGCGGGTGCAAAGGTCGTGGTGGAGTTGGGGCCGGGTACAGGCGGCACGACCCGAGCCATTCTGGATGCGTTGCCGGAAAAAGCGCGCTTGCTGGCCATCGAGCTCGATCCTGAGTTCGTGGATTTGTTGAAGAACGAAACTGACCCACGCCTGATCGTGCATCAAGGCAGTGCGGCGGACATTCGCGAAGCCTTGCGCAGTCATGGGTTACCCAGTCCGGATGCGGTTATTTCAGGTATCCCTTTTTCCACCATGCCCGACGAATTGGGAACCAAAATCCTGAATGAAGTCTGGGCGAGTCTGGCGGAAAATGGCCGTTTCGTTGCGTATCAATTCCGCAATCGGGTTGGCCAGCTGGGACGCAGGCTTTTCGGCAAGCCTGAGGTGGAGCTGGAGCTGCTCAATGCGCCTCCCATGCGGGTTTATCGCTGGCACAAGCGTGAAGCTCTGAGTCGCGCCAAGTCCGCGTAAGATCTGTCACGCCGGCTGTCATTTAATTTGAAGGTGATTTCGACGCGGGCTAAGGCCTGCGTCGTTGAAGTGAGAAACGGACAATGGCGTTAAAGGCGACGGTCTTCAAGGCAGACCTGCAGGTGGCCGATATGGATCGGCATTATTACCATGATCATGCGTTGACACTGGCGCGGCATCCATCGGAAACCGACGAGCGCATGATGGTGCGGGTGCTTGCCTTCGCCTTTCACGCCAGTGAAGCGCTGGCCTTTACCCGGGGGCTTAGTTCGGACGATGAGCCGGAGCTGTGGCAGAAGGGGCTCACTGGTGAGATCGATCTCTGGATTGAGCTGGGGCAGCCTGACGAAAAGCGGATCCGCAAGGCCTGCAATCGAGCATCTCAGGTATATGTCTACTGCTACAGTGGCCGCGCATCGACGATCTGGTGGGACCAGTTGCACAACAAGGTGAGCCGGTTCGAGAACCTGAAGGTCATCAACTTGCCGGAGTCTGCGGTTCAGACTCTGGCCTCCATGGCTCAACGCACCATGCGTCTTCAATGCAATATTCAGGACGGCCAGGCGTGGGTCAGTGACCAACAGAACTCGGTGCAGATTGAGCCGGAGTACTGGCGGCGCTGAAGCTCGGCGGTAATCCCGTCGCCTCCAACTTTCATCCCTGGTAAGGCTTCTCGCAATGATCACTCTGTCGGACTTGGTTTGGATTGGGCTGTTGCTGACGCTGCTGGCGTACTGGTGGCAGGCCCGCGACATCAAGGAAATTGCGGTGGTTGCGGCAAAGCGGCATTGTGCGCGGGAAGGGTTGGAGCTGTTGGATGAAACCGTTGTTTTGCGCCGCATCAGGCTCAAGCGTGGTGACGATGGCCGGCTGCACATCTGGCGAGGCTTTCTGTTTGAGTTTACGTCGACCGGCGAGGAGCGTTATCAGGGGCAGATCGCTTTATCGGGGCGGCGGGTGCAAAATCTTTGGTTGCCTGTGCATCGGATGAACGGCTAACCTGGATGCCCTCATGTCGAGCGAAGTATTGGACGCTGCGGGCAAAACAAGAAAATCTGTTTTGTTTTGTAAGAGCGCGGATATTTTTTATTTTCCGGCTACCCAATAATCGTGGAATGTGAGAAAGTACAGGCTGATGCAGAACTATACCCTTTTTGCGTGGAATTAAACTTCCGCCGGAAGGTGGTACTAGCGCCGCCTCAATGTGCACGTGTGTAAGAGCCAAAATTTTTGGCTGTTTTTCGAACGAGGAATCTATGTCAGGTCAGTTGCTTTCCGGCGTCGTTAAATGGTTTAACGATGAAAAGGGTTACGGTTTTATCAAACAAGACAACGGCCCGGATGTGTTTGTGCATTTCCGCGCGATCAATGGTTCAGGACGTCGCAGCCTCGAAGAAGGTCAGAAAGTGACTTTCAACGTGGTGCAGGGCCAGAAAGGCCCCCAGGCTGAGAACGTCACCCCGGAGTAATATCCGACGGCGCATTCGCAAGCACGAAAAGCTCGCATGTAAGGTGCGAGCTTTTTGGTTGTATGTCTTCTATGCATTGAGCTGAATTGCTTCAGGCTAATTCTGTCGGCCGTTGTTTGGTTTTTTCTTCTAGTCGGCTAATGCCTCGTTGGGGGTTGCTGCCGTTCCTGTCTTTACCGCTGTTGTCTGGCGAATCTCTCCTTTTATTCTCCCGCTTTGTTTTAGCTTCTCTTTGATGGCCTCGCCGATGTAGATCTGCGGTTCCGAAGGGGTGAACTCCGCTTCCGTTTCCCACTGATGCACATATTGGCTGGCAAGGTCGAAGGCTTCCACGAAGTCATTGGTGCGTTGCAGGGCTTCCGCAAAATAGGCGTGACCAAAATAGGTCATGTCGGCGTCATCGCTGCAGCCAAAGGATGTGCGATCGGGACGGGCGGCGGTGATCACCAGGTGGTTTGGGCTATTCAGGTGTTCGATGAAGCCACCTGAATAGCACGCCGACACCAAGATGATTTTCCAGGTGAACTGGCTCTTCGAGAGAAGCTCGCCCAGAGTGGCTGCGCTGAGATCATGCAGGGGCAGGGGCGGCAAGGTGACGGATAAGCGATGGTCCTCGCTGCCGTGGCTGGTGAGAAACAGGAAGAGGATGTCCTCCTCGGGTTGAATCAGCTTGTCGAGATAGCTCAGAGTGGCTTCCAGGTTGGTGCCATTGGCCAAGGGCGTTTCAGTGACGGTTCCTGGGTTGTTAATCAGGGCCAGGCTGCGTTGTTGTGTGTTAAAGCGGCTGTCGAACAGTTGGCGGCTGAAGTTTACCTCCTTCATGAATACATCCTGTTCGCCGTGGCCTGCGAATCCGAGAAAGTACAGGTCGCTTTGTCCTGGTTTGGAAGGGATGAGTGAAGACCACGCCTGCTCAAGAATTGGCCATTGGTGAGTCAGGATCCGCTCAGGATCGAGCGACGGCTGGTTCTGGTGTGCACGCCTCGCCTCTTGAATGGCTTGGTAGTCCGGCTCCCAAAAGCGCGGTAGCTCAATGTGCCATGCAGGTAAGACCAAGACGGCAGTGAGCAGTCCGGCGCTCATTAGGCGGCGTAGGGGTAGCGGTGGCGATAAGAAGATGACCACTCTTATGGCAACCAGTGCGTACCAAAGCACATGGAGGTAATAACTGAGTTGGCTGACCAGGAAAGAGCGTTCCAGGATGCTTGCCAGAGGCCCCCAGAAAATCAGATAGCTTAGCAACTGCACCCAAACGTACGCATTGAGAAAGGCGATAGGTAGCTGAAGCTGAAGCGGTGCGCCGAGCAGGAGGCTTGCGATGGCGGCTGCCAGCAAGATTCCTATCAGGGTGAAGGCCTCACCCATAAAGGCCTCGAGCTGAAACAGGCGGGGCGGGGCGGAAAAGGCCAGGTCGAAGCTAAAGCTGATGAGCGTGCTCAGCAGGGCGATGCACCAGAACATGCACCAGCTGGTGCGAAGGCGATGATTATCCAGGCCTAGCCCCACAGCGATCCGCAGGCCGACATATAAATTGTGCAGCATCAACAACTCCTGACGATGGGGGCAGAGGTCCTGGTTCGGCCAGTGGCAATTTGGGGTGGGCCACGGGGAGGCCATAGCATAAATGGCAAATCCTACTATGCTTTAAGGTAATTAGCGCGATTAAAGCCTCATACTGGCAACACTTGATTGTAGCTGGAGATGACAAGTCGTTGGTCCGTCCTGGCTCATCTCGTCAATTTAGGCTCCAGGGTCAAATAACCTCGCACATGAAGGTATCTCGATGTCCAATATTTTGAGTCAGACGGAAGTGGATGCGGTGCTCGCCCTGCCGGATGACGCGCGATTCGATTATTTCGTTAAGCAAGTGGTTGCCGATGGACAGGTCTGGGGATTGGTCTCGGATCGGGGCTGGTCGCTTGCTGCCGTGGGCGAGCAGACTTGCCTGGCGCTTTGGCCGCATCAGCAATTTGCCGCGGCCTGTGCGCTGGATGTTTGGGCGGATGCTGTGCCCGAGGCCCTGAACCTGGATCAGTTCAAGCTATTACTGGAGCAATTGGATCAGCAGGAGACATCCGTGGCCGTCTTTATGACGCCGTCCGCCCAGGGCTCGGTGGTGGCGCCGGAAGATCTCTGGAATAGCCTGTGGGCCTGCCTGCAGGAAGAGCTGGTGCGCTACGGTGTCGATGACTGATCGGGCTTAAACGTACCGTTCAGCCAGGCTGCGGATCCTGCGCACCATGGAGCGCAGGCCGTTGCCCCGGGTTGGCGATAAATGCCGGAGCAGATCCAGTTCGGAGAACATGGCCTCGATATCCAGATCCAGAATTTCCTGCGGCGCCTTGGCATTGAATGCCACCATCACGATCGCGGCCAGTCCTTTCACGATCAACGCGTCACTTTCCACCAAGAGCAGAATCTTGCCGGTTTCCGGATCTCGTTCGTGCACGATCCATACCTGGCTTTGGCAGCCGTGGATGAAGTTTTCCTCGGTCTTGTCGGCGTCGGGCATGCCCGGGAGCTGCTTGCCCAGATCAATGATGTAGCTGTAGCGATCTTCCCAGTCATCAAGGAATGACATGGTGTCCCGGACGTCGTCCAGGGTGGTGGTGATGCCAAGGTTGTTGCGGGCGAAGTATTCCGCGCGGGCCGGTGCCGTCATGGGTTAGAGCATTCCTAGGGTCAGTTTGGCTTCGTCGGTCAGCATGTCATTGTTCCAGGGGGGATCGAAGGTGATTTCAACCTCCACCTCATCCACGTTTGGAACCCGTTCCACCTTGGATTTGACGTCGTCGGCCAGCACCGGGCCCATGCCGCAACCGGGTGCCGTCAGTGTCATCTTGATGTAGACGTGGTTGCGCTCGTCCCGGCGGCTGATTGCCATGTCGTAGATCAGGCCGAGATCCACAACATTGACGGGGATCTCCGGGTCATAAACCGCACGCAGGGCTTCCCACACGTGACGCTCGTTGACCTGGCCTTCTTCCACGTCCGCGAAGTCGAACTTGAGCACGTCCTTGCCAAGGGCGTCCGCATCCTTGCCTTCAACCCGGGCCAGATTGCCATTGACCGCCACCGTGAAGGTGCCACCCAGGCTCTGGGTGATGGTGACGAAGGTATCCACGGGGATGGTGATCAGGGTGCCGGAGGGCACCAGGCGTGCCTCGCAATCCCGTTTGGTCAGTACTACTTCGCGCTCAATCGCCATGGGTCTCTTCTGTAACGGGTCAGTCTAGTTTATCGCCGCCGTGCGATGCCCCTTTGGTAGCAAACTGCCAGGGCGTTCAGTTCGCGCTAGCGCGCCACTGAGAAACTTTCTCCGCAGCCGCACTCGGAGTCGACGTTAGGATTGTTGAACTTGAACATGGAGTTCAGGCCTTCCTTGACGAAGTCGATTTCGGTGCCGTTGACGAAGGGCAGGCTCTTGGCGTCGACAAACACCGAGACTCCCTCGCCGATGGCGAATTCCTGGTCATCGCTGCTGGGCTCGGTCACCCAGTCCAGCACGTACTTGTATCCAGAACAGCCACTGGCCTTGATGCCGAGGCGCAGGCCGCGCGCTCCGGTGCGAGCCTCAAGCTGCTTGCGGGCGTGCCGCAGGGCCGGCTCGGTCATACGAATGCTGATTGTCGGCTGAAACTCTTGAATGGTCATACGTTCGTTAGACTCGCTCAACAGATTGGTTTCGCTCAAACAAACAATTTCTGAATCTTGCGAATGGCCTGGAACAGGGCATCCACTTCATCCAAGGTGTTATAGAACGCAAAGGAGGCACGGGTAGTGCCGGGCACGCTGAATTTATCCATCAACGGCATGCAGCAGTGGTGGCCCGTGCGCACGGCAATACCTTGCTGGTCCAGGAGGGTGCCAAAGTCACTGGGGTGGATGCCCTTGACGTTAAAGGACAGCACCGACACCTTGTCCGTCGCGTCACCCACTATCTGCAGGCCCGGTATGTCGCGGGCCAGTTCCCGCGCCCGTTGCAGCAACTGGTGCTCCTGGTTCTGCAGGTCCTGCCAATTGAACTGGCTCAGGTAATCGATGGCGGCACCGAAGCCAATGGCTTCGGCAATGGCGGGCGTACCAGCCTCGAACTTGAATGGCAGTTCGTTGAAGGTGGTCTGCTCAAAGCTGACGCGCTCGATCATCTCGCCACCGGCCTGCCAGGGCGGCATGACGTTCAGCAGGGACTCACGGCCATACAGCACGCCGATCCCGGTGGGGCCAAACATCTTGTGGGCGGACAGGGCGTAGAAATCGCAGCCCAGGTCCTGCACGTCGACTCGCAAATGGGCCATGGCCTGGGCACCATCCACCAGCGTGATGGCGCCGGCCTGCTTGGCCAGTCGCACGATTTCCTTAACCGGGTTGATGCTGCCCAACGCGTTGGAGACATGAATCACCGCCACCAGCTTGGTGCGCTCGGTGACCAGGTTGCGGTATGCATCCAGATCCAGGCTGCCGTCCTTCTGGATCGGGATCACCTTGATGATGGCGCCGGTCTGCTGCGCCACCAGTTGCCAGGGCACGATGTTGGCGTGATGCTCCATGCCGCTGATGATGATCTCGTCGCCCGGCTTCAAATGGGTACGGCCGTAGCTGTAGGCCACCAGGTTGATGGCTTCGGTGGTACCCCGGGTCCAGATGATCTCATCCGGCGAGACTGCATTGAGCCAGGAGCGGACCTTCAGGCGGGCCTGCTCAAAGCCACGCGTGGCGCGGTCGCTGAGACTGTGGGCGGCACGGTGAACATTGGCATTGTCGAAACGGTAGTAGTGGTCCATCGCCTGCAGCACCGCTTCCGGCTTCTGACTGGTGGCGGCGTTGTCGAGATAGACCAAGGGCTTGCCATTGACCTGCTGGTTCAGTGCGGGAAACTCCCGTCGTACCTCATGAACATCGAAAACGCGGCGAGGTTGCATGGCTGCGGTCATGACTAGATCTCCTCGGCGAGTAGTGGATCGGGTGTGACCGGGTGATCGTGGAATCGCTCGACCCACTGGGCGGTGTAATCGCGGACCGCTTCCAGCGGCATTTGATCCAGCACTTCGTAGACGAAGGCATCGCTTAGGATCTGGCAGGCATCCTTGACGCTGATGCCACGGCTGCGCAGGTAAAAGAGAGAGTTCTTATCCAGCTGTCCGACGGTCGCGCCATGGGCGCACTTGACGTCGTCGGCATAGATTTCCAGCTCAGGCTTAGTGTTCACCTCGGCGGTGCGGGACAGCAACAGGTTCTTGTTGCTCATTTCCGCAGACGTCTTCTGGGCGTGACGATGAATGTGGATGCGGCCGTTGAAAACAGCGCGGGCGTCATCGCGCACAATACCCTTCACCGATTCCTGACTGGTGCAGTGGGGCGCCTGGTGGTCGAGCACCGTGCGAAAATCCACGTGCTGCTTGTTACGTCCCAGATAGATGCCGAACAGGCGGGCGCTGGCGCCGGCCTCGGTCAGATTCACCTGCAGGTCACGACGCTTGAGCCGGCTGCCCACCGCGAACTGGTGGCTTTCATACTCGGCATGCGCCGCCAGGGAAACCTGGACGTTGCCCACATGCAGCACCGACTCGGGTTCGATATTCAATTGGTAATGGGTGAGCTTGGCGCCTTCGCGCAGGCGCACTTCCACCACCGTATTGGAAAACACCTCGGCAGATTCGGGCTGGCCCAGGTGCTGCTCAAATAGAACACCTTGCGCATGGCGCTCCAGCAGCACGAACAGGCGTGGCTGGGCGGAAAAACTGACGTCGGCTGTGCCATGATCGAAGACGACCTGAATCGGCTTGTCGACAACCACGTCCTTGCCAATGCGCAAGAAGGCGCCATCCTGCAGCCAGCCGCTGTTGAGCAGGGCAAAGGGGTGCAGCTCGCCCTGGATCAGGCTGCCCAGGTGCTGGCGGATCAGTTCACGTTGCTCGGCGTTTGCCTGGCGAAAGGGGATCAGCTCGAACGGCAATCCATCCAGCTGAGACCGTTGACTGTCCAATACGCCGTTGTGAAACACCAGGCGATAGCTATCGAGTCCCGGGATACTAATGTCGGAGCCTGTGCCTTGGGCCGGCGCCGGACGCAGGAAGTCGCCCTGGGTCAGGGGATAGATCGAGGTGTACTTCCAGGCTTCGGTTTTGCGTTGCGGAAAACCGGTGCGGGCCAATTGCTCAAGCCCCGCTTCGCGCACGGGCTGGAGCCAGCTCAGCTCCTGGGCGAGCGGCGCCTGCTGGCGGGCGGCCTCGATACTGCGTACTTCAAAGGTTTGTTCGGTCATGCCAGATGATCCTCAGGCTGTCGTCGCGTCGGACAGGAGCCAGCCATACCCTTTCTCTTCCAGTTCCAGCGCCAGTTCGCGGCCACCGGACTTGATGATGCGGCCATTGGCCAGAACGTGCACATAATCCGGCACAATGTAGTTCAGCAGGCGCTGGTAGTGCGTCACCATGACCACGGCACGATCCGGGCTGCGCAGAGCGTTCACGCCGTTGGCCACGAACTGCAGCGCGTCGATGTCGAGGCCGGAGTCGGTTTCGTCCAACAGTGCCAGCTTGGGCTCCAGCATCAGCATCTGCAGGATTTCATTGCGTTTCTTCTCGCCACCGGAAAAGCCTTCGTTGACCCCGCGCTTGAGGAAGTCCGGGTTCAGGTTGACGATCTTGATCTTCTCTCGCGCCAGCTTGAGGAAGCTGGCCGCATCGATTTCGTCTTCGCCGTGGTGCTTGCGGATGTTGTTCATGGCGGTACGCAGGAACTGCAGATTGCTCACGCCGGGAATTTCCACCGGGTACTGGAACGCCAGGAAGATGCCTTCGCGGGCGCGCTCCTCGGGCGACATCTCCAGCAGGTCCTTGCCTTCGAAGCTGACTTCGCCGCCAGTCACTTCATAGGCGTCGCGACCGGACAGGACATTGGTGAGGGTGCTCTTGCCAGAGCCATTCGGGCCCATGATGGCATGGACTTCACCCGGCCGGATGGTCAGGTTCAGGCCCTTGAGAATCTCCTTGTCGTCGATCTTCGCTTTCAGATTCTTGATTTCTAGCATGTTTGATCCGCACCGCGTCTATGTGGGCCTGTGCTGGCCGCAAAATCCCATGGTTCTCATCATCTGGCCGCCACTATGCTGTGGCTTGGCCCTGCTTTGTTCGTGTTTTAGCTATACATCCGCCGGAGTGCGAGGCGCCCCGGGATTAACCAACGGAACCTTCCAGGCTCACTTCCAGCAACTTGGTTGCTTCCACCGCAAACTCCATCGGCAGCTCTTTGAAGACTTCCTTACAGAACCCGTTCACGATCATGGAGACCGCCTGCTCGGGGTCGATGCCCCGTTGCCGGCACAGGAACAGCTGATCATCGCTGACCTTGGAGGTGGTGGCTTCGTGTTCCACCACCGCCGTGCTGTTCTTGGTCTCGATGTACGGGAAGGTGTGGGCGCCGCACTGGTCGCCAATCAGCAGGGAATCGCACTGGGTGTAGTTGCGCGCATTGTCGGCGGTCGGTCCCATGCGCACCAGACCCCGGTAGGCGCTGTTGCTGCGTCCGGCCGAGATCCCCTTGGCGATGATGGTACTGGTGGTGTTCTTGCCCATGTGGATCATCTTGGTGCCGGTGTCGGCCTGCTGCAGATTGTTGGTCAGGGCCACCGAATAGAACTCACCGACGCTGTTGTCGCCCTTGAGCACCACGCTCGGGTATTTCCAGGTGATGGCGGAGCCTGTTTCCACCTGGGTCCAGGAAATCTTGGAGTTGCGTCCGGCGCAGAGTCCGCGCTTGGTCACGAAGTTGTAGATGCCACCTTTGCCTTCTTTATCGCCGGGATACCAGTTCTGCACCGTTGAGTACTTGATCTGGGCGCCTTCCAGGGCCACCAGTTCCACGACGGCCGCGTGCAGCTGGTTTTCATCCCGCATGGGGGCGGTACAGCCTTCCAGGTAGCTGACGTGGGAGCCCTCGTCGGCGATGATCAGGGTGCGTTCGAACTGGCCGCTCTTGGCGGTGTTGATCCGGAAATAGGTGGACAGCTCCATGGGGCAGCGCACGCCTTTGGGGATGTATACAAAGGAGCCGTCGCTGAAGACCGCGGAGTTGAGTGTGGCGTAGAAATTGTCGCGATAGGGCACGACGCTGCCGAGGTATTTCTGGACCAGTTCCGGGTACTCCTGAATGGCCTCGGAGATGGAGCAGAAAATGACGCCCGCTTCGGCCAGCTTGCTCTTGAAGGTGGTGGCCACCGACACGCTGTCGAACACCGCGTCCACCGCCACGCCAGCCAGGGCTGCGCGCTCGTGCAGGGGGATGCCGAGTTTCTCGTAGGTTTTCAGCAGTTCCGGATCGACTTCGTCCAGGCTCTTGGGCGCATCGCTCTTACTCTTGGGAGCGGCCCAATAGATGATGTCGTTGTAGTCGATCTGCGGGTATTGCACGTGGGCCCAGCTCGGCTCTTTCTGGGTCAGCCAATGGCGATAGGCCTTGAGCCGCCACTCAAGCATGAACTCGGGCTCTTTTTTCTTGGCGGAAATAAAGCGAATGACGTCTTCGTTGAGGCCAGGGGGCAAGGTTTCAGTTTCGATATCGGTAAAGAAACCGTGCTTATATTCGCCCTTGATGTACTGATCAACGGGGGTTGCCTGGGATTTCATCCAACGTGCTCCGTATCGACTGATCGCCCTGCAAGGCGAAATACTGTGCGGACTGCTGCAAGAACACTGCCACGGTGCTGGACGAACGAGAAGGAGCCGACCCCGATTCAGGTGTTGCGGGCATTTCTGGCTGGTCGTGTCGCGCCATGTGCGGCATGTGCATTGTACCCTCACTTGCGTCCCGAAATAACAGAGTAATGAAGTCGGATATTGAAATCAATACCGAATTGGTATTCAATCAGGTGACGGGCTAGAATCAGAGGGCGGTCGCGTCTTCACGGCTGTGGGTGTCGAGCCCTGCCAATGAATCACAACGCCATACCAGAAAATGCGGTATCGGAGTCGTTGTACGAGCTGAAATTGGCCGAACTGAAACTGACCTGGCCGAACGAAAATTGACATAGGTGGCTTATGCTACGTCTTGCAAAGCTTGCGGACTATGGACTGCTGATTGCCTGCCATCTCGCCTCCACCTCGGGCGAGCTGGTCAAGCTGGAGCAGGTCGCGGAGGCGACCGGGCTGTCCATTCCAACCGTGCGCAAGGTGATGAAGCTGCTGGTCGATGCGGACGTGGTTCGCTCCGAGCGTGGCGTCAAGGGCGGCTATCTGTTGTCGCGTCCGGCGCCCCAGATCAGCATTGCCCAGGTGATTGCCGCCGTGGAGGGCGGACTCGCCCTGACCGAATGCTGTCGCGACGACTGCCTGTGCGATGTCAGCAAGGCCTGTACGGTGCAGAACAACTGGAACGTGATCAACCGCACCGTGGGCGAGATCTTTGCCAAAGTCACCCTGGCCGACATGGCCCGGCCTTTAACCCGGGCTGACGTGCTGGCCTACATCGATGACCGGTCCGACAGCAACCGCCTGAATTACGTGGCGGTCGGCTAGCGCTCAGATATCCCGGTTACGCTCCATCGCTTCTTTCCCCTTGGTTTGCTCCAGCACATCCAGACGTTGATGCAGCGCGGTCTTGGCCAGCATGTGCCCGGTAATGGGCGCGGTGATGAACAGGAACAGCGTGATCAGCAGTTCGTGGAGGCTCAGGGTGCCGGTCTGGCTGGAAAAATAGATCGCAGAGGCAATCAGCATGCCGCCGATCCCGAGGGTCGTGGCCTTGGTGGGGCCGTGCAGGCGGGTGAAAAAGTCCGGCAGGCGGGCCAGTCCAACCGAGCCGATCAGGGCAAACAGGGCGCCGATGAGGATAAAGGAGCCGACGATAACTTCAACCACTGTGCTCATGCATTCACCTATTCAATGATGTCGCCACGCAACAGGAATTTGCAGATGGCCACCGTGCTGACAAACCCTAGCATGGCAATCAGCAAGGCCGCCTCGAAGTAGAGTGGCGTGCCTTGCCACAGGCCATACAGCAGAAGCAGTGCAATGCTGTTGATGTACATGGTGTCCAGTGCCAGCACCCGGTCTGGTATCGACGGGCCTTTGACCAGACGCCAGAGGTTCAGCAGCAGGGCCAGGCAGAGCAGCACAAATGCCAGCGGGATGACCCAGATCAACATCCGAACATCTCCTTCAGTGGGGCTTCGTAGCGTTGTTTGATCTCGGCAATGGTGGCCGCGACATCCTCCACGTCCAGCGAATGCACCAGTAGCCACTTGCGGTCTTCCGACAGTTGGGCGCTGACCGTGCCCGGGGTCAGGGTAATGGTGCTGGCCAGCATGGTGATGGGGAAGTCGCCGGTGATCTCCAGCGGCACCTCGAAAAACGTCGGGCGCAGATCTCGCTCAGACCCCAGGATGCGGCGCGCCACGTGCAGATTGGCAACGAGGATGTCGTAAAACAGGATTAGAACAAAGCGCACGAAGAGCAGTGGGCGCCGGACGTTGGGCTGAGGGTTCCAAAAGTGGGAGGTCAACCTGGGAATGAGGATGGCAAGAATCAAGCCCAGTACCAGATGGCCGGGAGCGAAGGTGTTGTTCAACAGGAGCCAGACCGCCCACAGCAACAGCGTGAGTAGCGGGCGCGGCAGCCAGCGTTTTGCGAGCATCATGGGTGATCTCCAGTGGCTTCTGGGCTCGGTAAGTGAGGCATTTGCTCGGGAGCGAGTATCTGGTCGATCAGTTGTGTCGGCTGGTGCAGTTGGACGGCGGTGGCCTGGGTATAGGCCGTGACCGGTCCCGCCACCAGAGAAAGTGCGGGCGCCGCCAGCAGCAGAGCGAGGGTGGCAGCCAGTTTCACCGGTGCGATCCTGATGGGCTTTTCGGAGTGATCGCCGCCACGCCAAAATAGGGTACTGCCAGTGCGGGATAGGGCAATCAGAACCAGCAGGCTCGACAGCAGAAGCGGTGGCCATAGCCACAACTTGCTGCTTCCCGTCTCGGCGGCCTGCAACAGCAGGGCCTTGCCGATGAAGCCGGACAGGGGCGGCATGCCGATCATGGCGATGGCGGCAAGACAGAACAGGGTGCCAAACAGCGCCGAACTTGGCAGCGGATGGCCCACGATTCGATCACCGGCCTGGCCCCGCTGGTGGGCGATCAGGTCCACCAACAGAAACAGGCCGGCGCTGACCAGGGTCGTATGCAGCAGGTAGTAGAGCAGGGCTGCGGTGCCTTGTTCATTGTTCAAGGCCAGCCCGCCCAGCAGGACACCCACCGACAGGATGACGAGATAGGCGGTTTGCTGGCGCAGGCTGGGGCTGGCCAGGATACCGGCCGTCGCCGCCAGCATGGTCAGGATAGCCATGGGCCAGAGCCAGGGCGTGGCCAGATCAGCCAGCTCCCCGGCGCTATTGCCGAAAATAAGGCTATACACCCGCAGGATGGAATAGATGCCGACCTTGGTCATGATGGCAAACAGGGCCGCAACCGGGGCTGCCACGGCGCCGTAGGTGGATGGCAGCCAGAAGTAAAGCGGGAAGGCCGCCGCCTTGAGGCTGAACACGACCAGTAGAAGCAAGGCGCCGGCTTCCACCAGCGGCCGTTCGCTCGCGGGAAGCTGCGCCACCTGGCGTGCCATGTCCGCCATGTTCAGGGTGCCCAAGGTGCCATAGAGGGTGCCCAGGGCAAACAGGAATAGGCTGGAGCCGACCAGGTTGAGGGTGACGTAATGCAGGCTGGCACGAGTTTTCAGTTTGCCGCCGCCATGAATCACCAGGGCGTAGGAGGCGATCAACAGTACTTCGAAGAACACGAACAGGTTGAACAGGTCCCCTGTGAGGAAGGCGCCATTGATGCCCATGAGCTGGAACTGTAGCAGTGGGTGAAAGAACTCTCCCTGCTTATCATCGTCGACACAGGCATAGACGGCGGCCATCAGGCCCAGGATGCCGGTCAGCAGCACCATGAGCGCGCTGAGCCGGTCGAGAACCAGGATGATCCCGAACGGTGCCGGCCAGTCGCCCAGGGAGTAAATGCTGATGGTGCCGGAGGCGGCTTCGAGAAGCTGGGTGATGCTGACGCCCAGCAGAATCAGGAGTGCGGCCAACGATCCAAAGCGCTGGCGCACCAGCGAACCGTGCAGGGGCGGGAGCAGCAGTAACACGCCCGCAAGCAAGGGGATCAGGATGGGCAGAATGGCCAGGTGCTGCATCAGGAAGACTCCTTGGAATCGAGCGTCGAGGGCTCGCGGCCATCCACGTGGTCATTGCCCAGGTCGCTGCGTCCCCGCAAGGCCAGAATGACCACGTAGGCTGTCATGGCGAAGCCAATGACAATGGCGGTCAGTACCAGGGCCTGGGGCAGCGGATCGGTATAGGTGGTGGACTGGCCGATCACCGGCGCGCCGTTGCGGGTCAGGCGCCCGGAGGCAAACAGGAACAGGTTGACCGCGTAAGACAGCAAGGTCAGTCCCACCACAACCGGGAACGTCCGGCTTCGTAACACCAGAAAGATGCCGCAGCCCGTGAGCAGACCAATGGCAATGGCAAACAGCGCTTCCATTATCGAATCTCCTCGGGAACCGCCCGATAGGGCGTTGTCAGCCGGCCCAGGTTGGCCAGGATCAGGACCGTGGCACCCACCACGGTCAGGTAGACGCCCAGGTCGAAGGCAATGGCGCTGGCCACTTCGAACTCACCGACCAGCGGCCAGTGGAGGTGGTCAAACCAGGACGTCAGGAAGGGGCGACCGAACAGCCAGCTGGCACAGCCGGTCAGCGCGGCAATCATGACGCCTGATGCGATCAGGCGGCGGTAATCGATGAGCAGGCGGGCGCGCATCCATTCCACACCCTGGGCGACGTACTGCAGGATGATGGCAACGGCCGTGACCAAGCCCGCAATGAAGCCGCCACCGGGCATGTTATGACCGCGCAGGAAGATGAAGGCAGACACCAGCAGTGCCAGTGGTAGCAGCCCCTGAGCTACCGCCGCCAGCATGACCGGGTGCCGGTCCAGCGCCCAGGGCCGGTTGTCGGCGTCGCGGGCGGGCATGTGCAGGCGGATGTGCACCAGCAGCTTGTAGATGCCCAGCGCCGCCAGGCCCAGCACCGTGATCTCGCCCAGGGTATCAAAGCCGCGGAAGTCCACCAGGATGACATTCACCACATTGGAGCCACCGCCCTGAGGCACGCTCTGTTCCAGGAAATACCCGGAGATGCTGCTGAACGGGCGGGTCATCAGGGCATAGGTGATGGCGCCGATGATGCCGCCACCGACGGTGGCCAGGCCGATATCGCGGAAGATCCGCCGGTGGCTGGACTCCCGGGGCGTGTGATGAGGCAGAAAGAACAGCGCCAGCATCAATAGAATGACCGTTACCACTTCAACCGCCAGCTGCGTCATGGCCAGATCCGGTGCGGAGAAGCCGGCAAATGCCAGTGAGACCACCAGGCCAACCACCGACAGCATCAGCAGGGCGATGAGGCGGCGATTGTGCCAGACCACGGTCAGGACCGAGCAGATGGTGAGGATAGCCAGGGCCGCGAGGGACACGCCGTCAACCGGCAGCAGCGGGCGTTCTCCTGCCAATGAAGTCAGTTGCATCAGCGCAGGCGCGGTGACCAACACGGCACAGCCAAGCAGCAGGACCATGTAACGCTGTAACGAGCTGTTTTCCAGCATCAGGGTCAGCCGCTGGGCGCCCTGAACCAGGCGTTGGACTCCTTGCTCAAACACCTGTTTGGCATCGGGTTCCGCCAAGCGGAGCTGGAACGCAAAGACACGTTTGCGCACCAGATAGATCAGAATGCCGCCGCCAAAGGCGATGCCGCTCATCAGCAACGGCAGGTTGAAGCCATGCCAGATGGCCAGGTTAAACGCCGGTACCTCTACGCCCAGCACTGAGCCGGACGCGACCCGGAGCACCTTGTCCACGGCCCAGGTGGGCAGAATGCCCACCACCAGGCAGAGCGCCACGAGTATTTCAACGGGCACCCGCATATAGCGGGGTGGCTCATGGGGCTTGCGTGGCAGATCGACCGGCTGGCCGTTGAAAAACACGTCGTGAATAAACCGGACCGAGTAGGCCACGGAAAATACGCCCGCCAGTGTCGCCAGGACCGGGATCAGCCAGGACAGGCCGCCGAACTGATGCTGCGCCAGGGTTTCGGCGAAGAACATCTCCTTGGAGAGAAAGCCGTTCAGCAATGGCACGCCGGCCATGGCGCCAGCCGCCACGATGGCAAGCGCGGCGGTATAGGGCATGTACTTGGCGAGACCGTGGAGCTTGCGGATGTCGCGTGTGCCGGTTTCATGATCGATGATGCCGGCTGCCATGAACAGCGAGGCTTTGAAGGTTGCATGATTAATGATGTGAAACACGGCGGCCACCGCGGCCATCGGCGTGCTCAGACCCAGCAGCAGGGTAATCAGACCGAGATGGCTGATGGTGGAGTAGGCAAGAAGTCCTTTGAGATCGTGCTTGAACAGGGCCAGGTAGGCGCCGATCAGCAGTGTGGTCAAGCCGACCAGACTGACAATAACTACCCAAAGAGTCGTGTCGGACAGAACCGGGAAAAAGCGCGCCAGCAAAAAGATGCCGGCCTTTACCATAGTGGCAGAGTGAAGATACGCACTCACCGGCGTTGGCGCCGCCATGGCCTGGGGCAACCAGAAGTGAAACGGAAACTGGGCCGATTTGGTGAAGGCCCCCAGCAGAACGAGCATCAGGATCCAGGGATACGAGTCATGCTGGCGGAGCAGGTCGCCGCTGGCCAACACATCGCCCAGATTGAAGCTACCGACCACCTCCCCAATCAGCAGAAGGCCCGCCAGCAGCGCCAGACCGCCGCCGCCGGTGACGGCCAGGGCCATGCGAGCTCCCTTGCGGCTGCCCGTTTGCTGCCACCAGAAACTGATGAGCAGGAAGGAGCTGATGCTGGTGAGCTCCCAGAACAACCAGAGTTGCAGCAGGTTATCCGAGAGGACGATCCCGAGCATGGCGCTCATGAACAGCATCAGAAACCCGTAGAAGCGCCCCATGGAATCCTGGGGAGACAGGTAATAGCGGGCATACAGGATGATCAGCAGGCCGATGCCGAGAATCAGGGAGGCAAACAGAAACGCCAGCCCGTCCAGGCGAAACGCGATCTCCAGACCCAACTGGGGAACCCAGGGCAGGGACACCTGTATCACCTGCCCATCAAACACCGCGTCCCGTAACGACCAAACTAATGCCAGGGCGATGGCTGGGACGAGGCTTGTGAGCCAGGCGCAGGCGGTGCGGCCGTAGCGCTGGGTGAGCCCAGGCACAAGGCTGCCAAGCAGGGGCAGCAGGGCAATCAGGAATAAATTCATAACAGTATTTGGCTCGTCGTCGGGCCGGCTGCGCGCAGCCAGGGCTCATCCTGTGAAATGATCAGTGGTCAGGCGACTGCGGGTTTGGGCGGATCCGGAAAGAACGGATAACGTTCGGAGCGGGACAGCTTATAGAAGGGGCAAGATTGGAAGCGGGACCGATGATCGAAGCGGATGCGAAGGACGCTGTTCGACAGGTTGGATCCAAGCAGGGCTGTCCGGACGCTTGCGGCAACCATGGACGTAACGCCGGCCAACCCCTGTCCCGGGACGGGATGAAGATGGTTTGCAAGGTATGGCGTCATGGTCTGTCTCATGGCGGCTGGCCTGGCTGGAACAGCGTCCTGATATGTCCAATCTATCGGGTTTCATGAAATGGCAATAACGAGACTATAAAGACAGTCGCAGTCCCAGGGCAAGAGCGGTCACCAAAATTAACCGAATAATCACCGATTAAGCGCCTCCGTGCACTGGTATGGCGCCGGCTGCACCATCATTTATCCAGCTTCGTGCACTTTGCCTAAACACTTTTTAATTCACTGTCTATATTTATGGCACTGCAGCTTGTCATCTCCTTCGGGAGTTGGCCATAATGCGCGACGTTTTTACCCGGCTTTGGCGTTGAATAGGTAAGAGTCTATGAGTCAAAAAGATTTCGCCAGTAGTAAGTTTTTTTACGACACCAAGAACTATCCCCATGGCTTTCATCGCTCCGGCATTTATTCGCGCCGCGAGGCTGAAATTCTGGAGCGTCATGGCTATGCGCTGAAGGATCTGGCGAGTGGTGCGCGGGAGCCGGCGACCCCAGCGGAAAAGCAATTCGTCCTGGTCGCAAACGGCGAGCAGCCGGCCAGCACTGAGGTTGAAAAGGCTTGGCTGAAGTATCATCGCGCAGTCACGACCCGCCGCGTGATTTACACCGCAGGCGCAACCTCAATGGACAGCGACAGCGGCGAGAGCGCCGACTTCGACGTCGATTGATGGCTGAGCATTGCACACCCGTCCAGGTTACGGGGCGGGTGCGCAATGGGTTGGTCCGGCTTGGCGCCGGAATTGGTTTTTCTTTCCTGATTACTCCTTCCTGACCCTATCCTGAGCGGGATTTCCCATGGCAGTGTTCCTGACGTTAGTCATGAAGCTCATGCCGCTCTACCTGATGATCGGACTCGGCTATATCGCCGGCCGCTTCCTCGAACTGCAAAGCCGCCACATAGCCGGCACCATGATCTACATGATCACTCCCATTATCGTCTTCAGTGGCGTGATGGCGGTGGAGCTTTCGCCGCTGCGGGCTTTACTGCCGTTCATGGTCTGGGGCATCTGTATCTGCATCAGCCTGCTGTTTCTGGTGATTGGCCGCTGGCAGTTGCGCGATCGGCGCGCCAACATCCTCGCCCTGGCAGTCGGCACCGGGAACACGGGCTACTTCGGGATTCCCGTTGCCTTGTTGCTGCTGGGCGAAAGCCAGGTTGGCCTCTATATCCTCTGCATGCTGGGCACGACCCTGCACGAGAACTCCGTCGGCTTCTATATCGCGGCGAAAGGACGCTATCCGGCGCGGGAATGCCTGCGCAAGGTGCTGCGTTTGCCATCACTGTACGCCTTTATGCTGGCCCTGGTGCTGAATAGCGCGGGCTTCGATATTCCCATGTTGTTCGACAGCTTTGTCGACAGCATGCGCGGTGCCTACACCGTGTTCGGCATGATGATCATCGGGATGAGCATTGCCGGCATGAGCGCGGGGGCGGTGGATGGGCGTTTCATGGGGCTGGCCTTCGTCGGCAAGTTCCTGGCCTGGCCTCTGGCGGTCGGCCTGTTCGTGCTGCTGGATACAGCTTGGTGGCACCTGTTCGATGGCCGCGTGCATCAGGCCCTGTGGGTGTTGTCGTTCACACCCATTGCCGCCAACACCGTGGTCATTGCGGCCTTGCTCAATACCTATCCGCAGCAGGTGGCCACCACCACACTGCTGAGCACATTCTTTGGCCTTTTCTATATCCCGTTGATGACGGCCTGGCTGCTTTAGCCAGAGCTGGTGTGGCCGGATAACGCCAGCAGAAAAACGCAGAATCGGCCTGGCAGAAAGCTGAAAACCGCTTATCACGCGGGAACTTGATCCAGATTCAGAAGTGGCTTGGAAACTTGACTAATATAGGGGTAGGTCACGTACTGTGCGTACTGATAAAAGGACGGTAGAGGGAGAATGCGATGCGGAAAGTGAATGCCGAACAGGAAAGTCTGACCCGCGAGCGCGCGGCACTGTATCGAGCCAACCATCCCGCGCTGGCGGAATGGGCCAAGGGTTATGGCCCGATTACCCACAGCGATGCGGTACAGGTCAGGGTCTATAAACTGGCTCAGTTACTGGTGGAGCGCGGCTGCGTGGCGCAGGCGGACGAGGTGTATGCTCAATTGCGAGCGGCCGACCGTCTCGCCTGTGCCGGCATGTGGCTGGTGGCGCACATGACCTATGCCCGCCGCGTCTACTGTGACGGACGGCCCCTGCAGGCGGATGATTTCAAGCCGGTGCCAGAAGGACACACCGGCGGCGCCCTGAACATGGTGCCCGCGTACGTGGGTTATCTGGCCCTTAACAGCCTGACCGGGATCACCCGCAGCTGGCTGATGGGACAGGGGCATTGTGTGGCGGCCATCGACGCGCTGAATTTGATGGTGGACAACATGCTGCCCGAGCATGCCGCCCGCTACAGCCTGAGCGATGACGGCCTGACCCGCATGGTGCAGGATTTCTACAGCTACCGGATCACGCCGCAGGGTAAGCCGGAATCGCCCTTGGGCAGCCACGTCAATGCCTTTACCGCGGGTGGTCTGATCGAAGGCGGCTATCTAGGTTTTGCCGAACTGCAGTATGTGCACATGCCGTTGCCGGGCGAGCGCTTAGTGGCCTTTCTCAGTGACGGTGCCTTCGAGGAGCAGCGTGGCAGTGACTGGATGTCCCGCTGGTGGCGAGCCCAGGATTCCGGCCTGGTGACACCGGTGATGATCGCCAACGGGCGCCGGATCGACCAGCGCACCAGCATGGGCCAACCAGAGGGATTGGACTGGTTCCACAACCATCTCAAGCTGAACGGCTTCAACCCATTGGCCATCGACGGCAAAGACCCCGCCGCCTTTGTGGTCGGCATTTTCGAGGCCGAGGAACTGCTGCAGGCCGTGGGGCAGGCGCTGCTGGAAGGGCGGGCCGAGTATCCCGTGCCGCTGCCTTATGTGATCGCCGAAACCGTGAAGGGCTGGGGCTTCCCCGGCTCTGGCACCAATGCCGCCCATAACCTGCCGCTGGGGGGCAACCCCGCCAAGGATGAACCGGCTCGGACCCAGTTCAACGAGGGGGCGGCCCAGCTGTTTGTGGCACCGGATGAATTGCAGCGCGCCCGTGCCAGCCTGAACCGGCACGCGGACCAGCAACGTGCGAAGGAGCGCGAACACCCCTTGGCACGGCGCGCGCCGGCCCCCTTGAATATGCCCGAACCCCAGTGGGCCACGGGGAGCGACAAGTGCTCGCCCATGGACGGTGTCGACCAGTACTTCTGTGAACTGGTGGATGCGAACCCCGATCTGCGGGTGCGGGTTGGCAATCCCGACGAGATCCGCTCCAATCGACTCAATGCCACGCTGGACAAGCTCAAGCATCGAGTGACCAGCCCCGAGACGGGAGTGGCCGAGTCCGTCGATGGCTCGGTGATTACCGCGCTGAATGAAGAAGCCATCGTCAATGCGGCACTGGCCAACAAGGCGGGCATCAATCTGGTGGCCTCCTATGAGGCCTTCACGGTGAAGATGCTGGGCGCGGTACGGCAGGAGATCATCTTTGCTCGACACCAGAAGGAGGCGGGTCGTCCGCCCCAGTGGCTGTCGGTGCCGGTGATTTCCACCTCCCATACCTGGGAGAACGGCAAGAATGAGCAATCCCACCAGGATCCGGCCATGGCCGAGGCCATGCTCAATGAAATGTCCGATGTCTCGCGGGTGTTATTCCCCGTGGACTGGAACTCCGCCGTGGCCACCATGGAGGCTGTGTATGCAAGTCGCGGTTGTCTGTTCAATCTGGTGATCCCGAAGCGGGCGCAGCCGGTGCGGTTCAGTCCCGAGCAGGCACGGCAACTGGTGCGTGATGGCCTCATCGAGGTGACGCGTCACGGCGATGGCGAGCGTCTGCAGATTCTGGCCTGCGGTGCCTATCAGCTGGGTGAAGCCCTGACCGCATCGGCCCGCCTGGCCAAGGCCGGTGTGGCCCATGTGGTGTACTGTCTGCTGGAGCCCGCCCGTCTGCGAACGCCGCGCGATGCGGATGAGGCTGCTTATTGCACGGGCACGGACTTTAAGGAGCTGGGACCCTTTGCGGGAACCCGGGTGCTGGTGACACACACGCGACCCGAGGTGATGACGGGGATACTCTGGCCCCTGGCTCGCGCCTGTGATGAATGGATAGCGCTAGGTTACCGCAACCGGGGCGGAACCATGGACGAGCCGGGCATGCTGTTCGCCAACGGTTGCAGCTGGGCGCATATCCTCGCGGGTGCTGCTCAGGGACTCAATCAGTCATTGGAGTCCCTGCTTTCTGACGAAGAGCGGGAGGCTGTGGCCGGACGTGGGAATCCGGAGGTCATTCTCTATCCTCGTCATTGAGTGGACATCGCCGGTTAAACAGTCTGGGTATTTGCTGTTTAACCGGCGGCCTGTCCTGAAGCA